>JBLINQ010000014.1:0-54029 GCA_047639315.1 Planctomycetota bacterium
GCTTGCTGCCACAGCGACATTCCACCGCGCCAAGACGGCCTATCACTTGGCGCTCCTGTCAACGGATCTCCCAGCACAATTACGGCAGCTCCGAAGCGTACTCCACGACTTGGAAGGGTTCGAGAAAGAGCATCAGCAATGGCAAATGCTGACCCTGCCGGCAATCGCTTTGCGGATCGATATCCATGTGCGACTGAGTGAGCTGGACGAAGCCGAAGCAGAACAAGAGATACTCGACGCTCATGCCATAGGTGTGAATCGCGAGCCTGAAATCATCGCTACCCGCAGGGTGATCGCCGATGCCATGTGGGAAGCCGCATCGACGCATGTGAACGACGAAATTGCCAGCGGGTTACGGTTCCGAGCGCTCATCCACTATGATGATTGGCTGAACCAAGTGAATGAAGACGAATTGGTTGCACGTCTGATCGTTGCCCAACGGAATAGTGAGATTGAGCAGGGCGAAAGAGTCATCGCGCTGCTGTCTGACGTTGTCGATGATCACGGATTTGTTGAATCGGCCGGCAAACGTGGGCTTCTGGAAGCCAACCGATTGTTGGCACGGGCCTATTTGCAGGCGAAAGACTTCGATCGAGCTTTGCGCTTCTATAGCGTTCTTATGAGCGTTGGCGGCGACGCAAATCCTTACTTGCATGATACTCAGGTCTTGCGCGAAATTCGCATTGCTGAAGAGAAAAACGACGAAGAACAGTTCTGATTTGGACCTCACGGTCCTGTCCTACTCACTGGAGAGTCCCCCAATGGTTCACTTATCACGCATCTACACAAAAACTGGCGACCAAGGCGAAACGGGCCTGGGTGATGGCACACGTGTTCAAAAAGACGCGCCGCGGATATGGGCGTACGGTGAAGTCGATGAACTCGGGGCGGTCATCGGTGTGAGTCGAACTCATTGCCAGAACGACGATCTTTCAGCCGAGCTCGAACGAATTCAAAACGACCTTTTCGACGTCGGAGCCGACCTCTGCGTGCCTCAATCCGAGGGCGAAAAAGAGGGCGCTTGTCTGCGCGTCACCGAAGAACAAGTGTCATGGTTGGAGGTTTCGATGGACCAGAAGAATGCCGACCTCCCCGCACTCAATAGCTTTGTGCTTTCTGGCGGCTCCCCCTTTGGTGCGCATCTTCACTTGGCCCGCTGTGTTGCCAGGCGAGCAGAAAGGCATGCGGTGACCTTGTCTGCAGAGAATCCAATCAACCCATCCGTCATTCATTATCTCAATCGCCTCTCTGACTATCTCTTTGTTTTGGCGCGTTTTGTAAACAAACAAGACGAAACTGAAGTACTCTGGGTTCCGGGCGGCAACCGATAGGCGATGAGCGAGATCGTGGCGTAAGAAATTGAATTCCGAAGATCTACAAAATTGGCGCGGCAGCCTCTCTCCTCCGGAAGACTGTCCCTACTTAGAGGGGCAAGTTTGGGAGAACTTTATCCTCGACCCAGGGGCAGAGGTCTCTTCAGATATGCACGAGCATCTTTTGGAGAGTGGTTTTCGTCGGATGGGTTCGTTGTTTTTTCAGCCAGCCTGCAAGAGCTGCAACGAATGTCGCACGATGCGTTTGGCGACTCAGACTTTCCAGCCCAGCAAGAGCTTACGCCGAGCCAGAAACAAGAATCTCGATCTTGTCGTGACGATGACCGAGCCCAACTATACCGAAGAGAAGCGGGCCTTGCTCGGCGACTATCTGACATCTCGACATGTCGGTCCTATGATCGCTGATGAAGAGGGAGTCAGAGAATTCATGTTCAGTGGCTCGGGGCGGGCCAAGGAAATGACTTACTACATGGACGGCGAGTTGATCGCTGTTGGTCTCGTTGATGTTCTCCCGAACATCGTTAGCTCTCTTTATTTCTTCTACAAACCAACTCTGAGCAGGCGATCCCTTGGCATTGCTTCGATGATGTTTGAAATCGAGTGGGCCCAGAAGAATGGCCGAGAGTGGTATCACCCTGGTTTTATGGTTCGAGATTGCCCGGCCATGTCTTACAAGGCTCGTTTCGGACCAGCAGAGGTGTTGGGCGAAGACGGCGAATGGCTTCCGCTTGACGTCGGTTAGTTCTCTTTCGGTTGATCTTCCGCCAGCAAGGCTTCCAAGGTGCCGGCAAAGAGCGCCGCGAGTAAACGAGCATCTTCCCTCAGCCCTTCTTCGATATCTTCATGGCTGGCATTGGCAATCCAAACACCACTGTCGATGAAAGTACGTTCGGTGATGGTTGACATGAGGGGCGAATCGGCCTTGCGTGTGATCACCAAGTCGCCGAAGAAAGCGCCTAAGCCAAAGTCTTTCTTTACCAAGCGATAGCGTATGACTTGGCGCTCTTCGTCTCCCTGAAGCCAAAACCCCAGCTCGACGACCGGATTGATCCCTGCCTTCCCTTCAAAATGCCAGCGCGCCCGACTCATCTTGCCTTTCTTGGGCAGCGGCTCAAATTTCTTGACCCAAGATCGATGGTCAGCATCCTGATCAAAATCGAGGAGCTGGGCGGCTATTTCGGATGGGATACCTTGGACGTCAAATGAAATTTTGCCACCTCGAACCCCTTTTATCTTGAGACGGGTGACAGGAATCTGGGGCGTGCGGACCGTCTCCGGCGGAGGCGTTTCTACCTTTGGCTGCGTCTTCACCAGAGTTTCGTCCTCCGGGAGCTCCTCAGCATCCGGCGTCGAAGTGCAGCCCATAAGTAGAGCAAGACCGAATAGGACTAAGAGAGCAAGGCTCCTGGTTTTCATGAGCAAAGTTGATCCTTAGCTGAGGGCCATTTGGGTCATGGAGGCGATCGGTTATAGTATTTCCCGCCGACGGATCGAAACCTGTCGGCTTGCTTTCTAACACAAGAGGTTGAGTACATGGCGAAGGAAGACGCAATCACAGTTGAGGCAACGGTCAAGGAGGCGCTCCCTAACGCCCGTTTCCGTGTCGAGCTTGAGAGCGGCCATTCCATTTTGGCCTATGTCTCTGGAAGAATGAGAAAACACTTTATTCGCATCCTTCCAGGCGACAAAGTGACCATCGAGATGTCACCATACGACCTTTCGAAAGGCCGTATCGTCTATCGAGGTCGATGAAACTCTTTCATCCTTCAGACTTTTCTTCCTGAACAATTTTCCATTTCCTATCCGATTCCACCATCTCTCCGACTTCGGTGCAGATTTAATTCGCCTGTAAGCCTATCTCTGCAAACGATTTAGGATCATTCTCAGAATTCCTCCCGTCCATGGCATGAGCTTCGCTTTCTTGGGGTGCGCGACTTTGTATCGCTGCATCGAGAGAGAACCATGCCACTGACTTTTGGACCAATCCCGAACGGGACCGGTGAATCACAGCCCGCACCCAACAGCGCGCATAGAAGGGAATCTGGCGAGATTTTTCGCCAAGCCCTGACTGACGCCGAAGCGGGTGATTTGTCGACCAACCACGAAGCCTCGCGTTTCGAGGACCAGCGTCGGATTGACGAGAGCAAACTCGCCAGTGAAGCGGCCCTGTCGACACCTCCAGAGCCGGCACAGGAAATCGATGCAAATCTGCAAAAACGACGGACGGCATTCCATCTCGACGACGAAAATCCGAATTCCGAGCCAATTGGGGCGCCAACCGAATCTGATATCAGCATTTTCAAAAAGCTCTTGGGAACAGATGGTCGAGGGGCAATGTCCTCTTCTGGAAACCCAAACCTCACATCACAGAGCGGCGCGAGTCCTGCCAATCAGGCGGGTCTATTCGTTGGCCCTCAATCTCAGTGGGCGCAAGGCTTAGAGGCCTCGGACGCGGCTCAGCTTAAAGCCGAGCAAAATTCCCAGGCAAGCATTGCCGCAAGTAACAAAGCGAACGACGCCACTTTACTTAACGCCCCAAATGCTCAGTCAGACCAGGCGAAGCCAGTTCCCGCTGACGAGTTATTGAGCGAGCAAGGTGCTTCACCAGGAACGCAGCCACAGGGGAAGTTGAATGGCCTGGAATCCAGCTTGGAGCAGGGTGGTGACAATATTAAGCAGGCTGGGACAACAACGGCACCGTCCCAACCGGTCCCCGAAAATCCACTTGCATCAACGCCGGCGCCGAATGACCAGCTATCGCCCGTAGAAAGTGGCTCCGATTCCTCTGGCGGCCAATTTAATCAGGAACACCAGGAATCAGGTTCTCACGAACAGAGCCTGGCAAATCGTTCGACCTCAACGATCGCCTCGGACAATGCTGCCCAAGTAATGAGCGACCAACCTATCGAGGTCAAGAGCGTCGAATCCTTGAGTCAACCGGCACCCGCGGCAGAGAAGTCCATTGCTCAAGATGAGCTGATGAAGCAGGTGAAGCTCAACATCCGTACCGGCTCGAGTCGCATCAATTTCCTTGTTGATCCGCCCGAACTGGGACGCCTGGATATTCAATTGGTGGTTAAGAACGGGCGACTCACGGGTCAGATCACAGCTGAGTCGACGGCGATCCAAAAAGTGCTCGCCGATGGGTTGAAGGCCTTGCAAGACGCGATGCGAGAGGCCGGCCTCAACGTGGAGTCCTTCGAAATCAAAACCAACGAGCAGTCAACAACAAGTCATGAACAACCGTCGGCCCCTGACGAAGGCCGCGGAGAATGGTCGCAAAGAAATCGGAATCGTTCACACGAAAAAGAAATCGACGCGACACGGTCCAATGAGAGTGCGGAATCAAAGACGGAAGTAGAGGCCACCATTGACGGTAGCCTCAACATCATTGCCTGAGGAGAGTTCTATGGAAATCAGTAGCCTAGTCGGCGGCAACCCAACACTGGGAGTGCCCCAATCAAAAGATGACACTGTGAATCAAACAGATTTTCTTCGTTTGCTCACTACCCAGTTGGCCAACCAGAATCCGTTGGAACCAACAAACGATGCCGAGTTCCTCGGGCAGCTGGCGTCTTTCTCTGCGCTTGAAGAATCAAAGTCGCAAACAAAAGCGATTGAGGACTTGGCACGATCTGTTTCGGCCAACACCGGATTGCAGAGTTTGTCGCAGGCCAGCAGCTTGATTGGCAAGAACGTCAAGTACTTCGATCAGAACAACAACGAGGTCGCCGCGAATATTACTGGAGTTGAGTTCAATGAAAACGGACTTCAGCTCAAAGCCGATACTGGGATCTTGATTCCTTTGGGATTGATCTCTTCGATTTCCGGACAGCCAGCGGATGAGAATACATCGACGACGAGTAGCAGCACCGAAGTTTAGTCAGGCACCCAAAGCCATGAACCGCTGAGAGAACGGTTCTATTGGTTTAACGACAGGAGAGAGAGATGTTTACAGCATTAAGAATTGGCCTTACCGGCCTCCGAGTGAATCAACGTTACCTTGATGTCATTGGTAACAACTTAACTAATGCGGAAACCGCAGGCTTTAAGGCCGACCGCCTTACGTTTAGTGATGTCCTTTATAGTACCAGTCGAGCACCGACCGGACCATCAGCTAACCTCGGTGGTGTCAATGGCCGCCAATTCGGTTTCGGTACTCAGGTGGCCAGCGTTGACCAATCGCAAACGCAAGGAGCCTTGCTAAACACCGGGCGGACATTTGATCTTGCACTCCAGGGAAGTGGCTTCTTCGTTCTCTCCAACGGAACCGAAGACTTCTACTCCCGCGTTGGCTCTCTTACCTTGGACCGCAATTCGAATTTGGTCGACTCTCGTACTGGCTTTCGAGTGAAAAACGCCAGCGGTTCCAGCATCCGAATTGACACCGAATCAGTCGCGCCGGCAGTCGCTTCCCAGAACGTGACTTTTGCTGGTAATCTCCCGGCCCTAAAAACCGGGCCGCTTGCCGAGATGCAAGAAACATCGGCAGCTTTCGATGAAGTTCAACCCGCTGTCCTGACTGGTGCCGCAACTGGCTCCGGTGATGGCTCTGGTGAGTTGTTGACCCTGAATTTGGACAGTTCCCAAATTGTACAGATTCCCCTATCTGCCGGAGCGACATCCCTCACTAACGTGGCCGCAGAAATAAACAGCTACTTCAGCGCCAATCCAACGACACCGAATGTCACCGCAGACGCAAGCACGGGCGTCTTGGTGCTGACCTCGAGCACTGATGGTGCTGGGTCGAAAATTGCCGCCACCGGTACGGGCACACTCTTGGCCGATATCGGTCTGAACACAAATCCAACCGCAGTCGGTCAGGAATTCACTGCGACTTCCGCCACTTCTCTCAGCAACCTAGATTCGAACACGGCTGACTACGCCAATGGCGATGTCATCCAGATCACTGGTATCAACGCCGCCGGTAATTCGGTTAACTCAACGTTTAGCTTCGGCCCAACAGGCAGTGGCTTTGACGGCGAGACATTGGGCGACTTGACGGCAAAGATCCAGACCGAGTTTCCAGGTACAACGGTAGCTCTCACTCCGGACGGAAAAATCACTGTCGAGTCGGGCGTTACCGGCGCATCTGATCTGACGATTAGTCTTCAAGATCTAAATTCCAACTCAGGCAGCACTCTATTCAGTGCTCAAGCCTTTGGGACAGCACAAGCTGGTACAGGTCCCGACATTCGATCCACATCGATCACAGTCTTTGACTCTCTTGGCATCTCGCACACATTGTCCGGGCAATTTGAACGTCAGGATGACGACACGTGGAATCTCGAGCTCAGCGTACCCGACGACGAAGGAACCCTAACAGGTTCGCCAGTTACACAGATATCCTTTGGACCAAATGGCGCGTTCCAGGGCTCTGGACTGCCACAAATCGATCTTGTCTGGAACAACACCTCCTCAGTTCAAAGCGTCAATCTTGACTTTGGAACAGTTGGCGACCTCACGGGCCTCACTCAGTTTGGCACCCAGTCTTCGGCTCAGGCCACCACGCAGGATGGCTATGAATCGGGCACACTCGCTTCCATGGGTGTGACTTCATCTGGTTCTATCCAGGGCTTCTACTCCAACGGCGCCATCATTGATTTGGATTCCATCGGCATTGCTCAGTTCCAGAACTCCGCAGGCTTGATTCGAGAAGGCTCGACTCTCTTCCGCCGAAGCGACAACTCTGGTCAAGCGTTGGTGGGGCAAGCCGGAGTGGGCGGCGCTGGCGGCTTAGTTTCCGGTGCACTTGAAGGAAGTAACGTCGATACTGCCGAGGAGTTTGTTCGACTGATTGAAGCTCAGCGTTCCTTCCAGGGCGCGGCGCGAATCGTGACAACAGCGGACGAGATCTTCGCCGAGCTGTTGCAGATCGTCTAAACGAATAGTTTTTGATGGTGCTTTTTCGTGAAACAAACGAAAAGCGCCATCTTTCGCTTTGCAGTCGTTAAGCGAAACGAAGAATGACCGACATGAGAGAGTCCGCTAATTTCTCAGCCGGGCTCTGGTGGCGAACATGGAATAGTCATGCACTTCTCACGAAGCTGAGAGTGTGGAAAAGCAAGGTGAAAAGCATGTGGTTCTTGGCCGCTGGGCGCGATATCTACGACAAAATAAATGCCCTCAACGGGGGTAACGCCAATGGCGCAATCTTCTTTGTGATTGTTAGTTGGGGTCTTGTCGCAGTTCTCATCTTGTTGATCGCTTTTCTCGTGAGTCGCAAATTCTTTCATGGAAGAGGGCGGCCCGCAAGGAGACTTGAGCGTCGAGGCGAAGGATCGCGAAAGCCCAACCAAGAGCCTGCCGACGCAACTCATGATGGAGCGGACAACCGCAGATTCGAGGAAGATTTTAGCCTCGATGATACATCCCGAAGGCTCGACGAATTGTTGCCCGAAACGAGGGTATCCTTGTTCTGGGACGTGAGCGAAATGCGCTGTGGGTGTTTGGGTTATGTGGTTGCCTCAAGTGGCAAGAATATTGAAATCAAGTTTGACTCTGACTCGGCACCACGGAAAGGCCGGGCAATTCTGGCTAGCCCTGAAGACGAAGGCCATGTCAGTTTCTATGAAGTGAAAATCGATGAAGGAGCGAATGGAACGAATCGTATCCTCGCTCCAGCAACGACACGGCCAGCGTCTCGCATGAACCGCCGATATCGTTCGCATGTTGCAGTTCAAGCCGCACTCACGACACGAGATCGCGCTCAAAACGAAACCGACCCGGTTGTTGCTCGGCTTCATAACATGGCATTTGATGGCTTGGGTGTCTTGAGTGAGGGCCGAATTCGTCCCCATGAGGTGTTCATTCTTCGGGTTAAGCTGCCAGGCTATTTAGAAGTGCTTACCTTGGAAGGTGAGGTGGCTTGGTCGGAAAGAGATCTCGCCGGAATTTGGCGAGCTGGATTGAATTTGGACTTTGATGATCTCGAAACCAGGCTGAATCTCGCGGATTACATGCTTGGCCGATTGAAAGCCGAATCGAGTGCTCTGATTCTCGAGAAACGCCGTGGGGAACACACGAGCGGCAGAATCCCTCAAATCAATCTAACGTCATGAGAGAGCCAGCAGATCCTAGACCAGAAATCTTCCTTCACCGAATCCAACCGATTCCATCAAGCGCTGGGTTCCGTCTTGGCCACAGAATTACCGCAGACGATTATCTCAATCGAGCCGCAGAAGCGGACGCCGTTGGCGCCCACAAGGACAAGCGAATGTGCTTAGAGAGAGCATTGGCGCTATCCCGAGGCGACGACCGCATACAAATCATGCTCGCCCGCCATCATCTCGATTGCATCCTCGGTCGCAGTTGAAAAAATGACCCACCACGAAAAGTCTTCCTGCCAAAGACGCTGATTTTTCCTCAAGTCGCAAACACACCGATTATAGCAACTGTTGAATAAGCCAACAGTGCCATAAGTGGTTTTATATGCAATAGTTGTGTCCATTGAAGCGTCGCAAAACACCACATCTCCTTTCTCGCTCATTGGCCCCCAAGTTGCGTTCTGTTTGGCGTCGGAGGTCTGACAAGAGAGAGAGAGAGTAAATGAATGAATCCCTGTACATCGCCGCGAGCGGGATGACCGCCGTGCAACGAATGCTCGATAGTGCGACGCATAACACCGTCAATGCACAGACGCCGGGCTATCAGAAGCACGAGATGGTATTGAAGAACTTCGATGCCTTTCTTGGTGACGCCGGCAAACGAGGTGGTCTGATTGGATCGGAAGAGCGTATTGCGTTCTCCCAAGGTCAGCTTCGCAATAGCGATAATCCGCTCGCCCTCGCCTTAAACGGCGATGGTTTCCTCGTTGTGAGCCCACCAAACCACCCCGGCGAAGTGTTCTTCACTCGCAACGGTGATCTCAGTGTCAATCCAGACGGCGAACTCGTCACGAGGGCAGGCTACAACGTCCTTGATGATGCCGAAGAACCGATCAAGGTTGACCCTGTTAACGGACCGGTCTTCTACAGCGAAAATGGCGATGTGGTTCAAGGCGGAGAGCCCTTGTCTCGACTTCAAGTTGTCGAATTTACGACTGAAGAACGGAGCAAGTTGACGGCCGTTGGCGAAACACTCTTTCGTTCGGCTGAGAATTATCGACCACCTCTCACCGAGGGCGACACGGTCGTGAAGCACGGCTTACTTGAGTTCCCCAAGGACGCTGGCGTGAAGGGGCTCATCAATATGCTCATGGCCAACAAGAACTATGAAGCCATGCAGAAGGCCATTCGCTCATTAGATTCAGTCAATGAAAATCTGTTGCGCAACAGTCAATAACAACAAGAGAGAGACACCATGATTAAGGCACTATTCACAGCAGCGACGGGCATGAAGGCTCAACAGACCCGCATTGACGTCATCGCCAATAATTTGGCAAACGTCAATACAACAGGTTTCAAGAAGTCACAGGTGAACTTTGAAGACTTGCTCTACACCACAATTCGCAGTCCGAATGAACAGACAAAGGATGGCCTTCGTCCATCTGGCTTGCAGATTGGTTCAGGTTCGCGCCTCGTCAATACCAGCAAGATCTTTACACCAGGTGTCTTGGAGGAAACAGGGAACCCACTTGACTTGGTCATCACTGGACAGGGGTTCTTCCAAATGCAAGGCTTGGGCGGCACGACGCTCTACAGCCGAGATGGAAACTTTGGCCTTGATCGCGATGGCAGCGTAGTGAACTCGCAAGGCCTCAAGCTCATCCCGAACATTACGATACCACCAAACGCCCAAGTGGCTGTGGGTCAAGATGGCTCCATTACTGCTATTGTTGGCGACACGTCCTCCCAGGTGGGCCAGATTCAGTTGGTGAACTTTACCAATCCATCGGGCTTGAGTTCGCAAGGTAGCAATAACATGCGTGAATCTGACGCCAGTGGTGCGCCGCTTTCAGGCAATCCAGGTGACGACGGATTCGGCGGGATAGTTGGCGGCTTCCTTGAGAAATCGAATGTTGAAGTTGTCAACGAATTAGTCGGTCTCATCACCTCGCAGCGTGCTTATGAGACCTCGTCGAAAGCGATTTCAGCGGCCGACGAAATGCTCACAACCGTTAACCAAATTCTACGTTAGGAACGAAACATGAAGTACATCCTCATTGCGAGCGTCCTCTTCTGTGGATCGCAGATCGCCGTTGCCCAACTCGACAAGGAAACGGCCGTCATCGTCGAACTCAAAGCCGAGTCAATGGCAATTGCAGGGTCGCGCGTTCGAGTCAAGGATATCGCCGATGTCGTCACTTTCGTTTCCGATGGCAGAAGCGAGAAAGTAACAAGCATGAGAGCGCGCCTCGCTTCCTTGGCTCGTTTTGAACCAGGGAAAAACCGTCTCTCCTTTCGGCACAAAGACATTCGTAATGCCTTGGCCAAGAGTGGCTTCAGCCCGGCTAATGTTGAGATCAAGGGGCCAAGCGAGATTCGTGTGCGACGCAAGACCATCAGGCTTGGCAATCGCCGAATTCTTGACATGGTCACCAGGCACGTGCGCAACGCTCTTGTCGGCATCGATGACGCGCCAGTCATTAGTTTCTCACGTCATGTTCGTCCGGTTGAAGTGCCATTGGCCCGTTGGAGCTCTGAACTCAGAATCGAGGACGACCCTAAGAACACCGAGCACATCGGTGCAGTCAATCTCCGCCTCACCGCCGAGCTTGACGGTATCATCGAAACTCTCGCACTGATCCCAGTCCTCATCACACGGAAGGTCCTTGCGGTCCGCATGGTTCGCTCACTGAAGAAGGGCAAGCTGGTCACGCGTAATGACGTCAAGATGGAGAAACAGGAAGTCTCCAGAATGGGGGGGCAACTCTTCTTTCGTATCTCGGATGTAGTCGGGTTAGTCGCCAGGCGAGATCTCGCCAAAGGCGATGACGTCATGCGAACAGACATCAAGCAGACACCTGTGATCCGGAAAGATGATCTCATCGAAGTGAGCGTCAAGGCCGGACTCATTACTGCTCGCACTGTTTGCCTTGCCTTGCAAGACGGATCGCCAGGCGAAGCTATCCTCGTTCAAAATTTAGAGAGTAAGGGGCAGTTCACTGCCGTGGTTGTCGATTCCAAAAATGCAGAAGTGAAGAGCATCAAATGAGAGAGAACACCGCATTGGGCGCGTTAATCAAGATTGTCATCGTCATCGGTTTCCTTTGTGGAATTGCTACAGCGCAATCTCTTTGGGACCCCAGTTATGCGACACGACCCCTCTTTGCTGATAACACTGCGCGAGGTGTGGGTGACATCTTGACCATCGTTATCGAGGAAAACTCTAAGGTCGTAAACGACGAAGAAACACAGATCACCAAAGATTCATCCTTGGATGCCGCGCTCACGAACTTCGACATTCTGCCAAACCTCTGGGAGCCGCTCCCAGCCGCATCTGGATCGTCATCGACGAGCTTCGATGGTGCCGGTACCTATGACAAGGACAACAGTTTCGAAACAACCATCTCGGTGATCGTGATCGACACGATGCCAAATGGCAACATGTTGGTTGAGGGAACGCGCAGCATCGTCATCGATGGCGATACCAAGATTGTGAAGATCACGGGCATGATTCGCGCCTTTGATGTCACCAAGGCAAACGAGGTGAGTTCAAACCGCGTTGCGAACGTGCGAATCTCTTACAAGGGCACTGGTCCACTTAACAGAGCAACCAACCGTGGTTGGTTCTCTCGCATGTTGGACATCGTTTGGCCTTTTTAGGAATAAGATATGAACCACATCACAAAAATGACATTAGCGCTACTCCTCTTGGCCAGTCAGGCAATGGGGCAAGCGCGCATCGCAGAAATCACCGACATCGAAGGTGTTCGTGACAACCAGGTGACAGGAATTGGTTTGGTCGTCGGCCTTAACGGTTCTGGCGATAAGTCGCTCTTGGCTCGCCGAATGGCGGTGAACCTTTACCAGAAGTTTGGCATCAACACGACGCCCCAAGAAGTCGGAACCGGCAATTTGGCAGTCGTTCAAGTTACCGGCCGGCTTGACCCGTTCAAGCGCCCTGGCGCCAAGATTGATGTCACCGTGTCTTCGATGCAAGACGCCAGTGATCTCTACGGCGGGACCCTGATGGAAACCTTGCTTGTCGGCAAGGATCAGAAAACAGTCTACGCAATTGCTGAAGGGCCGCTCTCATCCGCAGGGCTGCAAGCAGTTGGCGATTCTGGATCCTCCGTGACCATCAACCACCCAACAGTGGCCGGGATTACCAACGGTGCGCGAGTGGAGAAGAGCGTTCCGATGCAAATCGAAGACAGTCGGCATGTGATTCGCTTCCACCTGAAGAATCAGAACTGGAAAACTGCATCGAACATTCAAAATACCATCAACGAGTTGTTCCCGAAGTCGGCGAAGGCAATCAACGCTGGTGGGGTCGAAGTAAAAGTCCCTGAGGAATGGCGCCTTAAGCTCACTGAGTTCATCGCGGCAATTCAAGAACTAAGAACAACTGTGGACATGATCTCGAAAGTTATCATCAACCGCAAAACGGGCGTCATCGTGGCCGGCGAGAATGTGAGAATCTCAAAGGTTGCAGTGGCAGTGGGGTCTATCAATATCACCATTGAAGAAGCACCACTACCAGTGATCGCAAATCCGTTCACGAACGGTCCGGGCATTGGCGAAGTTCCACGTACAGAAGCACGCATCACCGAGGAAGCCAGCGAACTGAGTGTTCTTCCTGGCGGATCAAGTGTTGCTGACCTGGCGGCCTCGCTCAACAAACTAAAATTGACTCCTAATCAGTTGATCTCGATCCTTGAAGAGATCAAGGCAGCGGGAGCACTGCATGCGGACATGGAGATTCGTTGATGAATGACATCAGTGCATCAACACCGCTCACTGCAGCCAGTATTGGCTATCAGACTTCCATCCCCCGTGGTCTCAAGGCACCAGGCAAAGATGCCTCTGACGATGAGATCAAAGATGTGGCCACCCAGATGGAAGGTGTTTTCTTTTCGATGTTCGTAAAGGAAATGCGAAAAACCATGACCGATGGCAGCCTCTTTGGTGAGGGACCAGGCGCAGACACTTACGAAGGCTTCTTTGACCAAATGATGGGAGAGCATCTTGGTCAAGCAGGCGGACTTGGGATTGCTGAGATGGTGGTGAAGAACGCCATGCTCAATCGCGAGCGTGTGAGCATGGATGACGTAACGCCATCCTTGATCACGCCAAAGGACGAAGGAACTACCGACATTAAATCGGTGGGAGAAGAGAGAGAGACTAATGAAAGAGCTAATACCAAAGCGCCTAACCGAGGCTGATGCTCAACTACTGAAGTCATGGTTCGTCGAAGAGACGGGGCTACAGAATGAGCTGAATGAAATGCTTTCAAGCATGGAGAAACACATCGTTCGACACGATGTACGATCCCTTGAGACTCACTTGGTTGCTACCAGTGGCGTTCTTAGCCGAATGGAGAATCTTGAGGCGAAGCGCGGCAAGATTCTGGGGCATCTCACGCGAGCCGGAAATCTAAAGGCTGGCAAGGGTGTTCTCGAGAAACTCGTTGAACTCGTGCCCGTATCCCACCGCGAAGAACTCGCTGGTCTATGCACCACGTTGCAGGCGGCTGGCCAAGATGTTCGGACCAAGAGCAATCGAAGTGGAATGCTTGCGCGCACCGCCATTGATGTCAATGAAGACATCGTTCGTGGCCTTTTCTCAGTCGATTCAAATGCCGCAACATACGATCGTCGTGGCAGCAAGACTCGCCAAGCTGAGATGATCTTGGATCGGAGTATTTGAGATGTTTGGACTTTCAAGCGGAATCTCGGCGCTCTCTGCTGCGCGGCTCGCGATTCAAACTGTCGGCAATAACCTAGCCAATTCTACGACGCCTGGTTATTCCCGTGAACGAGTCATCCTGGAGTCAGGAAGGCCAACGCTGATCGGCAGTTTCTATCAAGGTGGCGGCGTCAGGGTCGGGTCCCTGGAGCGAGTCACTGACGAACTCCTTCTCGATCGAGTTCGAAACCAGAATCATGAGGTCGCACGCAGAAACATCACGTTCCAGGCGATGCTCGGAGTGGAGGCCGCGTTTGGCGAGCCTAGTGATACGGCCTTCTCTGGTCAACTGACTTCTTTCTTCAGCAGCTTGAGCTCCTTGGCCACCTCACCAGCCGACAACGTCCAGAAGAAGGGCGTCATCTTTGGAGGCGGGGATATCGCAGATCAACTGCAGAGAATTCGCCGTGATCTCAGTGGCAATCAAGAAGGCATCGAGTCGCTGATACAGAACACGGCTGCCACGGTGAACGCCATTGCCGAATCGATTGCATCGGTGAACGCAGAAATCACCAAGACTCAGGGCTTCGGGGAAGGCCCGCCAGCTGCGCTATTGGATCGCCAGGGACAGCTGATTGATCAGCTGTCACAGTTCGTCGATGTCAGTGTGCAGCCAACAGGAGCCGGGCGTGTCGACATTCGAGTCGGAGGTCAGATGATTGTGTCATCAAACAGCACAACTCAAATGACAGCGAGCCGCAATGAAGATGGTGAAGTCGGAATCTATTTGGAGGGAAGCCCATATGAAGTCGATGTCCGAGGGGGTGAACTCAGGGGCTACATCGACCTTTCAAAAAGTGGCGTAGGAGATCGTATTGACGAACTCGACGATCTTGCTTCAGCCATGATCCTCAATTTCAATCGGATTCATAGCACTGGAGTACCCGCTGGTGGCGGTTTCACCAGCCTATCATCCAACTATCCCGTGGTCGACACCGACAACGACGGAATCCTCGGAGACTCACTCTTGAGTGCCTCCGGCTTTCCGTTTGAACCGTCAGAAGGGCGGCTCTGGGTTTCCGTTGTGAACGACAGCACCGGTGATATCGAACAGACAAGCATTGCGGTGGACCCGGATCTCGATACGGTTCAGGGATTCATCGATAAACTCAACGATGTCGATGGCCTTAGCGCGTCATTGGATGCCACTGGTCGCTTAAGACTGAACGCGGAGAGTGGTAGTCGTTTCCATTTCGGAGCGGCTCTCGACACGAATCCCAATTCGAATAACACGCTTGGTTCATCGCAAGGTCAAATCCTTGGTGCCATGAGCGAGCCATTCGCACTCACTAGTGGCGATTCTCTTTCAATCAGTGTGAACGGCGGCGCTCCACAGAATGTCGTTTTCTCACCGAGCCAGTTCCTGCATATGGGCTCGGCCACTGCGGACGAAGTCGCATCTGCTATTCAGTCATCGCTCGTGGGAGCGACCGCCAGCGTCGAGAACGGGCAGGTGATCGTTACCAGCAACACAAACGGTGTGGCGTCAACAATTCAAATTACTGATGGTGCCGGATCTCCGGCATCGGCCTTCGGTCTGTCCACAGCGCTCGACACCGGTAGCACCCAAAACGTCGGTGTGACGATCGGCGGCCAATACGACGGCACAGAAGATCAGGAGTTTACATTCCGTCCTCTTGGTGAAGGTACCATTGGACTGACTCCGGGTTTGAAAATGGAGGTGGTCAACGCCCAAGGCCAAGTAGTCTCTACCCTCGATGTCGGACAGGGCTACTCTCCAGACAGTGAGCTCGATGTTGTCTCCGGGATTACGGTGTCCTTTGGACCCGGTGAGATCAGCAAGGCGGCTGGTGACTTTGTCACGCTGCCCGCCTTTGCCGATAGCGATGACTCGGACATTCTCGCAAGCTTTGGTCTGAACGCGTTCTTTGTCGGAAGTAACGCTGAAGACATTGCTGTGGCCGCAAGTCTAGCTGACGACCCAGAGACTTTATCGCTCGCCATGAGCGGAGCAGCGTCGGACAATCGAAACATCCTGCGGATGCTGACCTTGCGTGATGGTGCACTCGATTCACTGGGCAATCGTTCGGCCGAAGAATTTTACAACGGGATTGTGGCTGAAGTCGGACAAACGACAAATCGCGCAGCGCTCAATCTCGAGACCGAATCTCTCTTGAAAGAGAGCTTTGAGAATCGACTCGAGTCGGTCCGTGGTGTGTCAGTCGACGAAGAACTCGCTGATCTACAACGGTATGAGCAGGCTTACCAAGCCGCAGCGCGCTACATAACTGCCGTCAATGAAATGAGCCAGGTCTTGTTCAACTTATAGAGTATGAAACATGAATTTTAGAGTCACACAAAACTTGGTCTCGAATAGTGCCAAGCAGCAGGTTCGACAGTCGTACTCGCGTCTGTTTGATAGCCAGCTCCAGGTCTCGCGGGGCAAGAAGATCTCGGCACCCTCTGATGACCCCAACAACATTGGCCGGTTGCTTTCGTTTCGTGAACGGCTCGGAGCCCTTGGTCAGTACTCACAGAATGCGGCCGAGGGTCGGACCTTTGTTGACAGTTCGGCGGCGACGCTCCAGGAGGCCTCAGACATTGTTCAGCGAGCTCGAGAATCGGTGATTCAAGGGCTCAACGGAACTTTGGGGCAGACCGACCGCGACACGATTGCCATCGGCATTGACGGCTACATCAAGGATCTGATGGCGCTTGCCAACTCACAGGTCGGAAGCCGATTTATTTTTGCTGGCACCGAAACCGATAGACCTCCGTATGAACTTACGACGGATGGCAGCTCTCAGGCTCGCGTGAAGTATCGCGGGAATGACAATCGCATCAATGCTGAAGTCGGAGCCGGCTTGACCTCGAGCATCAACGTTCCTGGATCTGAGATCTTCGGGCGCTACGATCGCGGCGCGACCATCTTCTCTGGGCCTACGGGCGCAGCCAGTGGTGCTGGAACCGATAGTGGAGTAGGGGTTGATCGGCTCGTCGTTAAGCAAACGGGGACAACGCTCGGTGGGGCCTCAGGGCTCACGCTTGGCACCGGCTCGTCGACACTCGATACTGTTATCGGCAGCCACACGATTCAAATTGACGATGTTGCCAAGACGATCTCATTGAATGGTGGAAACCCTCGGCCCTACACTGGAACCGAAACGAATCTTGCCCTGATAGGGCCAAAAGGAGAGAAAGTCCATCTCGATACAACTGGCGTGATCGGGGGCTTTAGTGGGTCTGCAACGGCGACCGGGACCGGAACCCTTTCGATCGACGGGGGAGCCACCAACACCGTCATCGATTTCAGCGCCAACCAACAGGTGACCGACTCGTTTTCGGGCGAAGTGATCAACATTGATTCGACTCAAGTCAATCAAGCAGGAGAGGATGATGTGAGCTTCACGGGAACTCATGACCTCTTCCAGTCACTCATAGCCCTGCGTGATGGACTGCGAGACCTTGATAAGAGGCCAGACAAGCACGCCGCGTTAGATCTGCTTCGCAGGAATCTAGAGGAGTTTGACGAAGGCCATGATCAGCTGCTTGAAGGACTGGGCGAGCTTGGCAGTATTTCCAATAGGCTCTCAGGTGCAGAGAATCGCGCTGCAGATTTGGATGTGAGGCTCCAAGAGCTCATTTCGAAGACCGAAGATATCGACATCTCCGACGCAATCATTCAGTTACAGCAGAATGAAACGGCTTATCAAAGTGCGCTTCTCGTAACGTCACGAGTTGGCAACTTAAGCCTGTTGAATTTCCTCTAAACCGTAAGGAGCCTTTTTTGTTGGCTCAAATCGAAGAACTTCAACTCGAGGACTTTGACGAGGTCACTGATCTTATTGATCGTTGCATGAGGCCAGGAGCGGATCTATCGATGTCGGAGGATTTTCCTCTGCTCGTGGGGCGTGGCGCCTTGGGGCGTCGTTTCATCATCCGCAGCGACGGCCGTATTGTCTCCCATGTCGCGAGTCGCACCGCCGCAGTTCAACTGCCAAATGGCCGGTTGTTGCAGTGTCTCAACATTGGCGCCGTCTGTACCGATCCTTCAGCGGGTGGGCAGGGATTTGCCAGCCAACTTCTTGAGGCGCAGCTACGCTGCGCCCAGGAAGAAGGCGTTGAATTGTCGATGCTCTGGTCTGAAGTTGACGGATTCTACGAGCGCCATGGCTTTGAGAGGGCCGGTGGCGAAGCTCGATTCATGGTATCTCAGGAAGACCTTGAAGGTATTCAACCGGTGCCGTGCCGATGGATGAAGATCGAAGACCTACCAGCTCTGCTCAAGCTTCGCGCGGAAGACCCTTGCCCGCTGAGTCGAACCAGTGTCGATGGGCATGTGCTTTTCACCCTACCACGATCCAAAACTCTGGTGGCGACCCAGGGGCTGGATGTTGTCGCTTACCTAACGATTGGCAAGGGGTTGGACTTCGAGGGCGCGATCTGTGAATGGGCCGGAAATATACAAGATGTCGTCGGTCTCTTGCCGACGCTCTTAGAATGCGAAGGGCTCAACTCAACCTTGATCTTGGGCCCAAGTTGGCACGACGCCTATGGCCAAGCCTTTCGGAAGCTGGGTTGCCCCTATGAAAGCGGCGATATGGGTATGTTCAAGATTCTTAACCAAGAGGCTCTCATTCTGGCCATCGACTCGCCTCGCTTCCAGATCGACCCGGCCGGCAATTCCCCATCTCTTGAGTGCCTGATCGGTGGCAGCCAAGAGACTCTGGGACGGCCTATCCTGCCATTCTATGTTTGGGGCCTCGACAGTATGTAAGACATGCGAGGACCCACCGGCTGTTGTCCTAACCTTGAATGATGAGCTCTTTGATGAGCACCTTCGAGACACGACCCCGTTGCTTGGGGAACACGATGTCGTTGATGATGTCGACCAGTTCTTGTTTGAAGATCAAGAGATCAGCACCCTTGAGGTCTTTGGTCTCTTTGCCACGAATTCGGGTGAGCAGCTCATTGCGGATCTCGGATATACTGTTGGCAAATGCTTCAATAGCAGGGTCGTAGTCTTCTCCCCATTCCATACCAATCCGATATTTGAGATCGAATTTGAGCTTGAGCATCTTGTTGTCCATCAAGTTGGTCATGATTTCTATTTCTCCATAAGGATCAACGATGACCTGCTCTTCACTGTGGGAATAGTAACCCTCGGTGCCGCGCATTTTTTCCATCTTCTCTTGAGATGCAGAAGGTTCACCGCCAGCAATGACGAATGCACCTACGCCTGCAATAACTAAGACGGCGACTCCGATGATGATCTTGATTTTCATATTTTTCCTAGTTCTCGGGCGGGACGAAATACATCACGACGATGCGTCGACCGAGCCTATCCTGTTGAAGCCGTTCTTGGTGACGCTTGCGGCCCGCGCCTCCAGATCCCCAGCCTCGTGTTTCGATATTCTCGTTTGGAATGCCATAGTTGCGATTCAAATATCTGGCTGCACTGAGAGCTCGACCAGCGGCAATTCCCCGCGTATCGCTCTCACTCTCTTCTTCTTCGTAGGCAAATCCTTCGAAGCGAACCTTCAGGTTCTTGCCCTGCAATAATCCTGCGATGACATCCAGCGTTTTGGTGTGGTCCTTGCTGAGAGCCGTATCCTTGCGGTCAAAGATCAAGACGATAGGCACCCGAGTCTCGATCTTCTTGGACAGCTGTTCTTTGATGACGTCCCGCAACTTGTCTCGATTAAGGTCAGTGAGTCGACCATCTTCGTCAATTAGAAACTCGTCATTGAGGGCCCCAACTGGTCTATACCGGGCGCGCTTAGCTCCCAGATCAATGGGGTACTTGTTGCCGGGCAGCACCCCGGGGAGTCCCATTGCATTCACGACATTCTTAAACGATCCAACTCCGTCGGAAACAAAGCCGGCTTGCCGTTCTTTCGAATAAGAACAAAGCAAAATGAAGAACGTCAACATAATGGTCATCATGTCGCCAAAGGAGACCATGTAGAGAGGGGCGCCATCCAATGACTCGTCGACAGGTGTTTTTGGTGCAGCCATCTATCGCTCTCTTTTCTCGCGAATGATTTCGTCTTGCCACGTCGGCAGAACACGAATTCTCAATCTTCGATTGCGGAAGCGATCCAGGGGTTTGTCGTTGCTGGCAATGCGATAGAAGTCGCCCATGGGTGAAGCCGAAACGCGTTCTGGTGAAAAACCCTGCTTGACAATGAGAGCTGCGACACTGAGGGCCATTTCTAGGGTCAACGTTCTTGGATCCTCGCCAATCAGTTCTGGGGTCTTGGAATCAATGTGTGTTTCAACACATATCCTCATGGGTAAATCGCGGAACTCCGTCGCAATCTCTCGTAGCAAGCTGGTTGCCCAAGGATTGAGCTTAGATGTTCCGAGGACGAAGATCTCTTTATCGCCATTCGACTTCAGGTCAAGGAGGACTCCTCTTTCGAGATCAGTGGTCTCGATCGCAACATTGTACTTGAGCCGATCTTGGACCCCGCGCACAGCATCCTTGACTTCGCTTGGGCGAAGCGAAGGATCAGTGACGCCATTTTCATCTCTTTTCCTGAACTTGTAGGTCAGCGATTTTTGGGTTTCGGTGCGAGGTGGCCTACCTGGATCGCTCAAGACGCCGAAAGCGCCTGAGAGTGACCCAGTCGCTTGCTGCATTTTCTCCTCTTCCATCGAAGAGAAAGTGAGGATCAGAATGAAGAACGTCAGAAGCAATGAGATCATGTCGGTGAACGTCACGATCCACATCGGAGCCCCTTTTGGGCGAACAAATTCTTGTACCGGAGCTGCCATGCGTGACTACTCCTTAGCCTTGTCGCCCATGGCGTCTCGTACGCTCGGCGGCAAGAATGCCTTGAGCTTTTCTTTGACCATGGCCGGTTTGTCACCGCTTTGGATAGCGACGATTCCCTCGATCATGGTCGAACGGATAAGCGTCTCTTCTTTCTTGCGTTGATCCAGCTTGTTGGCCATTGGCAAGAGAATGATGTTGGACAAATACGCCCCGTAGAACGTAGTCAAGAGAGCAACAGCCATACCGGCGCCAATCTGAGATGGATCTGAAAGGTTCTTCAGCATGGTTACCAGACCGATGAGCGTGCCGAGCATGCCCATGGCCGGTGCGATCTCGCCCATCTTGTCGAGTACACACTTACCGACACCATGGCGCTCTTGCATGGCATAGAGGTCGGTAGCGAGGATGTCTCGTACTGCCTCAGGAGGGAAACCGTCAACGACGAGCCTCAGCCCCTTGACTAAGAACGGGTCTTCAACGCTTTCGAGCTTCTCCTCAAGCGCTAGAAGACCTTCACGTCGAGCCAGGGCAGCAAACTCGGCCATGGCTTCAATTTCTTCCGGAAGTGATGCTAAGGAATACATGAATGTCTTCTTGATGACCTTGCCCGTGGCTTTGAACTTCTCCATAGGAAAAGACACCATGGCTGCGGCGATGGTGCCACCGAACACAATGACGATCGATGGGATGTCGATAAAGGCAGCAATACCGGCGCCCATCATAATGGAGCCAAGAATTAGAATTTGCGCCAGAACGAGTCCGACAACGGTTGCGATGTCCATGAATGACCTTATCTTGCTATCGACTTCCAAATCAATGATGCGATGGGCAGGCCCCACTGATAGAGGGAGCTTCTTCTAATTCGAATGTCGGATTTTCAGACGGTCTTGCTGTAGGTGGGAATATTCATGCAGTTGGCGTGTCCTGCGAAGGCGCTGAATTGGGTGGGGGGGGCGATGTCAAACGCCCGAGTTCATAAAGAAAAACAGCGAACTCATTACAGGTCGCTGCTTTATTTTACGCCTCGGCGAGTCTACTTCTTAGCGATCGGCAGTGATCTTTTCATTTCTTCGATCTTGACCCAATCGACTGGATCAAGGAGCTCGATGACCTTCGAGGCCTGTTCGTCTTCCATCAAAGCCAGAAGCATAGCAGCTTGGCGGTAGCGATCTTCTTCTTCCATCGCGGTCTCGTTTTCACGGCCCTTCATGAGCTTCTCAGCTGCGGCCTCGGATGTCATGGTGTTGAGCCAACGTGCGATCTTTCGATTGTGCTGTTGTTCTTGTTCAGCCACTACGCGGTCCTGTTTCGACTTCGTGAGATTAACTTCGGCCTCGCTCTTGAGTAATTCTCGTTCACGTATTGTGAGTCCGCCTTGTTTAGCGACCACTGCTTTTTCTCGCTTGTCGATTTCGTCGACCATGCTGCGAACTTCGAGCTTGAGCTTCTCTAACTTGCGAGACTCGGTCTTGAGTAGATCACCCCGACTCTTGATGTCGGTCATCAAGGCAACGAATTCTTCGTCGTTGTAACTCGCTGGCAAACTCCATTGCCGACGGGCATCCACGAGTCGTTCTCTGAGACTGTCCCCGTACTTCTGCGCTTCTTCCTTCTCTGTGGGGACTTTCATTTCGGGAAAGTAACCGCCGATGACGGGGAAGCCGTGGAGTTTGTTCATCGTCTCAGGAGAGCTCTTGTCCTGGACTTCTAATATCCCATAGAGCAATCCCACAAAGAGCCACTGGGCAATGGTAAGAAGACCAATCACGGCAACGAAACTCTTCATTCTTCAATCCTCTTCTTGGTGAGATGCCTGAAACTGGCGATCTCTTCCATCGATTCTTGTTCTTTGCGGTTGTTTTCTTCATGCCAACGAGTCCAAGCCTTCTCTTGAGCTTTCTCAAGGCTTAGGAGCTCTTTCCGCCTTTTGATCATCAACTCGCGGACCTTTTCATAGGCCCGCTCCTCTTCAGCAAGGCGCTTTTCCAGTTCGGCTTGCTTGAGTTCGGCTGTTGCCAACCAGCGGTACAGGAACTCGACGTTGTTGGGTGAAATCGGTCCACTAGAGAATGAATGGGCGATATCATGAGTCGCGACTTGAACGGACTTCTTGGCGCCATCAAATGCTGTTTCCGCCAGGCGCAGCGTATTCAAGCTACGGGCGGTCTCTGATCGGGCCATCTCTTCTTGGCTTTTTGCCAAATCGAGTAGCCTCTGAAGTCTGAAGGCGAATTTCTTCATCTCTCTTTTCCTTCAAGTCTGCGCCTCTCTCACTGCGAGGAGGCAATCTCCTGCAGACGCAAACGAGTCTCTTCCATTGATCGGCTTTCTCCCCCTGTTTGCTTTAGTAACTCCAGGATTTTTGGGTACTTAGCGATCGCGGCGTCCACCTTTGGGTCGCTCCCTGCCCGATATGCGCCAACTGTGATGAGATCTCGAGATTCTTCATAGGTCGCCAGGGTTTCGCGGAAATCTCGGGCCGCCTTGACATGGCTTTCGGGCACAACCGCATCCATGACACGTGAGACACTCTCGAGGACGTCGATCGCTGGGTATTGGCCCCGCGATGCTATTTTTCTGGAGAGCACAATATGGCCATCCAGGAGCCCACGCATGGTGTCGGCAACGGGCTCGTTCATGTCATCAGCGTCGACCAGGACGGTTAATAGCCCAGTGATTGAGCCATGACGAAGTCGTCCCATGCGCTCAACAATCTTCGGCATGGTGCTGAAGAATGAAGGCGGATAACCCTTGACCGTCGGTGGTTCACCAGCTGCAAGACCAATCTCACGTGTGGCATTTGCCAGACGAGTAATGGAGTCCATCATGAGCATGACGTTCTTGCCCTGATCTCGGAAAAACTCAGCGATCGAGGTGGCGGTAAAGGCACCTTTCATTCGCAGGATTGGTGGCGCGTCCGAAGTCGCGACAACCACGACGCTTCGAGCTAACCCTTCCGGCCCCAAAACTTTATCAATGAACTCTTTTACCTCTCGGCCACGTTCGCCGATCAAAGCGATGACGTTGATGTCGGCCGAACTCTCTCTGGCGATGGTTCCCATCAGCGTACTCTTGCCAACGCCACTGCCGGCAAAGATGCCAAGTCGCTGGCCGTTGCCCATACTGAGCACACCATCGATGGCGCTAATACCTGAGACGAGGGCCTCATCAATATTCTCGCGGTCAAGTGGATTGGGGGAAGGGCGGAAGACGGGCGTCATGACACCACGAGGGAGATCTGGGCCACCATCGAGTGGCTTTCCGAGGGCATCCACAACTCGGCCAAGCAGCGCATTGCTGCACGAAATGCTCAGTTTCTTGCGGAGCGGCTCTACCACGCTGCCTGGTGCTAAGTCAAAAGTCTCTTCAATGGGCATAAGAATCGTGGTGCCATCGCGAAATCCGATGGTCTCGGCCAGCATGGTTTGGTCGAGCTTGCCGCTGTGGATTCGGCATAGTTCACCGAGCCCAACATAGAGACCTTTGCACTCGATCGTCAGGCCAACGACCCTTGTCACCTTGCCTTTGTAGCGGCCAGTGGGAATCGAGTCTAAGTTGGCTTGGTAGCGTTCATTGCTAAGAAGAGGCATCAGCACTCTCCTCAATCATGGCGTTTCGAATCTCTGTGAGTCTCTCAGCCATGTCGGCGTAATATTCTGTGTCGCCACCAGTCAAGGTGGGTGAACCCAATGGTGTCGCAGGATCGGTCATCAAATCGACTCCAATTAGGCTGATCTGGGTGGCATCGGCAGCTTCCACGACTGCGGCGTGATCACGAGGGTTGAGCCGGAGCGTAATGCCTTTGGATTTCGTTTCGCTATCGACCTCACGCATCATGTCTTTCACCATCGCCACGACGTTGTGAGATTCAGCGTCAACGATCGATCGGGTGAGCTTTTCGGCGACTTGGAGTGCCAAGCGAACAGCGAAGTCTTCAATCCTCTTGCGGTCTGCTTCGCGTCCTTCCTGAATCGAAATCGCCTGAGCCTTGACCAAGGAAAGTAACTCACTCAATGTGGTGCTGTATTTGGCTCTCTCGACGGCAACGCCTCGCTCGAAAGCACGACGTTGAATCTCCTTTATGCCAAACTGATTTGGGAGATCGTTGATGCCCGCAGCTATGTCTTGAGCAGCAAGGCGAAAGTCCGACGGCACTTGATTAAATTCAACGCGCTTATTCGACAAGTTGAGCACCTGATCCTCCTGAGCTAATAGTCAGCTCACCGCTTTCTATGAGGGCGCGAATAGTGACCATGATCTCCTTTTGAGAATCTTGGACTGCCGTGAGTGGTACGGCGCCCAAAAGCTCCTTCTCTTCCAGTATCATGTCTTTCGTGCGTTGTGAAACGGCATCGAAGATTGACTGAGTCACTTCTTCGCTGCAGGCTTTCAGGGACATGGCCAGCAGCTTGGTGTCGATGCCGCCAAGAATCTTCTGCATTGATAACTTGTCGACTATGGTGAGATCCGTGAACGTGAACATCGTCTCGCGAATCGATTCCACCAAATCAGGCCGCTCTTCTTCGATACGTTCCAGGAGACCGTCATTGGTATCACCATTAGCTGCGTTCAGAATGTCAGCGGCGGTCTTGATTCCTTGACCAGGGCCGTCGCTACCGACGTCCACAAAACGTGGCAGTTTGCTTGTCTTCTCGATAAACATGTCGGCAATGTCACGCAAGATGCGGGGCGGTGGTGGGTTCATCGTCGCGATTCTCTGAAGCATGCTGGCCCGTTCTTCGGCCTCCATCACACTCAGAACACCGGCTGCCACGACTGGACCGATGTTCGCCAACACCGCGGCTTGCACTTGAGGATGCTCTTCATTCAAGATGCGAGACAAGTCAGCAAAAGGAACCCCTTGAAGCCCCTTGAACGGTGATTCCACTTGCGCATTGACTCGCACTTCCTCAAGGATTTTCGGTCCATTGTCGGCACCAAATTTAGCAGCGAAGATTTCGTTCAACGTATCGTTCACGTTAGCAAAGAGCCCGCCTTCAGTCATGAGACTACGAAACTCCTCTAAGATGATTTGTACCGCATCTAAGTTTGGTGGCGTTTCTTCGAATCGCACCATGGCCTCGCCGACCCGCGAGACTTCTTCAGGGCGCATCTTTTCGCTCATCGGTTTGGCGAATTCTGAACCCAGCACGCGAAATAGAATCGCAACTTTCTCAACACCGTTCATTCTGATGTCTCCGCGCCTTCATAGAGCCAGCGACGCAATGATCTGCCGGCCAGATCGGTGTCACCGATTGCTGTTTCAAGTACGCTTTGTTCGAGTGTCAATGGAGCGACAACGTCCTCTGGTTCCTCTTCTTCCAAAGAAGCTTCAAGGATCAAGCGCAGATCAGCCTGAGCTTTCCTGATAGTTCGTAGAGCGAAGAAAACGAACGCCAATCCTAAGACCAGGTAGATGCCCTTCTCAAAGTAAAGGAGGACAGTCTCTTTCGTTTCAACAGACTGCATTTGTTCGTCGAGATTGATTTCTTTGGTGCCTTCAATCTTCGCGGTTGTCAGCTCGATCTTGTCGCCACGAGTCGTGTCGATGCCAATAGCGCCAGACACAATTTGAAGTAGTTCGTTCTTCACCGACTCCAGAGATTCATCAACGAAAACACTGGCCGTCATCCGAGTGATCGTACCGCCGAGCGTGATCATCTTCGATTCCTTAAAGCCAAAGTCTGCGGTTTCCTTCTTGGTCGTGTCTTTCGCCAAGGCCGCCTTCGCTTTGCCAGCATCGCCCTGAAGAGAAGCATTGCCCACAGTTCCTCCAGAACTGCTCGTACCGACTGGCTTCGTGCTCTCGGTGGTTAGTTTCTCACGGACGATCTTGCCTTCAGAGTCAAACTTCTTTTCGATCGTATTCGATCTGGTCCAGTCTAAGTTCACGTCAACAGCGACGAGCACCTTGTTTGGGCCGTAGACCTGATCGAGGATCGTCTGAGCCTTCATGGTCTTGTTCATCTCAAGTTGCGACTTGAAAGCCAAGCGCGATTCTTGTCCGACGGAATTCTCGCCACTACTCGGCTTCTTCAGCACCATTCCCAAGTTGTTGGAAATGGCCACTAGGTCGGCGGAGAGGGATTCGACGCCACTGGCAACCATGTAGGCAATCGTTTGGATCTGATCTCTACTCAAGACACCGCGAGTCTTGACCATGACCATAGCCTTGGCGTTCTCCTTGCCACGTTTGAAGTAAGTCTTCTTGCGACCGGTGATGGTGACCTTGGCATTTTCAATGTATCCGAGTGTCTTGAGAGACTTTTCGAGTCGTTTCTCGGTCTTCAGGTTCCGTGAATGAGTTCTTTCATCGCGACTTAGGCCACCGCCTGACGAGAACATGCCCGAATCTTCTTCGCCTTGACCTTTACCAGGTAGAGTGCCTGAGCGATAGAGCGTGCTGCGTGCCACTTCGTAGTCGGCACTGTCGACGTGAATGGCATTGCCGGCGATAATCTTGTAGTTGGTAATCCCTGCGTCTTCCAGCTGGGCGATGACGCCGCTGATGTCTTTCGGAGAAACCTGGCTAATGAGTTGTTTGTAGTCTGGGGTGCCACTCAAGAGAGCGGCTGCCAAGACTGCAGCGAAGACCAAAACGGTAACGCCGGCTGCGGCGACCTTTTGGCCTGAACCAAGATTGGTCCAGACGTTTTTGATCTGTTTCAGGATGTCGTTTGCTTCTGCCACGGGTGTTTCTCTTTGTCTTGGTGTCAAATCGTTCGGCTAAAACTCAAACCTGCATCCGCATCACTTCTTTGTATGCTTCAACCAACTTGTTTCTTACTTCGAGCATCATGCGAAAACTCACGTCGGCTTTTGACATCGCCAGCATGACTTCATGAACATTGTCTGTTTCGCCACGTACCAACTTCGACAGTGACTGATCAGCTGACTGCTGCATGTCATTTGTCTCTTGCAGGTAGCCACTCAAGACATTCTTGAATGACCCACCAGCGCTCGTGTCTTCGGACTTGGGTGCGGATCCAATCGACTTGAATTCTTCTGCGATTTTCCGAGAGGCGGCTTCAACATTAAATTCGCTCATGATTAACCCTCCAATAATGAAACAGCTTGTCTCATCATTTCACGATAGAGGCTGACGGCCTTAAGGTTCGCTTCGTAGCTCCTTGAGGCGGTCATTAGATCGACCATTTCAAATGCCATGTTCACGTTTGGATACATGACGAGTCCGGTTTCTTTGTCTGCCATCGGATGACTTGGATCGAAGATCTCGTTCAAGGGCGTGTCGAAGTCTTCGTCGGTGCTCGAGATGCGGACACCGCCAATGGTTCCTTCAGACGCACCGAGAGAGTCTTTTAGGATCGACTCAAAGACAACGTCCTTGCGTCGATATGGTCCGCCATTTTTCGTGGCGACAACGTTGGCGTTCGCGATGTTCTGAGCAATGACATCCAAACGCTTGCGTTCGGCAGCCATGCCAGTACTCGAAATGCTCATGCCTTTGAAAAGATTATCGAGATTCATTTCTCTCTCCCTCATCCTAAAGAACAATGTTCTTAAGTCTTCTAACGAGTGCCACTGATCGCGTGCTTGATGCTCTTCATCTTGTGTTTCAGCATCTGGGCGTACACGTTGAACAACATCTGGTTCTTCTGCATCATGTTGAACTCGCGCTCCAGGTGAACGCTATTGCCATCAGCTTTCACTTCAGCATCGGAGTCAACAATCTCTTCAGAAACATCAAGTGCTTTCTCCGCGCCATTATCTTTCAACGCAGCACGAAAAGAATCCTCGAAGTTCATTTCCTTGGCGATGTAGTTCGGTGTGTTGATGTTCGCGATATTGGCGGCATGCACTGAATGACGCTTCGTTGAAGCAGTCATCAGCTTGGCCATCAAATCGAGATTTTCGTTTACTACTTTCATCACTCTCTCCGTTTCCTGACCTCTCACAATCAGGGTCTCACTCTTCTGCCTTAGATCCTTGGACCTACAGGCAATTCTCCGCGGTCTCGATAAAGACGAATCTTGTTTGACAATGTTCTGGAAGTGACACCGAGAATGGTGGCCGCTTCGGTCTTGTTGCCATCAGTTGTTCGCAATGTGTCGAGGATCAGGTCTCGTTCCATGTCAGCGATTGTCTGACCAACATGGCCTCCAGTCGCTTCCACGTTTGTTGTCTTTGCTTTACTGAACTGATCGATAGGAACTTCTTCGCTGGTGCTCAGGAGCACGCTACGTTGAACGACATTGGCGAGCTCGCGGACGTTTCCTGGCCACTCATAGGACTGCAAGTTCGCCATTCCGGCTGCAGTAAAACGTCGGGCGGGGCTGCCGTACTCACGACTAAACCGATTCAAGAAGTGCATGGCCAGCAAAGGAATGTCATTGGGACGTTCTCGCAAGGGAGGCACTGTGACCGGTAACACGTTGAGACGATAGAAGAGGTCTTCCCGGAAATCTCCATCGCCAATCATCTGTTCGAGATTGCGATTTGTGGCGCAGACAACACGAACATCAACCTTGAGTGTCTCTTTGCCGCCAACTCGTTCGAACTCACCGCTCTCTAGCACGCGGAGTAGCTTGGCCTGAACCTCGGCTGGCAACTCGCCAATTTCGTCTAAGAATAGAGTGCCGCCGTCGGCCAATTCGAAACGACCTTCCTTACGAGCAAAGGCACCGGTGAATGCACCGCGTTCATGACCAAAGAGCTCACTGGACAGCAGGCTATCTTGAAGAACAGCACAGTTGGTTCGGATCAGGGGGCCGTCACGACGGTCGCTCACTTGGTGGACGCGTTCGGCGATTACCTCTTTGCCACTGCCGCTCTCGCCGCGAATAAGCAACGTCGCTTTGGTCTTGGCAACGCGGTCGGTCAAGGCAATGCACTTCTGCCATGCAATACTGTTGCCGATACAATCGGCTTGACCGCGAGTCTCGGTCTTAATCTGTGCTTTGAGAACCTTGTTCTCGCGGCGCAGTGACTCGCGTCTTGAGAGTCGCCCCAAGACTAAGTCAATCTGTTCAATCGAAATTGGCTTCATGATGAAGTCTTCAGCGCCATCACGCATCGCTTGCACAGCGGTCTCGACGCTACCGAAGGCGGTCACTAAGATGACGGGCGTTTCCGGATTTGACGCTTTGACCGAATCGAGAACCCTGAGCCCGTCGCCATCCGGCATTCTCAGGTCGGAGAACACAAGATCGGGCTCATGTTCTTGGAAAAGTGAACATGCTTTGCGACCGGTATCTGCTTCGATGACATGATGCCCCGCAGCTCGGAGTGCCTCCGCCATGAATTCGCGGGACAGTCCGTCGTCGTCGGCAACTAATACACTACTCATCATTGTGCTCATTCACTTCCGTTGCAATCGGCAAGGTCACCTTAAACGAGGTGCCGCCGTGGATGTCTTGACAAGAAATGGCGCCGTTGTGCATAGCTGCAAACTTGCTGGCTATGGCCAGTCCGAGTCCAGTTCCTGATGCCTTCGTGGTGCAGAATGGTTGGAACAACCGTTCGCGGATTTCATCTGGAATTCCGCCGCCGTCGTCATTGACCGTGACCAAAGCTGTCTTGCGGTCCTCACCTCTCGCAATCGTGACATGAACACTGCCACTGTCGCCAACAGCTTGGAGTGCATTCTGAATCAAATTTGAGAATATGATTTTCAGTTTGACCGGGTCGCCGGCAACCGTGGTGGTGGAGGATAGGAAGCCTTCGCACACCAATTTTGCTGTCTGGTTGGCACGATCCACAAAGCCAGTGACCACGTCGTGGACCAAGGTCGAAAGAGCTACTGGGTTGAGCTGAATTGTTTCGGGTGATGCGAAAGTCAAGAGATTCGTGACGATGTCATTCACTTCGCTGACACCCCGACGAATGTTCTGCGCATAGCGAATGAGTGAGGCGTTGTCGCCAGTGGCTTGCAGTGACCTGGCCAGGAGCCCGGCAAAGCCATCGATACCATTAAGTGGATTACGGATTTCGTGGGCAACACCGGCGGCCATCTCACCAAGAGATGCCATCGTGTCCAATCGACCAACTTGTTCTTTCAACCGAGCAACGACCGTTAGGTCATTCAGGACTTGAAGCTCACAACCGTCCGGAAGGATGGCGGAGGTGAATGAAATTTGGCGGCGTGAGCCATCTAAAGCGACGACGTCTCGTTCCCACGATTTTTTTACCGAGTTGGGATTGCTGGTCGGTAGCAATAAGAAGTCGCCAGTTGGGCCTACGACAGCGTCAGCTGAACGTCCGACCAACTCAGTAGTACGTCGCCCAAGGATGCGCTCGGCGGCTGGGTTGACGCTATTGATTGTACGGCACTCATCAATGACCACGATGCCGTTAGGAAGTGCATCCAAGATGCTCATTCTGTTGTCAGATAGGGCACCAAGCTCTTTAACTTTACGACTCAGAGCTTCGTTCGTCCGCTTGAGCTCGATGTCAATGCGAGTGGCCTTGCGAGTCAACTTCTTGTAAGAACTCTCCAATTCGATTGTCGAGCGGGTAAAGAGCTGAAAACTCTCTTGCAGATTGAGAATCTCATCCGCCGAAGGGGTCCGCTCTTTTTCGGTTGCCAATTTGCTTTGACTGTTCATCAGCTTAGGCGTCCTTTCCCTTGGGTTGATCGATCTTGATGCCAAGAATTGTCTTTAGAAGGTTCACCAGATTCTTGCCACGTCCGTACCAAAATTCGTCTGTTGCCATTGTCTCTGCCACCAATCGGCTGGCCACTTCGAGGGCCTTCTCTTTCTCGCCAGCCTCTTCCAGGCAACGCGCCATTTCATAACGATCTCGAGGGCCCAGCTTGGCTTCTTCGATCAGTTGGAAGTGCTTGAGGGCGCCAACAAAATCCCCAGTCTTGAACAGGGCCCGAGCCATACGTCCAGGAAATTCACTCTTGCTCTCGTCGCTTGCTGTGGCGAGCGGCTTGAGATCGGGGATCTCCTCCATGGTGGAGAGAAGAGCTGAGCTGAGGGGAGTCATTGTTCTCGCATCGTTGATGGCGTTGACTTCTTTCTGACGCTCGGCCCGACGAATCTCGAGTTCCTTGATGCGAAGCTGGCGGGCTTTGAGTTGATTCGTTGCCATCTCTAGGGCGTCTTCACTGACGTCCTCGGCAGGTGAAAATGGGCGTGCTGGGCCGTTGAAATCGAAGGGAAGACCTTTGCCGAGCCCTTCGATCTGTGAACTGATCTCTTCTTCCCGGTCTCGCAGACGTCCCATCTCGCGATTTAGGCGGGAGATGTGATCGGGGTCGATTTCAAGCAATGCCATTTCAACTGACACGGCCAAATCGTCCAATTCAACACTGCGTTCTTCGTGGATGGTCGCGCCACCCAAAATCTCAGAGATCTTGCGAGCAACGCCGCCGACTTTTCTTTGACCTGCAGTCTTGTCGGTTTCCTGCGAGAACGCAGGTGCAACCGTAAGAGTGCAAAGCCCGACGAGGATGGCTGACCACTTAGGTGTCATCGGCTGTCCCCTTCAATCCATGTCCGGATGGCCCGTTCGTACATTTGTAGTTTCATGAAGCAGTCTCCACGTAGCTCTCTCAGCTCTTTCAAGAACTGTTGGCTGCCAATGCCCTTGCTGATGCCATCAAGAGTGGCGAGTGCCTCTTTGTATTGCTGAAGCCCGTGCTGGCAGCGTGCGATCATGTATTTGAGTTCTGACATGAACTCACTGCTAAAGTCGTTTTGCTTGAGTAGTTTCTGGCGTGCAATGGACTCCAGGATGAGCTCATAGGTGAAGAGTGCTTCCTGGAATCGAGAATCTTCGAAGAGTGCTTCGCCGATCTCACGCATCGCTGCTGTGGTTCTTTTCTGCCGTGCACTATCATCGGGCAAGAGCTCTGGCGATTTAAGCACCGCATCAAGGAGCGTTTGGCGAGCACGCCCATGTAGATACAGACCCCTGTAGGCACGCCCCTCAAGAGCCATGGCATCGAACAGTTGTGGGCCTTCGGCTCCGATGCCGATAGCTGCTTTTGCTGCATTTAGCGCAAAGAAGTAGTTGTTCAGTTCCAGGTGTGTTTCGGCCGCCAACAACAAGATGCGAATCCGCAGTTTTGGCGACCGACAAACATATGTGGCCAAGTTGAGGTCGTGCAGAGCGTCCTGCGAATTGCCGGATGCCTTGCGACAGATACCCAAGTAGAGCCAGACTTGATCTAAGAGGTCACGGTTGTGACGGGCATCGTGCCGCCATTCGATTTCCTCAAGAAGCTTGATGGCTTCATCATCTTTACCGCTCTTGTGATGAAGTTCGGCTAGGTAATACTCGGCAATGAGGCCGTCGCGATCTGGAATTACCTTCTCTCGTGATTTGCGAATCACGGTGCGGTAGAGCGACATGGCACCACGCAAGTCGTTCCGTAACAGGCGCGCTTTGGCTCCCAAGATCAGAGCTTTGCCAGTGTCACGATGACCTGGTGCCACTCTGAGGAAATCATCGACGCGGACCAGTGCCTTTTCTTCCAGGCCACCGCGAACGGCGACTTCGGCTGCAGCGAGGGTCACCTCAGCATAGCGATCGTGTGCTTTGAAGTCGTTCACGAATCGCTCGTATGCGTTGTACGCCTGGCCGAGCTCGCCGCCGGCTTCGTAAAGGCGAGCCGAACGCAACAAGAGGTTGATTTCATTCTCTGGCGCGGGGTCGCCACCATAAGCATTGAGTACGGCATCGAGTGAGCGACTACGAAAGAAGTCGTCCGAATTTTCGTCTTCCGGTGTCGGCAGAGAACGAATTTGGATTTTTCTCTCAGGGCCATTAATGTCCAAGTGAAGCCCGCAAGACATTCCCAGAAGTTGAACCAGCTCTAAGAGATCGGATTGCTTCAGATGGACGCTAATCGTGTTCGCCTTAATGATCCCGAGTTCATCGGGTGAGGCGAAGTCTAAGGTGAATTCGGTCTTGGTTGCGACCACCGACAAGATGTCGAGAATCGACGTGTCGTTCGCTTCTAAATCAATGAAGAAATCCTGAGTTCCCCGCTTGGCGACATCAATGGCGATGCCCTGTGCATCAGCCGGTATCGCAATGCCCAGAATCAAGATGATAGTGATAATGAGTATTTCAGCGGACTTCATTGAAGAACTCCTCTGGATTGACCAACGACGTAGTACTTCCTTTGTGATAGCGCTCGCGATACTCGATCTCGAAGCTATCAGCGACATGGCGCTTGGCAATCTCGATGTAGCGTTTGCCGGCTTCATCGAGGGAGTTGGCAAGGAGGAGGAAGCGAGCATATTGCGCGCGGGCTTCGACTTGCTTGCCTTCTCTGAACAAGTGCTCCGCCTTATTGAACAAGGGGAGTGACTCACCTAATTCGGCTTGCTTGGAGTGAATATAGTCTCGAAACATCTCGGCGACATTTTCGTTTCCTTTGGCAGCTTCAACTTGAGCCAAGCCTTCATAGACGTCGACGGTGAGGTTGATGTCTTTTGTTGATTCGAGGTCGGCGCGAAGTCGCGCACCTTCGAAGAAACGGGAGGCTTCGTCGAAATCGCCTTCGTCGAGGGCATTGCGGCCCACCTGAATCAACTCGCGTGCCGAAAGGCTGGGATCTAGATCAAGCTTCGTCTCGAGCGTTTCCTCGGCATTACTTGTTGGTTCGGCGACTAAACCACCTTCAAGAAGGAAATACGCACTTCCAGCAACGCAGACGAAGACTAAGACAGCAAGAACCTTACCGACCGAACTCCCACTATCGGGCGTCTTGTCGCCCAGATTTTTCAACTGAACCTTGGTTGGATTCGAGTCGTCTTGCTTTACCGTTTTCTCGTCAACGGTGGCTTTCGGCTCTTTCTCAACTTTGGCGTCGTTATCTGGTTTTCTTGTTTCTGTTGCCATTGTTCTTCCGGGTTCTCGTGTTCGTTCCACAGCTCAAAGACGCAACTGATGTGCCGCTCGGGGAGCTATGTGCCGTCCTTCTCGAAGTCCTTTTCCTGTGTCTGGTTGTGAGCGGTCGTTCAAAAAACGCCCGCTTGATTTCTTCTGGTGCTGTCGAAAAATTAGACGGACTGTTTGATTTTTGGACAGTCATCTCGTTGCAGGCCGTAGTCGCGCATCTTGTTGTAGAGCGTGCTCCGGTTGATGCCGAGAATGTTTGCCGAGCGGGTGATATTGAATCGAGTCTCGTTTAAGACCATGCGAATCAACTCACTTTCCATGCCGCGGAGGCTCATGTCTTTGAGTTGCAGCGTGTCAGTCTCAGCGCTCACTTCTGAGTCCGTCTTGGGAATGGTCAAGTGGCGATTTTCAATTGCCTCACCATCACAGACGATGGCGGCATATTCGCATACATTCCTCAACTCTCGGACATTGCCTGGCCACGGATATCTGGCCAATCGAGCGTGAGCCTCAGGTGAGAAACCCAGAATGCTCTTGCCCATCTCGCTGGCGAATTTCTCAAGAAAGTAGCTGCATAGTTCAGGAATGTCGTCGGCCCGTTTGCGAAGTGGTGGAACGTGAATCGGGACAACATTAAGACGGTAGAACAAATCAGCGCGAAACCGCTTTTCAGTGACTTCAGCGCGGAGATCCCGATTGGTGGCCGCGATGATACGGACATCGACCTCAATGTCGGAGACGCCGCCGACTCGCTTGATCCGATTCTCTTGAAGCACGCGTAATAGTCGTGCTTGAAGGCCCGGGGCAAGCTCACCAACCTCATCAAGGAAGAGAGTGCCACCGTCGGCCGCGTCGAAAAGACCTTTTTTTCCTGACGACAAGGCACCGGTGAAGGCGCCGGGCTCGTAACCGAAAAGTTCGGCCTCAAGAAGGTTTTCCGTCAAAGTGGCACAGTTTATGGCCAAGAAGGGCTCATCGCAACGAGGGCCATCATAGTGGATGGAACGAGCGATAAGTTCTTTGCCAGTACCACTTTCGCCTTCGATGAGTACGGTTGCTTTTGGTGCTTGGATCACCAGTTTTAGGGATTCAAGCAAACTGACGAGAGGTTTGCTGCTTCCGACAATGGGAGGTCTCGCGAGATTTCCAATGTTGCTGGTTGAAGCCCCTTTTTTGGGTTTTTTGCGCTCAGCAAGCGCTTTACCAAGGATTGCTGAGAGATGACCTGGCCCCACAGGCTTCTCAATAACATCCACTGCACCACCATTGACTGCCTCGACGACGTCCTGGATCGCTGGGTCATAGACACAAACAACACAGACAATGTCGTTATCAATCACTTCCTGCGATTGAAGAAGGTCGATAGCGCGTCCATCTTCCAATTCGTTGGTCATAACGATGGCGCAAGGAGGACGCCGACGAATCTCTGCCCGAGCGTGTCCAAAGTCAGACACGGTCTTTACTTCAAAACCTTCGTTACGAAATGCAACTTCGAGTTCGCAGTTGTGGGAGTGATCGTCGTCTACGATCAACATGGAGGGCTTAGTTTGCATAGCGGAAATGTTCTCTCTTCTCTGCGCAACACCCTCTTCTCTCTCTTCGTCTGCCAAACAACTGGGCGTTGCATGTTGCACCACTTTCATCGGCTCAAATCTTCCGGGACATGAAATAATTTCCACTCGATACTGGTAGAAAACCCGACACTCGAGCACCCGGTGAAGAATCGAAATGGTCTGAAACATCCGTGAGGTGACCTATGATCAATTTAAGGCGAGAATTGCCAGGTCGGGCACCTAACGTCGAAAAAACCGACATTGGTGAATATCAGAGGTGTATCTGGACCCAAAGTGTGGGTATTCCGGCCATGCCTAAGCTTTATTAAGCCTATGCCTATGTCTAGAAGACTATGCAGGCCTGCCTATAGAGAGTCTTTTGGACCGAGAGAACGCGCTCCGAAATTTCACAAAATTCTCTGCTAGGAACGCTTTCCGACTAAAGCGACCCCCATATCATCCGATCACAATGGAGCGAATAAGCTCTCTTGGAAAAAGAGCGACTTGCTGTCGAAGGCTCATCCGAGCCACTGAGGATTTGACGACCTTCAGGCAGGCGAAGGCAGCAAGAAGAATCGAGGAGGAAATTATGGGTCTTAGAATTCAGACGAATGTTGCGTCATTGAACGCACAAAGAAATCTCTCAGGAGCTTCCAATCAGCTTGCGACATCTTATCGCCGCTTGTCGACTGGACTCCGCATTTCAAGTGCTGCGGACGACGCCGCTGGCCTCGCTATTAGTGAGCGCCTCCGGTCACGAATCCGAAGCATTCAGCAATCCGAACGGAACGCCAATGACGGCATTTCTTTGGTGCAAACTGCTGAAGGCGCTCTCAACGAAGTGAGTAGTATCCTCATTCGTATGCGTGAACTTGCCATTCAGGCAAGTAATGGAACGCTGGCTCCAGAAGACCAGAACACCATTAACGAAGAGTTCCAGGCCATTAAGAACGAGATTGAACGTATTGCTCAGGCAACGAGCTTCTCAGGCTTAGACCTACTGAATGGCGCAACTGCAGCCATCAGACTGCAGATTGGCCCTGGCACCACAGCCGGCGTCGATACTCTGGACGTCTCCTTGGTGGCAACGACAGCCGCCAGTCTGGGCATCTCCGCTCTTGGCATTGGGGCAACCTATTCTGACAAGACTATCGCGGTGAACGGCATCGACACGGCCATCAACTCAGTGACTCAATTGCGAGGTAGCCTCGGCGCCACGCAGAATCGCTTGGAGAGCACGATCAATCAGCTACAGATTGATGAAGAGAATCTCTCAGCTGCTGAGTCACGGATTCGTGATCTTGATATCGCGAAGGAGACTGCCAACTTGACTAGGGCATCGATCCTTCAGCAAGCTGCGATCTCGATCTTGCAGCAGGCAAACGTGCAGCCACAAAGCGCACTTTCGCTACTACAGGGTTAATAATCGCCTCGGGCTCGGAAGTACAATGATGCTTCCACGAAGAGCTCAACCCTCCTCGATGAGGCCGTCAGCTGCATAAAGATGCGGCCGACGGCCGGTATACCCGGGAAATCCGGTTCATTGTAGGAAATAGCCTATTCGCTCAACTTTGCACTCTAAGGCGAAGCGCGAAAAGTCCGAAATAAGGACAGAGCCTCTTTGGCTCGATAGGCACTGTTCGCAAGGAGTATGAAATGGCAGGAATTAGTTTCGGCGGTCTCGCCACCGGACTCGACACGGGAGCAATCATTCAGCAGCTCCTCACGCTCGAAGCACGGCCACTACAACGACTGGAAACGCAACGTCGTGACCTGATTTCAAAACGCGGTCAGTTTGACGCATTCAAGGCCAAGCTGAAGACTCTTTCGGACAGATTTACCGACCTCAAAGATGACAGCGATACGCTTCGACTCTTCAAGGGTTCCTCAAGCAACGAAGACATTGTCAAAATCTCGGCCAAAGGCGCCGCAATCCCGGGCCAATTTTCGGTCACGGTAAACGCACTGGCCAAGGCTGAGAGCCGAGCCTATGAATCGCCGCTCCCTGACGCCGACACCACGACATTCACCAAGTCTGGTAATTTTGATATCACGGTCGATGGCAACACAACAAACCTCACTATTGACGCTGGCGACACACTTTCAGATGCACGCGACAAGATCAATTCTTCCGACAGCGGCGTTCGCGCCTCCATCATCAACGACGGCACGAACTACCAGCTCGTCTTGACTTCGTCGAAGACCGGAACTGACAACGCATTTAGTTTGTCGAACGTGACGGGCTTCGACGTCGATGAGAATCCTTTCGCTATTGAGGACCCTCTTAACGCGGCGCAGAACGCGGACTTCGATCTCGACGGCCTGAATATTACCAGTCAAAGCAATAGCGTATCAGACGCAGTCGAAGGTGTTACCTTTGATCTTGTCTCGGCCGACCCAACAAAAACATCCGACGTTTCGATTGTCCGCGATAACTCCAAAATCGGCGACAAGCTGCAAGAAGTTGTAGACGCCTATAACGACGTCCTTAGTTTCATCGAAGCTCAAGATGACAAGAGCGATGTTGGACTGCGTTCGATCAAGAACCAACTGCGTTCAGCCGTTGGTACGAACCTCGACGAAAACGACTTTGGTTTCATTGGCCTATCGCAGGTCGGCGTCGAATCGACGACCGGTGGCCGCTTGAAGTTGGATCGCGGTGATCTTGACAGCGCACTCGAACAAGACTTCGATGACTTCATCGAATTCTTCAACGGCAAACCCGATGGATCTGAAACAGGACTGGCTGCAGTCTTTGACAAAGTTCTCAATGGCGATTCATCTGATAACACAATCAATGGCATTCTTGGTGGCGGGGACGGTCTTCTGGCCACTCGACAAGAATCGCTTTCAGCTCGCATTCGCTCCCTTGACCAACGAATTGACATTGGGGCACTGCGGTTAGAGAAAAGAGAAGAGAACCTGACCCGACGATTTGCGGCATTTGAAGGACTGACTTCGCAATACCAAGCGCAAGGTAGTTTGCTTTCCGCATCGTCGAGTAGCTTCTAAAAAGAGGGAATAACGACGGACACGAGTCCAGAGTTATAGAACATTGAAGAAGGGGCAAGTTTTGGCACCAGTGAACGCAACACTCGAATACACCAAGAACGCCGTCATGACGGCATCGAAGGCAAAACTGATCGTGATGATGTACGAGGGAGCAATCCGTTTTGCAGAACAGGCACGATTCCACGGCAACCGTGGGAGTCACGCCGCCTGCGGCACGGCGATAAGCAATTGCTACAACATCGTCTCTGAGCTCAAGATCGCTCTCGACCCTGAGCCAGGTGGAGTTATCGGCAAGAAGATTACCGAAGACCTTGCTGCTCTCTATGCATTTGTCTTAGAGCAATTGGTTGGAGCTAACGTCGATCGCAATATGGACAATATCGACAACGTGCTTGATGTCCTCAAGGTCCTCAAAGAAGGCTGGGACGGCGCAGCTCAACAGATCTAAGAAGGGCCACTTTTTCGTATGAGTGAACACTCCATTACACCGGACTTCTGGGACAAACTCTCTCAGGTAAGGACCATCTCTCGGCTCACGCTGAACGCGCTTGAGGCCAACGATATCGACGAGGTCGAAAGACTCTCGAAAGAATCGGACGCCGTCATGACGGAGATCAAACCGATCATCGAAGCGCGCGCAGAATCAGCTGATCGAAACGAAGATGATTTTCTCCTCAAAGAACTGCTCATTGAACTCCAAACGATGAACGACCGCATTCTCGAAGAGGTCATCCATCATCGCGACGAGACTTTGAAAGAGCTGAATCAGATTCGTTCCAGCAAACTTAAGTTGGTGCACTACAAGAGCACTGCTCAACCAGACCCGGCTTTGATCAACACTCAAAGCTAAGACGAAACCAATCAAGAGGGCGCGAACCGGAATTCCGATTTGCGCCCTTTTTCTATTCAACGGTCCCTCAGGTGTGTCCTCATATCAGAACATCCTGTGGTAGACCCAACTCGGAAGAGCTTGTTGGTCGCCTCTCAACTGAGGCATGTGTGGAATTTGCGATGTTCGCTGGATTGGGTCTGAAAGTTGTCTGGTGTGACGATCACATCCTCGAAGTCGAGGCGGTCGCGAGTAATGGAGGATTCTCAGGGACGATCCGAATTTACGCCAATCTTGATTTCAACAAAGAACTCGCCGACAAGTTCGAGGGCCTTCCATCGACGCCTCTTGATCGCAGAGAATTCTTGACGACAAAAGTTGGCGAACTTGAAGGACTCAAACTGAAGCTCACCTGTGACTCCGGTACAGGCCTCATCACGGTGGAAGTTACTATTCAATGCGACCGCCATTGATAGCCCGTGACTATCGTTGCGAATCCGCTGTCTTCTATTTTAGGACGGACGCTGCGACGATGGATCGATTTACCCAGAGCCTCTCTGCTCGCACCCCACGCATCGATTGTTCCTACTTGCTTCCTGCCCTTTCTGAAGGCTGGCCACTCTAACCGGAAATAAGAAAAGCCCCGCGGCATAGATGCTACGGGGCTTTCAATTTGTCAACGACTCAAGGCCAGCTTAACTGTAGTACTTCTCGGCGTACTCGCGGACCATACGTTGAGTCGTGAAGTTAGGCGTGACGGTCTTGATGCTTTCGCGCATACGGTCGATCCAACCTTGGGGAAGGTTGTTCTCGTCGCGATCGTAGAAGAGCGGCACGATCTCATTTTCGAGAATCGACATCAGGCTCTCGGCATCTTCGGCGTCGATCTCTTCTTCCGGACGTTCGGACCAGCCTTCGCCAATGGTCCAGCCGTTCAGAGGGCTGGCACCTTCGACCCACCAACCATCTTTGGTTGACAGGGTGAGGCCGCCGTTCGGGCAGACCTTCATGCCGCTGGTGCCACTGGCTTCTTTCGGTGGACGAGGGGTGTTGAGCCAAACGTCACAACCTTGAACCAAGCGCCGAGCAACGCCGATGTCATAGTCTTCAAGCAAGACGATGCGACCGAACATCGCGTCATCGTTGGTGTACTCGATGACCTCCTGAAGCAGCTTCTTGCCACCATCATCAGCAGGGTGCGCCTTGCCGGCCAAAATGATCTGGACCGGACGCTCGGTGCTCGACAACAACGCCTTCAAGCGATCTAAGTGACGGAACAACAAGGTGGCGCGCTTGTAGGTGGCAAAACGACGGGCAAAGCCAATTGTCAGGGCATGCGGATCGAGTCCGGTAATACGCCGAACCAAGGTGTCACGTTCGACATTGCGGCCAATGAGCTGGTGCTCGGCACGACGAACGACTTCGTCTAAGAGGCGACCACGCTGGCGACGACGCGATTCCCAAATGTCGAAGGACGGAATATCATCAACCTTGTCCCACATGTCTCGATCTTCGAGACGGCGTGACCAATCCGCGGCCAAGTAGTGTTCGAAGAGTCGGCGCATCTCTGGGCCAATCCAAACCCCAGTATGGATCCCATTGGTCACATGGCCAATCGGTACTTCATCCTCCGGGATATCGGGCCACATGCAGTTCCACTGCTTGCGGGAAACCTCGCCATGAAGTTTACTTACACCGTTGATGGCACCACTGAACCGGATGGCCAGCGATGTCATTTCGAAGTCACCGTTCACCTCAGTACCAGTCCGGTGACCAAGCTCGAAGAATTCATCGGCGCTGATTTTGAGCTTATCGAGTTGTGGAACGAAGTACGGTTCCATCAATTCCCGGCGGAATACTTCGTGGCCCGCGGAGACTGGAGTGTGAGTCGTGAAGACGTTCGAAGGTTTGAGAGTTTCACGGGCTTCATCAAATGAGATGCCCTTTTCTGCCATCAACTCAGCGCAACGTTCAAGGACCAAGAACGCACTATGTCCTTCATTCATGTGGAAACGTTGTGGCTGGACGCCAAGGGCGATCAGGGCACGCACCCCGCCGACACCAAGGACAATCTCTTGACGCAAACGAGTGTCACGATCGGAATCATAGAGTTTGGCTGTGATGTCGCGATCTTCGTGCCAATTCTCTTTAAGATAAGAATCTAAGAGAATGAGGCTGCTGCGGCCAACCTGAGCTACCCAAACAGTCAGTTTGACTTCGCGATTTGGAAGGCGAACCGTGACCTTGAGCGGCGTGCCATCATCGTTTTCGATCTGCTTGATCGGCAGGTTGCGGCAACCATGCTCGTCGAAGTGTTCTTGCTGCCAGTTGTCGAGGGAGAACTTCTGGTGGAAATAACCACGACGGTAGAGCAAGCCGACACCAATGAAAGGCAAACCCAAGTCGCTGGCACTGCGAACATGATCGCCGGCCAGGATGCCCAGTCCACCGGAATAGATTGGCAAGCTTTGATGCATGCCAAACTCGGCGGAGAAGTAGGCGACGATGGGCTTTGTCTCGATATTTAGATCGTTCACACCACGGACGGTGGCTTGGAGCTTGAAGCGGCCATCGGATTCGAGGTCACGACGCATCCGATCGTGGATCTCTTGCATCTCCTCACGGATCTCAACTTGGCCAGAGAGTGTGACAAGCTGATCCTTGGTCATGGATCTGAGCAGAAGGATCGGGTTGTGATTCACCTTGTGCCAGAGGCCAGGGGCAAGACGATAGAAGAAACGGCGTGCACCAGCATCCGTGTTCCACCAGAAATTGTAGGCCAAATCGAGTAGAGGCTCTAAAGCCTCAGGCACCCAAGGCGCGTGTCCGTATGTCTTCATCTATCTGATTCCGAATGTAGGTTTTTAGCAGCCCCATAGGTTATCAACGCCAAATCGAGTTGCCAGAGACCCAGGCGACATGATTTTTGTTTGGGTCACGTTTGGCGCGAGAAAAATCGGGGGTTAAGGTCTTTCAGTCGCCCAAATCACCCAAGTTCATTGAGGTCTAAATTGAAAGTATCGAAAAAAGTCCGATTTGCGACCGCTATGGTGGTCTGGCTCGCCGTTGCCGTGATGTTGATTTATCGCGGCCTGGTGCCCCATTTTGGCAATATTGATTCGAACATGGCCAAGATTGTGGCTTTGTCGTTGGCGGCGGTATTGGGCATCGCCAAGGGTATATTTGTGATCAGTAAGAGCACGGCTCGCACCGCTGCTTTCATCATCAAGCGCCCGAGCCAGGACTGGATCTGGATGTCCTTTCACCCTGTCCTCTATGTCCTGATTCCAGTCATGATCCTGTTTGGATATTGGATGAAGGATATGTACGCCGTCTCCAAGCCCGAAGTGGTGGTTGGCGTATACGTCGGCATCGGCATAGCGCTTCTGGTGGGCATTCGAGGATTCCGCAAAATCATCTAAGCTCTCTTGGTGTCCAAAGATAGAAACGAGCCCTGAATCATGTCGATTCAGGGCTCGTTTCGATTGAATTCAGGCGGAAGGGCGAGACTTTAAGAGTCGATCTTCACCACCTTGTATTCGTGATCGCGCTTCTTCAGCACTTTGATTGACTTGATGTTGAACGGCAGGCCAATCTTGGAGACATCGAGAGCCTTGACGTGGGTGATTTCGATGCCCTTCAAGACCCGGCCAAAGACGGTATGGCGGCCATTGAGAGGACCGGTCACCCCCGAGGTGATGAAGAACTGACTGCCCCCGGAGTTCGGTTGATTGCCTGGCTTGGCCATACTCAAGGAACCAGCGTAGTGGAAACGGTGACCGTTTCCTTCGCCGCATTCGTCCATGATCTTGTAGCCTGGGCCACCACCACCTGTCCCGGTTGGGTCACCACCTTGGATCATAAAATTGGCCATAACGCGGTGGAAACGACCATCATCGTAGAAGCTCTTCTCTGCCAAGGTAATGAAATTCGCCACGGTATTGGGCGCCTCATCCTCAAAGAGCTCTAAGGTTATTGTGCCACGATCGGTGACGATTTCGACGATTGGGAGATCGTTCTTCTGACGTGCGGCATCGCGGAGTTTCTTCTCCCGCGGCCAATCATTGATGTAGTCCTGCGCGAATTGGGCGGCTACGGTGAGTTTCTTCTTTTCCTTGTCGTCTTTCGCGCGCGGCAAGCCGGCCAAGAACGTTTTCTTGGCCCCTTCGAAGTCGAGGTTGTTCATCAAGGCGGTGCCATGGCTGTAGTGGTTTTCTGTATTCGCAGAAACCGTAATCACACGGCCCCAGACCTCGGCGCAAGCCGCGTAGCGGTAACCCTGTTCATGAAACTTGGCACAAGCCTCAAGGTACTTCGGTTGTTTGGTCTGTTTGTACAGGATTTCACAATCCTGAGCACGCATCGAGCTGTCCATCCAAGAAAACACGGTGTCCGTTGCCCGACGATCGCGCATGACGATGCTGTCAGGGTTCTTTTTCAAGAAGCTGGTGACATTCTGGAGATGAGTCTTCACCTCGCCAATGTATTTGACGCAGGTGGCGTTGTATTGCTTCTCGATCTCATCACGCTTGGCAGAGTCTTCGGTGCCGTTAAAACGAATCTGCATGGAATTGAGGCGGCTTTTGACCTGCTTCACTTCCCTAGCCAGATAATCCCAACGAGATAAGAGGTCGGCTTGGTTATTGTCTTGTTGTGCAAAAGCACTGGGCAAGGCGACAAACATGACAATCAAGAGGGCGGACATGACTTTCATCTGAAACACTCCAACGATGCAATTCGATTCGTTTGACAGCAAAATTTTTCTACAACACCCAACAGCATAAAAGCTTATGAGCCTGGGTTGATATCTTCTGGTTCCAGCGATGTAAGAAGATTCACACCGAAGCCATTAATAACATAGGGGGGCTCGTGGTCACGAGCCCCCCTATGGTGATCTTAGATTTAGCAGATCGTCGGTTTTATTGCCGACTTACTTTGTGCCGCCTGAGCAGCATTCAGTTTTCTTTGCTTTTGTGACTGTTTTTGCAGCTCCTTCGGAGCAGCAAGATCCACAGTCACTTTTCTTCGCAGGGGCGATTTTCTTCTCGATCAACTTACCTTCGACCGTCTGGCTATCGCAGCATTCGCTCTTCTTGGCCAATTTGGCTTTTTCTGAGCTGCAGCAGGATGACTTAGCGCTGGTGGTAGCCAATTTGGCTGGAGCAGCAGTTGAGCATCCTTCGCATGAAGATTTAGCAGGAGTCGTGGCGAGCTTGGCTTTAGTGGCTGTGCTACCGCAGCAGCTTGACTTTGTTGTTGTCTTGGCCAACTTGGCCTTGGTGGCTGTGCCTTCGCAGCAAGCGCTCTTTGGGGCAGCCTTGGTCAGCTTGCCTTGGACAGCAGTGCTTTCGCAGCTACCGCAGCAGTCACCCTTTGGGGCGGCCTTGGTCAGCTTGCCTTGGACAGCAGTGCTTTCGCAGGCGCTTCCACAAGTGCTCTTTGGGGCAGCAGTTTTGGCCAATTTGGCTGGAGCAGCAGTTGCGCTGCAGCTACCGCAATCGGACTTCTTGGCTGGCTTGGCGACAGCTTTAGTGTCGACCATTGAGGCCAATTTGGCACGCGAGGATTCGCAGCCGTTGCAAGCACCTTTGTAGAGCTTGGCCATCTCAGCCATTTTTGGCTGAGCTTTGTTCATTTTGGCGAGTTTCGCAGCTGAAGTCGTGCAACCCTTAGCGCTACTCTTTTCGAGAGCGAGGTAAGAGTCGAGCGCAGCAACACCAGAAGACATGGCGCCGCAACCGCATTGCATATCAGCCTTCTTCGGCTCTTCTTGTGGCTTCGCAGCGAGTTTTGCAGTCGTAGCAACAGTTGAGCATGAGCTTGAGCAATCGCCAGCCTTGGCCAATTTGGCCGAAGAAGCGCTACCACAGGAGCTGGCGCAAGAAGCAGTTTTGGCTTTCTTGGCAACCTTCTCGTCTTGCTTGGAAGCGAGTTTGGCAGTTTTTGCGCTCTGGGAGCAACAGCTTGACTTAGCTTTGACGGTTTTAGCTTTGGTGCTGTCACATCCGCCACAGTCTTGGGCGAAGCCTGGGAGAGCGACCATAGCGAGGACCGCTAGGGAAAGTAGGAGCTTCTTCATGGTTGGAGATTCCTTAATCTGGGTAAAGAGAGAGTTCGGTTATGCATTCGTTTTAGTGAATAACCCCCGACAGGTCCCGATCATTTCTGCTTTTGCATTTTTTATCCGCTTTTTTTACCGACCCGAAATCGGTAAATCTGCCCAGAAATCACTCTAATATATTCTTAAGTGTCTTTTCGACAGATGCTTAACGATCTTCGACGATGTAGGCGGGGACCGCAGAGCCGGCTCCGGTGGCCACGTTCAACATGTCATCAGCTGCCAGGCGGATCCCCAAGCCATGAGCTCGACGACCGTCAAGGATGTAAGGGTCAATATCGAAGTGTAGGGGCAAGAACTTGAGGCTCCCGTCGACCCAGGCCGGATACTCCATCGTTGGGATAAAAAGTCGCTTCTGAATGACGTGGGGACTTTGCAGGCCGGCCTCAAAAACCTGTTGCCATTCTTCCGCTGAAACGGTCCATCCAAGACAGACATTTTGGCCGCCATATCCGAGCGCGCCTTTGATGACGAGTTGTTCCTGATGCTCCATCGCAATCTGACGCAGTGGCTTCATTGCACCATCGATTGGTGATTTGGTCTCGGTTTCTTCGACCATCCTGGTCCATGGAATCGAGATTCGCACCGCTTCTATTTCTTCGTCGGTTAAGACTTGGGCCGTGATGTTCGGATCGCTGAGCAGAGCGAAGAGACCTTTGTGGCTGAGCAAATAGCCACCGAAGCCGTTCGCAACAAAAGCCAGGTTCTCACGCATCACCCGAACAAGGGGGTGGTCAGAGGCAAAGTTCTTCAGGAGGTCAGCGGTCAGAAGACGGCGATAGATGATGTCGACTCGGAAGTCTCCAACATAAACCTCGCCATCGTCAAAACGAAGTTGATCTGGGGAAGCAATGCGGCAGGGCATTCCGGTGCTCTCGAAGAGCTTGCGGAAAATCTCGAACTCACCAATGGTCGGCATGTCGGCTAAGTCGATAATGGCAACTTGGGGCTCGGTTCTGGCCCCAACACCTTGCCGGGCGGCCCACTCATAGTAGGTCTTGCGCAAAGTTCGCACGACTTCGATGGTCACCGGGCGCCTCGACATGGGATAGGCTTCGGCTAGTTCCTGAATCGGCGCAAGGCCATCAAAGATTTGACCCAGTGAGTCGCCGTAGGCAATGCCACCAGGGCTCTCGCCGTTGTATTCGAGAAAAACAGGATCTCCGGCTTCATTCAAAAAGGAATCCAGGCGGGCAATTTGATCGTGCTGGCCGTAGCCACCTGGAATCGAGAGCAGTTCTTCTTCGTCGCGAGTGAATTTGAGTCTCGCCCACACCTGTGGGTCTTGCCGCGCCAAGGCGGCCACTTTCTTCAGTGCCGAAACGCAAAGTTCTGCACGACTGAGGATCAGCTGGTATTGACTTCTGCTGATGAAAAGAGGCTCTAAGACCCTGCAGACGGTACGCTCGCCGTAGATCACGCCCCGCTCAGTTGCCTGTTTCTGGATGACTTGGTGCCATGCCTCGGCGTCGCCGCTCTTGAGTCGGTCATGGAACGTACGCCTGAGATCATCGATCGGTGAGGTCATGGGCTATATCTAACCGATTATAGAAAGACCTGCATCCATGATCATGAATGCAGGTCGATTTCAGTTCTGTCGCTGAGCCTGGGGGCTACTCAGAAAGAAGTTCGTTCCAGCGCATAGGCAAATCATCGCCCTTGCCACTGTGAGCCTTCTCAATCAAGAATTCGGCCATAGTATCAATGGCCCAAACGAATTGGTCAGGAGTTAAAGAACTCTGGTCCAAGTCGGGAGCGGAATTCATGAAGTCAATGGCATAAGGGACGCCGTCGCGAATCGCAAACTCGACGGTGTTCATGTCGTATCCAAAAGCTTCGTTAAGCGCGATGGCTTGCTCGACAATCTTATTCTTGAGCTCATCCGAGAGGTCGACCTTGGCCTTCGAGTAGCGCTCGTGGTGTGGCAAGGAAGGATCCCAAGGCAGGACGTTGATCTTGTTTTTGCCGATACAGATGCAACGGACGTACTGATCCCACTCAATGAATTCTTGCAGCATCATGCAGAGGGTTTTGGAGGCATGGTAAGCGTCCATCAGCTCTTCCATGTTCTCGACCTTGTCTACGCTCTTCCAGCCACCGCCCCAGTGAGGCTTCAGGATGGCGGGGAAACCGATCCATCCCGTGATCCCGTCCCAATCCAAAGGATATTTGATGTTCCGGAGGCTATCAGCTGTGATCCCTTCGACATTCTCGCATTGCGGGAGCGCCAGAGTCTTAGGCACGGCAATGCCCAATTTCTCAACCAGAGAAGTGCCGAAGAATTTGTCGTCAGCGAGCTTCCAGAAAGGATTGTTCACCACCACGCAGCCGTTCAATGAGGCGACTTTGAGTGTCGTCTGGTAGTAAGTGACTTCGTGGGAGATACGGTCCAAGATGACAGCGTAATCCCCAGCCCAGTCATGGGGCGTTCCTTCGAGGATCGCCATCTCAGCGGTCACACCAGCATTGCGGCTATTAATGTTTTCGATCAATGCGTCAGGGAAGCTCGTCTCTTGACCGACGAGAATGCCAATTTTCTTCATCATTTCGATTCCTTCGGTTGATTCGGGGTCATCCATCCTAACGATAGGCGTTCCTGACCACGAGGGGAGGGCTGTCTCATATCACTTAGCTTGAAAAGCAGGGGAGCAAAGGCAGAATGGCATCGTAATCGCTGCCGAGGGGGTCATCGACAAGAGTCATGGCGCGTGGCATATGTTATTAAGACGTTATTTTTCAGCGTCTTGAGATTGTCTGGGGGACGAGCTTCCCCCCACAAAAGGAGTTGCTAAACCGGTGGAGTTTTCAATCCAAGCGATCAATGACAAGGTCGCCGCACAGAGTGCGTTTGTCCAAAACCTAAAGACTGAACTCGGTAAGGTGGTCGTGGGCCAGGAAGAAATGGTCGATGGCTTGCTCATCGGTCTGTTGTCCAATGGTCACGTTCTCCTTGAAGGTGTCCCTGGTTTGGCCAAGACCCTCACAGTTTCGGTCCTGGCCAATCTTCTTGGCACTTCCTTTAACAGGATCCAATTCACCCCAGATCTCTTGCCCGGAGACATCATCGGCACTCTGATCTATAACCCCAAAGACGGGGAATTCCGGATCAAGAAAGGGCCCGTATTCGCCAGCATCATTTTGGCCGATGAAATCAACCGCGCCCCGGCCAAGGTCCAAAGCGCGTTGCTCGAATCGATGCAAGAGCGAACTGTGACGATCGGCGACGAGACTTACCAGTTGCCAGATCCGTTCCTGGTTTTGGCCACCCAAAACCCGATCGACCAAGAAGGTACCTACGCCTTGCCTGAGGCTCAGGTCGATCGATTCATGCTGAAGCTGAGGGTCGGTTATCCGACCAAGGCTGATGAGCGCCGCATCTTGGACATCATGGCGCGTACAGAAAAGCAGCCGATGCCAACCGCTATTGTGACGCCTGAAGAAATCATCACGGCGCGTAAGGTTGTCGACTCGATTTACATGGATGACAAGATCAAGGACTACATCGTCGACTTGATTTTCGCCACCAGAAATCCTGAAGACTACAACCTCGACATTGCTCCTCTGTTGGAGTACGGAGCATCGCCGCGGGCGACGATCTTCCTGACCCTGGCTGCCAAGGCAAAAGCCTTCCTCCAAGGTCGTGGCTTCGTCACACCTCAGGACGTCAAGGATGTCGCTTTGAACGTGTTACGTCACCGCATTATTCCGTCCTACGAAGCCGAGGCGGAAGAAATGACTTCGGATGACATCATCGTCAAGATCCTCGACAACGTTGAAGTGCCGTGATCCCGAAAGAGATATTAGACAAGGTTAGGCGCATCCAAATCCTCACGAGTCGGATGGTGACAGACGTGATGTCTGGCCACTATGAATCCGTCTTCAAAGGCCGCGGTATGGAATTCTCCGAAGTCCGTCCCTATCAAGTTGGCGACGATGTTCGTGCCATTGATTGGAACGTGACGGCGAGAACCGGTTCGCCCCACATCAAAGAGTATGTCGAAGAGCGCGAGCTCACCGTCATGATCTTGTTCGATGCTTCCACGTCACTCGATGTCGGCACGCAAGGAAAGACGAAGCGAGAAATCGCGGCTGAACTCTGTGCAGTCTTGGCTTTCACCGCAGTGAGCAACAACGACAAAGTTGGCCTCATCGTCTTTACCGATGAGGTTGAGTTGTTTGTGCCACCGAAGAAAGGCAAGCGTCATGTGTTGCGCGTGATTCGCGAAATCCTGGCGCACGAAACACATGGGCGAGGCACCGACATCAAGGGTGCTCTCGAGTATCTTAGTCGTGTCACCAAGCGCAAGACCGTCACCTTCCTCGTGTCTGACTTCTTGGACGAAGGCTATGAGCGCGACTTGTCCATCGCCAAACGTAAGCACGACTTGATCGCCATGTCGATTAGCGATCCGGCTGAAATCGAGTTGATGAAAGTTCCCGCCCTCCTGAATCTCATCGATGCAGAGTCCGGGCAAGAGTTTGAGGTCGACGGCTGGTCGTTGGGCTTCCGCAGGGGTTATGCCGCAGATACCGCTAAAGATCGAACACGCCGTTCAGAAATTTTCAAGCGGCGGGGCATCGACACCGTCGAACTCAGAACCGATCGCGACTACGTCAAACCACTGATGACCTATTTCAAAGAGAGGGAGCGTCGACTGTGAAGCACGTCATCGTTCTTATGTTGTTTGTTCTCGTGCTCTTGCCAAGTTGTAAAGACGAAGCTGCCTCGGTTGAAACCCGTGCGTCCACTAACAGTGCGTGGGACACCGATGCGAAGAGAGAATGGGCCGCACGGCTGCGCAACGAAGGTCTCGATGAAGAGGCTCTTGTGGTCTACGAAGATCTTATCAATACCGGGCATGGCCTTTCGGCAAACTCCCTGGTCGGCACAAGTGTGATCGTCGCCGAGATGCACATGAAGAAGGGGCGCTATAGCAAGGCCTTGGCCTCGCTTCTTCGTGCCACTCAGTTGGGCGCCAAAGGCGAACTTCTCCGCAAGGTCGATACCTGGAAGATTGAGTGTTTGGAACGCCTCGGCAAGAGCGCCGCGGCCGACCGTCTATTGGATCGTTCGTCAGCTCTAAGGAAGACCAAGGACGGCGCTGCTATCACTGGCGGCGCGACCGTTGCCAAGATTGGCGAAGAAGAAATCAAACTCGCCGAAATCGAAACGCTCGTGGCCCAACAAAGCCCCGAGATGCGAGAGCGATTCGATACTAAGGCCGGGCGGCTCGAACTTCTCAAAAGCCTGGTTGCTCAACGGGTCTTCGAGCGCAAAGCCAGAAAACTTGGTCTTCAGGATGACGTGAAGGTTCAATTTGCTATTGACCTCGCCACCCGCGACATCTTGGTCCGCAAGCTGATGGCAGATGAGGTCAGAGGTAAGTTTGAAGTCAGTGACGAAGACGCCAAGCTCTACTTCGAAGCGAATCGTGAGCGCTTTCGCGAGCCGAACCAAATGTATGTCGCCCAAATCATCGTTGATGGGCTAGAGCAAGAGAAGCAGGTTCGCGAGGCTCTAACCAAAGACAGTTGGGAAACGGTTTGCGCCAAGCACAGTAAAGACGGCAAGACCCGAGAGAATGGCGGCGTCATTGAAGGAGTGGTGGTCGAAGGACAGAGCCACAAGATAATCTCTGATGTGCGTGGGCTAGTCACAGCTGTCGGAACGACGCTGGATGGAGAGATCTCCCCCCAAGCGATGAAAACCTCCGCTGGCCGTCACATCGTCAAAGTGTTGAAGCGCCAAGACGGCAAACCTCTGCCTTTTGACAAAGTAAAAGAAGCGGCGTCCAGACTTCTCAAAACCGAGCGCGAACAAGCTGCAGTGAGTGGCATGATGGCGGACGCCCTTAAACAATCCGACGTCCAGATCTTTGAGGATCAATTAGGAAAATGAAGTACTTTAAGTCATTCATTTTTGTGCTGCTTCTTGGCCTCCTTTCGGCCTGCTCTGGCGAAGTGCCGGATGAAGAGAATCCAGCCGAAGTCATCGCCGACAGTGGCCCGAAGATTGAGGTCACTGCCGCCGTTGATTCGCCGCAGGTCGACATCGGTGCCCGCGTGAAATACCGCGTCGAGGTGAAGTTTCGGGAAGGGGTCGAGATCGATTGGCCACCCATTCTCGAACAACTCGACCATCAGATTGTCTACGACGCCGGCATCTGGACTGAAGAAGATCCAGTAGGCAACTACCGGATCCGCAGCATGGAAGTGGTGCTCGACCCCGGCATCGACGAGGTTCTCACGATTGCCCCCACCGCCATACGTTGGCGCGAGACAGTCGAGCAAGATTGGGTTGAAGAAAAAACCGACGCTATCACCGTCGAAGTGGTGAGTGTCAGCGAGGGTGCACCTGAATTTCAGGAACCACTCGACATCTTCGAGCTACCACAGGAGAGAGCTGAGATTGCCAAGAAAGACGGGACCACGGTCTTGCTCATTATTGGCGGCTCCTTGCTCATCCTCGCCGTTGCCGCTTTCTTCCTCCTGAGAGCGAAAAAGCGTGCAGCTGTGCCAGTTCTTTCCGCTGAAGAAGTGGCAACCAAAGAACTGGATCATCTCGAAACTCTCCAACTCCTGGAGCAGGGCGAGGTAAAAGAATTCTATTACCGACTGACGGCTATTATTCGTCGTTACATTGAGTTGCGATTCGAGATCATGGCATCTGAGCAGACCACTGAGGAATTCCTTTCATCCATGAAATTGGATCAGCGATTGAGCGCCAACGAGAAGGACGTGCTCCAGCAATTCTTGTCGACCGCAGACTTGGTCAGATACGCCTTGCACGAGCCACCAACTTCAGAGGTCGCAGCAGCGCTGGCGATGGCCCGAAGCTTTGTCGACCGTGAGCCAGCAATCCTCACCGAAAATGAGGAGATGAGCCATGCGGTTTGAGTCTCCCTATTGGTTCGCAGCGTTGGCGGTTCTTGCTGTCGGAATCTTGGTGCGCTTTATCTACAAGCAAGCCGGACTCCGAAGTCGACCAGCCATTCTCTTCTCGAACATGCCACCTTTGATGAACCAGGCGCCGACCTTGCGCATGCGGCTGAAGAAGGCCTTTGGTTTGATTCGTATTTTGGCATTGACGGCAATCATCGTTGCACTTGCTCGGCCGCAAATTGGCCGCGCTGATACCGTCGTGACGAGCAATGGCATCGATATCCTCCTGGCGGTCGATACATCAGGGTCCATGCGCGGCGAAGATTTCGGTGGCAACAAAACACGCCTCGAACATGTCGCTGAGGTTATGAAGGATTTTGCCGCCGGTCGGAAAGCTGACCGTATCGGAATCGTCTCCTTTGGTAAGTATGCCTACACGCGTTGTCCATTGACTCTCGACAATGAACTGGTCGCAGATTTCCTCGAGAAAATCGTGGACGACTGGTTGGAAGCCAACGATTCTGCCTTGCGCAAGCAGGCTGGTCTCATCAGGACTCCATTGTCTCCTCGCGAGGAAGATCTTGGCGGCACCGCCATTGGTGACGGCTTGATGACCGCAGTCGGGCGACTTGAAGAATCTGATGCTAAAAGCAAGGTTGTCATTCTCTTGTCAGACGGTGAACAAACCGCTGGTGACGCGACACCCCAAGATGCCGCCGCACTCGCCAAGAAATTCAACGTCAAGGTCTATGCCGTTGGTGCTGGATCCGATCAAGGGTGTGTCATCACGGCCTATAATCGATTGGGCCGGCGAGTCAAAGTGCGTGAACGTTATCGAGTCGACGAAGAGACTTTGAAAGAGATCGCAAAAATCACCGAGGGTCAATACTTTCATGCCTCCGATCGCGCGGGGCTTGAGGCAGTCTATAAGACCATTGACGATCTCG
>JBLINQ010000015.1:0-51143 GCA_047639315.1 Planctomycetota bacterium
CTCGTTGTTGCGCTCGTTGTTGCGATCGTTGCCGCGCTCGCTGTTGCGCTCGCTGTTGCGCTCGTTGCCGCGCTCGCTGTTGCGCTCGTTGTTGCGCTCGTTGTTGCGATCGTTGTTGCGATCGTTGTTGCGATCGTTGTTGCGATCGCTGCCGCGCTCGCTGCCGCGCTCGCTGCCGCGCTCTCTGCCGCGCCCAGATGCAGAGCGGTCTTCTGGACGAGAAGCATTCTTGTCTTGTTCTTGATTCCGGTCATTTGGGCTGCGTCGGCGACTACGACGGCTTTTTTCGGCACCACCCTGTTCGGAATCGTTGGTAGGGCTTTGGGGTGCGTTTCGGTCGCCTTCAGCAGACTCAACAGGTCGGCGCTCAGTAGAACGACGACGTCTTCTGCTTCTACGTGGTTGCTCTTCGTCACCTTCATTCTTGTCGTTGTCTGTGTCTGATGATTGAGAGCTTCGTTCTGAGCTGACGCCTTTACCATCTTCAGAGACACTGCGTCCCTTGCCTCGGGTCGCGCCGCGACTGCGACGTCTCTTCCTGGCTGGGGCTTCTTCCTGAGACGTGGAGTCTGTTGAGCTGACACTCTCGGACTCAGATGCAGGTTTAGCTGCAGAGGGCGATTCGTTAGCGGCCTCTTGGCTGCCTTCAGCATCTCGTTCAGGGCGACGGGATCGGCGGCGAGCTCGACGAGGTCTTGTTGTCGTGTCAGTGTCGTCATTCCGATTTTCGTCGGCAGGCTCCGAATTCTGCGCCGGAGTTTTGGTTTCTTCAGGTTTCGCTTGGCCTTTGCGGTCCCCGTCTCTGTCATTCGAGCGAGGTCGCGAGGGCTTTTCAGTTGGACGTTCCTTGGATATATCCCGCAGCGGTTCGCACTTCTCAGACAGCATCTCGATGTCTTGTTCGATGTGATTGCGAATCTTTTCGAACTTCTGATAATCGTCGTTGCCGATGAGGGTCGTGACAACGCCGTCACGACCAGCGCGTCCTGTCCGACCGATGCGGTGAACGTAGTCTTCTGTTTCGAAAGGCGTGTCGAAGTTGATGACATGACCGATGTGGTCGATGTCGAGGCCTCGAGCGGCGACGTCGGTCGCGACAAGAACGCGAATCTCGCGATTCCTGAAACGCTCCATGACTTTGAAGCGAACCGATTGTTCATGATCACCAGAAAGAGCTGCCACCGACAGATTTTTGGCCCAGAGTTCACGGTCAACGAGGCGAACTGCCTTCTTCGTGTTGCAGAAGATAACGACGGAGCCGTCTTTCTCTGCCTCTTCTTTCAGGATCTGTTCAACGATTGCAAGCTTACGCGCACTGGATGTCCGAATGGCTCTTTGCTTGATCGTATCGACGGCGCGTCTGGCGCTACCGATCTGAATTTGAACCGGGTTCCTTAACAGCTTCTGCGCTTCCTGGACGATCATCTTCGGTACGGTTGCACTGAAGAGAACAGTCTGATGTTCATCTGGAAGCCTCTTGACGATGCGACGAATGTCATCCAGGAATCCCATGTCCAAGAGACGATCGAATTCGTCCATGACGAAGTACTCGACCCATTCGATCGGAAGAAAGCGATCGGTCAAGAGGTCAATGATGCGCCCGGGCGTGCCAACAACGACTTGTTTTCCTGGGATTTGCATCCGTTGGGTTCGCACGTGGACGCCGCCGACCACGAGGGCCACCTTGACGCCTTTTTCTCTGCCGGCGTTCTCAATGTCATCAGCCACTTGTTGGGCCAATTCGCGAGTAGGGCAAACGACGAGTGCTTGAATACTGACTCGACCGGCTTCTACCCGTTCAACGAGGGGGAGGCCAAATGCGAGAGTTTTGCCCGATCCAGTTTCGGCGCGTCCCATGAGGTCTCGCCCTTGCAGGAGTGGTGGGATCGCCTGGGCTTGAATCGGTGTGGGGGTGGTAAATCCGAGTCTATGGAGACTCTCCATGACAGGCTCACTGAGCCCGAGTTCCTTAAAATCCATTTTTGTAATCTGTTCCTTGGCAGCAGGGCTGCTTGTGTTTGCTATCTATTTGCAACGATCTGGCCGCTGCGTTTTGTTGCGCTCCGAATCGCCAACGATCCTGGGAGCATAAAAGCGGTGCCAACCTGGTTCTCACATAAGAGGTATTTCGGGGACTTGCCCAGGCTTGCATCACGAGGCGGGGTGCTTCGGCGGCGGCTCTGGGCCGCGGGCGAGGCGCCAACCAGTCTCATCGAGATGGAAGCTTTCCTATGGAACCGAGTCGGCAAAAAAGTGTGTGTCGTTTTCTGTCAGGCCGATCAATTGACGGACCTGCCAACACGAGACTTTGCTACCGCACGTACACGAATCTATGATATTTATCGAGATGTTCAACCTTAAGAGGTTCCTGTGTCATTGAACATAGGAAGCTCTGGTCGGTAGGATCCCATAGCTTTCAGCTGTCAAATGAGAAAATCTGAAAGCTCTTCTACCTACGAATCGGCCAAAATGGCCCTTGAGGTTGACCGTTTCAGGATAATCGGGAGCGACGCGGGGATGGGTAAAGTCATTAAGTCACAGATTCGAACCGATTCTGAGGATTTCAAAGCACAAGCCGAACGTATGTCCGGTTTGGTTCAGGAATTACGAGAAGAAGTGGCCAAAGTGCGCCAGGGTGGCTCAGAACGGGCACGAGAGCTCCATGAGTCCCGAGGCAAACTGTTTGTCCGGAACCGGATTGACCAGCTTCTCGACCCGGATACTCCTTTTCTCGAGTTTTCGCCGCTCGCAGCCCGGGGTATCTACGACACAGATGTGCCGGCAGCCGGTGTCGTCACAGGTATCGGCCGAGTTAACGGCCTCGAGTGCATGATCATTGCCAACGATGCCACCGTCAAAGGGGGCACTTACTTCCCGATGACCGTGAAGAAGCACGTTAGGGCTCAGAATATTGCTTTAGAAAATAACTTACCGTGCATTTATTTGGTGGATTCTGGCGGTGCTTTTTTGCCGCTGCAAGCCGATGTGTTCCCTGACCGCGAGCATTTTGGTCGAATTTTCTACAACCAGGCTCGTATGTCGGCGCAAGACATCCCTCAGATTGCCGCTGTCATGGGTTCATGTACCGCCGGTGGCGCTTACGTTCCAGCCATGTCGGACGAGAGCATCATTGTCAAAGGGACAGGCACGATCTTCCTCGGTGGACCGCCCCTGGTGAAAGCTGCGACCGGCGAAATCGTCACCGCCGAAGACTTAGGCGGGGCAGATGTTCATTGCCGCACTTCAGGTGTGACCGACCACTTGGCCGAGAACGACGAGCATGCCATCAGCTTGGTCCGTAGCATCGTCGAAAACCTCAACATTAAGAAGAATATTGACGTCGCCTTGCAAACGCCTGAGGAACCGCTTTACCCTGCGGAAGAACTCTACGGCATCGTCGATCCCAACAACAAACAACCTTATGACGTGCGCGAAGTCATCGCTCGGATTGTTGATGGCAGTCGCTTCCATGAATTCAAGGAAAACTACGGCACAACACTCGTGACGGGTTTTTCCCACATCATGGGTTATCCCGTGGGCATCGTCGCGAACAATGGCATTCTGTTTTCCGAGTCTGCTCAGAAGGCGGCTCACTTCGTTCAGCTTTGTGGCCAGCGCAAAATCCCTTTGGTGTTCCTCCAGAACATCACAGGCTTCATGATCGGCCGCCGCTATGAGAACGGTGGAATCGCCAAGGATGGCGCCAAGATGGTTCAGGCCGTATCTTCGGTAAACGTTCCGAAATTCACTGTCGTCATCGGCGGCTCGTATGGCGCTGGTAACTATGGAATGTGTGGCCGCGCTTACGACCCACGCATGCTCTACATGTGGCCAAATTCTCGTATCTCAGTCATGGGCGGAGAGCAAGCTGCCGGTGTGCTTACGACAGTTAAACGCGATCAGCTCGAACGCCAAGGCAAAGAATTCTCGGATGCCGAAGACGCTGCTATGCGTCAACCAATCCTCGAGAAATACGAGACTGAGGGGCATCCGTATTACAGCTCAGCTCGGATTTGGGACGATGGTGTGATCGATCCAGCTCAAACTCGCATGGTACTGGGGTTGTCGCTTTCGGCAGCTCTGAATGCACCAATTGAAGACACAAAATTCTCCGTATTTCGGATGTAGTTCAATGACTTCCTATGAGACGATCATAGTCGAGCGCGGTACGAATGGTGTGGCGACCATCACCATGAATCGCCCAGCCGTGCGCAATGCCTTCAATGCTCAACTCATTGATGAATTGGAGCAGGCCTTTCTGTCGATGAACACGTTTGAATCAACTCGTGTTGTCGTATTGCGTGGCGCAGGCGACTGTTTTTGTGCTGGTGCCGATTTGAATTGGATGAAAGCCTCAGCTGATTTGTCTTTGGCCGAAAATGAAGAGGGCGCTCGTTTGATGGCTTGCATGTTCCGAGCCATCTCTGACTGCACCTTGCCAGTCATTGGCGTCATTCATGGTCATGCCCTTGGTGGCGGAGCAGGTTTGGTCGGAGCGGTCGACATCGCCCTTGTTGCCGACGAGGCCAAGCTCGGGTTTACCGAAGTGCGATTGGGCATAATCCCTGCTGTGATCTCACCATTCGTCCTGAGGAAAGTCAGTGAGACTCACGCCCGCCGTTATTTCTTGAGCGGTGAAGTCTTTGGCGGCCAAGAAGCGGAGCGAATCGGACTGGCGCAGAAGTCGATGCCCCGCGCCGAGATCGAAGCCGAGTGTGACAAGTTGATTGAATCTCTTCTCCAGTGCGGTCCTAAGGCGACCGGCGAATCGAAGCGACTCATCACCGAAGTCAAGGACCTTGAGCTTGCCGATGCAATCAAAAAGACCGCTCCTTGGATTGCCAAGTTGCGAGCGAGTAAAGAAGGACAAGAAGGAATGGACGCCTTCTTGAACAAGAGACGCGCTTCTTGGGTGGAGACAAAAAAGTGAAAACAGAGATTGTTCCATTCAAACGAGTTCTGATCGCCAACCGTGGTGAAATCGCGGTGCGGATCATTCACAGTTTGCGCCAACTCAATATTGCGGTCGTTGCCTTGGCATCGGAAGCCGACCTGACCGCCATGCACGTACGCCTGTCTGACGAGTACGTCCATATTGGCGCGGCCCCTGCGATCGAAAGCTATCTTGATATTGACAAGGTGATTGCTGCCGCCAAATCGACGAACTGTTGTGCGATCCACCCAGGCTATGGCTTCTTGGCTGAAAATGCCGCCTTCGCACAGCGTTGCCAAGATGAAGGCATCGTCTTCATTGGACCATCGGCTCAATCGATCATCGATATGGGCGACAAATCGCGGGCTCGCGACATTGCGGTCACGGCTGACGTCCCTGTTGTGCCGGGACGCAACGACGTCAGTTCCGATGACCTCGAGAGCGCAGCGAAAGAAGTCGGACGCCCCCTTCTTCTCAAGCCTTCAGCCGGTGGTGGTGGTAAAGGTATGGTTGTGGTCAATGATGGAGAGGATGTGGTCGAGGCTGCTGTTGCTGCCCGCCGCGTTGCCCTTTCATCTTTTGGCGATGATCGTTTAATCGTTGAACGCTTTGTTCATCCTGCTCGTCACGTTGAGATTCAGGTTTTTGCCGATTCCTACGGCAACGCTGTCGCCCTTGGCGAACGTGAATGCAGCTTGCAGAGGCGCCATCAGAAGGTGATTGAAGAATGTCCTTCGCCGGTTCTGAAGCAAGATGTTCGCACGAAGATGGAAGAGGCGTCACTGAGCCTTGTTCGTAAGGTTGGTTATGTTGGCGCCGGAACTGTTGAGTTCCTTCTCGGTCCTGATGATCAGTTCTATTTCTTGGAAATGAATACCCGTCTGCAGGTCGAGCATCCGGTTACTGAAATGGTTTACGGTGTTGATATTGTCGCCGCTCAGATCGCCGTCGCCGAAGGTGGCCTGTTGCCTGACAGTATGATGAACGCCAAGCCTCGTGGGCATGCCATCGAGGTGCGGATCTACGCCGAAGATCCAGATAATGGCTTCTTGCCAACTCCTGGGCACGTGCATGATTTGCGTGCGCCATTCATGCCTGATGTCCGATTTGACGCTGCCCTTGATGGGCCCGGTGAAGTGTCTGTTGAGTATGACCCGATGATCGCCAAGCTCACTGCCTGGGGCGCGACGCGTGAAGCCGCTCGCCGGAAGATCATTGCCGCCCTAAGCAACACGGCCATTTTGGGCATCAAGACGAATACCGGCCTATTGTCGCGTCTTTGCAAGGCGCCATGGTTTGGGACTGGCGATTTTCACACAGCTACTTTGGATGAAATGATGGGTGACTCGAACGAGCTCATTGTCTCCGAGGAAATTCCCGTGGAAGTCCTGGCCGCCATGGCCTACGCTTTTTTAGCCCCACGACGCGGGGGCGGCGGCGATGTGGTGCCCTCTAATTCCGATGCTGACTGCTATAGCCCGTTTGCTGAAGCCGGTCACTGGCGCCTTTTGGAGGGGGAGTAAATCATGAAGTCATTTCACCTCAAAATTGGCGGTAAAGATTACGCCTTTACTGGCAAGCTCGAGAACGGACAACTCGTCTTGAAAGACGAAGACGGTCAGGAATCGGTCTTCACTATTCAGAACAAAGATGGCGAGCTCCTGATCAAGGGTGCCGATGGCATGAAGCGCCTGTTCATGGCACGTAATGGCGAAGACGTTTGGGTCACTGGCTCAGGCGAACCTTATGCCGGTCAACGCTTCCACCCAGAGGCTGGATCAGAAGAAGTCGATGATGCTTCGGCTGCCGATATTATTGCACCGATGACCGGCCGCGTTGTCGCCGTCAAAGTAGAGCAAGGTCAGGACGTGGCTGTTGGCGACACGATCGCCATACTCGAAGCCATGAAAATGGAACACAAAATGACGGCACCGTTCGCCGCCAAAGTTGAAACTCTTAGCTGTGAAGAAGGGCAGCAAGTGGACATGCATCAAGTGCTTGCTCACTTGGTCCGTTTGGAACAGGACTCGTAAAGATTAACCGATTTTTGTTGGAGAGAGATCATGAAAGCACCACTCAAAGTCGCCGTCACTGGCGCAGCCGGTAACATTGGCTACGCCCTCCTTTTTCGTATTGCATCGGGCGAGGTTTTTGGCGCTGATCAGCCAATTATCCTTAGCCTCTTGGAAATTACTCCGGCCCTGGGTTCCCTGGAAGGCGTTGTCATGGAACTCGATGACTGCGCATTCCCTTTGCTCAAAGGTATTGAGACATCAGACGATGCCAATGTCGCATTCAAAGATGCGAACCGCATCTTCCTGGTTGGTTCCAAGCCACGTGGAAAAGGCATGGAGCGTAAGGACTTGATCCTCGACAATGGCCCGATCTTTACCGGTCAAGGTAAAGCAGTGAACGATCATGCAGCTGAAGACGTTCGCGTCATTGTTGTTGGCAACCCATGCAACACCAACGCTCTGATCGCTATGGCCAACGCGCCTGATATTCCAAAGCAACGTTTCACAGCGATGACACGTTTGGATCACAACCGTGCCATGGCTCAGTTGGCCAACAAGGCTGGCAAGCAAACATCGTGTGTCACCAACGTCACCATCTTTGGTAACCACAGTGCCACTCAATACCCTGATTTTCAAAACGCTAAGATTGGTGGAACTCCTGCAGAGGAAGTCATCGGCGATCGCTCGTGGCTCGAAGGTGAATTTATCACCACCGTCCAACAGCGTGGCGCTGCTATCATCAAAGCTCGTGGGCTCAGCTCTGCTGCTTCCGCGGCCAATGCTGCCATCGATCACATGCACGACTGGGAATTCGGTACCAAGGACGGCGAGTGGGTTTCCATGGCTGTCCCTTCCGACGGTTCCTACGACACACCAGAAGGTATGATCATTGGCTTCCCATGCATTTGCGATGGCAAGGGCGGCTACAGCATTGTTCAAGGTCTTGAATTGGATGACTTTGCGAAAGCGAAACTCCAAGCCACGGTCGACGAACTCAAGCACGAAGCAGAGATCGTCAAAGATCTCTTGGGCTAAGCTCAACTGGTTTGCTGGATAAATTGAGGCCCCGCTCATCTTGGCAAAGATGAGCGGGGCTTTTTCATTCACTGAGCGAGAAGAGGCTCTTCAGGAGCGACAGGCAACGAACCTTAGGCAAGAGCCATGCGTCGTCCGGTTGTTTCAACCACGAAACACATGATTGCCAGTCTTCTTGAAGTGTGCGTCCAATCCCGAGAGCACGGTGGCGTCGGTACATAAGAAGGCGGTGTTTCCTTTGAGCGCGGGAATCGTCTCTGAGCCATCTCCGTAGGTGTCGCAGCTCAATCCTGAGGATTCAATCTTGGGGCGATGTTCTTCGAGTGACACTGGCAAGACGACTCGATGACAGCGATGGCGAAGACACTTGCTGATGAGTGAGTCTATCTGGCATTCGGCGTCGAGAATGAGGACGGCCATATCAAGATTTGCCACGTTCGCCTCCTTCGTCATTGATCCAAATATCCCCTTCGGTCGATGGCGTGTATCGTTCACGGAAATCTTCAGGGACGCGCATTGATTCGTCGTTGGAATCAGCAAAGCACATCACAACTCTTGCTCGAGCTCGCATTTTATTGTCGCTGGTGCGACGAATAGTCTGCCGGAAGACAACGCTCGAATTGCCGATCTTAGCCAATCGGGTACTGACTTCGACTTCCTCACCAGCTAAGGCAGGGCTCATGAAGTCGCAGTTGATGTTGACGACGACAAACCAAGCGTCGAGCTCTGTAGGATAAGAGTAGTAGTCTCGTCCTTCGGCACGCAAGAACATCTCGCGTCCGTTCTCCAACCAATTGACGTAAGCACCATTGTTGACGTGCTTGTATGGGTCGAGCTCGTAGGAACGAACAAATTGTTTTTGTGCGACGCGGTCGGTTGCCATTGATTCTTATTTCCAATTCTCAGCGACACTCGTAGCCCATTGCTCGAGTGTCTGGGCAATCTCAAGTTCCCGGTCTACGGGGGTCAACATAGTTCCGCACGAAGGCGTCAGAAGCAACTTTTGCTCAAGCTCCTGAGGCGAATCGATGCCCAAAGATTTAGCCAGCTCCAAGACAAACGGGCGCTGATCCACGTCCTCGCTCCAGTTCATGGGCGCCAAGAGTCCCAAGGCAAGCTGCCCACCGTTCTTGATATAGGGGTGGAGGAGATCCGTCGCGTCCTCAATTTCAGCTCGATAGCGAACAGCATCACAGGAGAAGGTCGCGAAGGGGGTGTGCTTCAACAAGCCAAATGGAGGCGAGGAGCAACAGTGGATACCCGTTTTGATGCCCATGGCCGAAACGGCCTCGTGCCATTGATTCAGAAGGGCGTAGGCGGCATCCCTTTGGTTGTCACCTTCCATCAGCCCGAGCATGGGTTCGTCTAGCCATAGGTGCAGCTCATCGCAGTGAGGCGCCAGAGCACTGGCCATGGTCCGAGCCAAAGCGATGCTCCAGTTAAGAACGGGTTCGTGCAGACTGTTATCGCTCCAAAGAGGGCGGGATGCCGCGTCTCTGAGAGTCTGGAGGAGGCTTAAAGGGCCCATCATCTGCGCTTTGAAGTTCTTGACGTGCCCGTGCGCTTGGAGCAAAGAGGCCACTTCTTGTGCATCCTGGACGGCGCGGGTTCCCTCGAGACTCTCCAGGTCAAGAAAGGCCTCCCGAATGGCTGGATCTTCTAAAAGATCAATAAGTGCGACGCCGAAGCCCGATTGCCCTCGTTTTGCCAATTTTGGCGGAAGAACTAGGGCCAACATGCCGCCGTCGCCGTCACCTCGCGCAATCTGCGGTAGAAAGCCCAAAGTGTAGTGCTGAAAAACGTAATTCAGAGCCTCATCCATGTCGGAAAAAGGCAAAGATCCGATGCCAGTCGTGGTTGGCCTCAAGGAACAATCTCCAGGTGGATTTAACCGGAAAAATAAGGGCATCCGGTGACCCCTATAGATAACAAAACCGACTCTCTGAGACGTTCTACGCGCTTGGACATCTTGTCCCCTATCTGTCATAGTTTGCCCTTTACCCCTGGGGGACTGGGATTCGAATCGCAGTCGTTTGCCTTTCTCTCAATGGGTCATTGACTCCCAATTCGATTGTTGTACTATCGGCGCCATCCACTACATGTTGTGGTTGATTCGACAGCACACCCCACCCAAGTTGGTGAGGCCGTCAAATTTGGAAATGAAGCGAGAATTCGAACTCCGAGGACTTTTGCGCCAGAAGCAAGCAAAAATTGTCCTCAAAAGCGAAATTCTGCTGATCGGATCCAAGCGGATCGGTGCCGGAAACATGAAGTGAAAATTGAATATACGGGAGGCGTGTTGTGAAGGGCGCGCCGAACGGGGATGAATCGCTGGCAGCCACCGCGATTCTCATTGAAAGTGGACAGGGGAAAGGGGATATCATGGCAACACCGACCAAGAACAGTGGGCAAAAGAAGCGGGCCAAAAGCACAAATAGTGTGCAAGCAGGTGGAGTTCCGGAAATGGGCAAGAATGGCCTTAGATTCCAACGCCAATTTACCAAGCCAGGGACTGATCCGTTTGACACGATTGAGTGGACCAACCGATCCAGTTCGATCAAGAACCCTGATGGTTCTGTGGTGTTCAGTATGGACGACGTTGAAGTCCCATCCACTTGGTCGCAACTTGCCACCGACATTGTCGTGTCGAAGTACTTCAGGAAGGCTGGTGTTCCAGAAACCGTCCACGAAGTTTCGGTTCGCCAAGTTGTCCGTCGTGTCGCTCGTACGATTCGCGAGGGTGGTGATAATTTGGGCGGCTACTTTGCTGACAAAGCTGCTGCAGATGCATTCGAAGACGAATTGACCTTCATGTTGGTCACCCAAAGAGGTGCATTCAACTCTCCAGTCTGGTTCAACTGTGGCCTTAAGGCGATGCATGGCATCGGAGGCAAAGCTGTTGGCAACTGGTATTGGAACAAGAACAACGGCCGCATCGAGATGTCGCCGGATTCGTATACCTATCCCCAAATGTCAGCTTGCTTCATCCAAAGCATCGAAGACGATTTGCTCGATATCGCCGAAGCTGTGAAACGCGAAATGCGTCTCTTTAAGTTCGGTTCCGGAACCGGAACGAACTTCTCGAAGATTCGCGGTGAAGGCGAACTCCTCGCCGGTGGCGGAACATCTTCTGGCATCATGTCGTTCTTAGAAGTCTTGGATAAGGCTGCTGGCGCGACGAAGTCTGGTGGCACGACACGCCGCGCTGCCAAGATGGTTATCCTCGACATGGACCATCCTGAGATCGAAAACTTCATCTCTTGGAAAGCCAAGGAAGAAGACAAAGTCCAAGCACTGATTGACGCTGGATACGATTCTGACTTCAACGGCGAAGCCTACCGCACCGTTTCTGGACAAAACTCAAACAACTCCGTCCGCGTTACAGATGACTTCATGGAAGCTGTCTTGAACGACGACGAATGGAACACGCGTTACCGGACAACAGGGGAAGTGGCCCAGACACTTTCTGCCAAGGGTCTGATGGAGAAAATCGCAGATTCCGCTTGGCGCTGCGCCGATCCAGGGATTCAGTTCGATAGCAACATTAATCGTTGGCACACCTGCCCGAACACCGATCGAATCAACGGTTCGAATCCTTGCTCGGAATACATGTTCCTCGATGACTCTGCTTGCAACTTGGCTTCCATCAACTTGATGAAGTACTTGGGTGAAGGCAACAAGTTCGACGTCCCTGGCTTCCGCCACGCATGTCGTACGTTCTTCACGGCTCAAGAAATCATCATCGACATGGCTTCTTATCCAACGAAGGAAATTGCCAAGAACTCGCAAGCCTACCGTCCGTTGGGATTGGGCTATGCCAACTTGGGCGCCATGCTGATGGTTTCCGGTTTGCCTTACGACAGCGATGGTGGTCGTGCTGTTTGTGGTGGCGTCACCGCACTGATGACCGCAACGGCTTACGCTACGTCAGCTGAAATGGCTGCTACGAAGGGCCCGTTCAAAGGCTACAAGAAGAACGCCGAGCCATTCCTCAAGGTCATGAACATGCACCGGGATGAAGCATACGGCATCAGCGAGGAATATTGCCCAGCTGATCTTCTTAAGGCAGCATGCCAAGAGTGGGATCGTGTTATTGAGTTGGGAACAGACAATGGTTTCCGCAATGCCCAAGCAACAGTCTTGGCACCGACAGGCACAATCGGCCTGTTGATGGATTGCGATACGACCGGAGTTGAGCCTGATTTCGCCTTGGTGAAATTCAAGAAATTGGCTGGTGGCGGTTACTTCAAGATCATGAACAACTCAGTTGTTCCTGCATTGAAAAACTTGGGCTACACCCGCGACGAGATTCGCGACATTTCAGCTTACATCTTGGGCACTCAGAGCTTCGACGACTCCCCGTTCGTCAACCGTAAGGCTCTCTTGGCCAAGGGTCTTCGCCAAGAAGACATCGATAAGGCGGAAGCCACTTTGGGCGGGTCGTTTGAAATTGAATCGGCATTTAGCTCATTCGTCCTCGATGCCAGCGCTTTCGAGAACCTGAAGATCCCTGTTGAGAAGTACCAAGAATCCGGCTTTTCGCTCTTGGTTCACTTAGGCTTCAGTCTCGATGAGATCACCGCGAGCAGTGAGGCCATCTGTGGCAACATGACCATCGAAGGCGCACCGCATTTGCGTCAGAAGGATCTGGAAGTCTTTGACTGCGCCAATCGTTGCGGAGCCAAGGGTCAACGGTTCATTCACCACACTGGTCACATTCGCATGATGGCTGCAGCTCAGCCATTCATCTCCGGCGCGATTTCCAAAACTGTAAACATGCCAAATGATGTTTCAGTTGAGGACATCCATCACACTTACTTGGAGAGTTGGCGCCTAGGCCTCAAGGCCGTTGCTCTCTATCGTGATGGTTGCAAAGCCAGCCAGCCATTGTCGGCAAAGAGCGATGTGGTTGAGACCAACTTGAACAATGGTGAACTTCTTTCAGAGTTGGAAGCCGCTAAAGCCAAGATTGCGGAACTGGAAGAGAAGCTTGCCAGCCCTCAACCAATCCTCAAGCGTCGTCGCTTGTCACAACATCGTCGGGGAACGACCCAAGAAGCCACCATCGGTGGCCAAAAGGTCTACTTGCGCACTGGCGAATATGACGATGGCACCCTCGGTGAGATCTTTATCGATATGCACAAGGAAGGTGCAGCTCTACGAAGCATGATGAACTGCTTTGCAATCTCGATCTCCTTGGGCTTGCAACATGGCGTGCCGTTAGAAGAGTTCGTCAATGTCTTCACATTCACACGGTTTGAGCCACAAGGTCCAGTGAACCATCCGAACATCAAGTTCGCGACCAGTGTCATTGACTATATCTTCCGTGTTCTTGGTTTTGAGTATCTCGGCCGGACTGACTTTGTTCATGTCAAGCCAGCAGATGGCATGGAAGAAGGTCTGATCGCAGCCGATTCTGTCGAAAAAGATAATCGTAAGAAGATTGTTTCGGCTTCGAAGGAGCTCGGCTTTGACTTCCAGAAGCCTGGCAGTGAGACCTCCGGTCGTACAGATCGTGGTGTGAACATGGGCATTGACAATAGCCTCGGTAACATGATGGGCGATGCGCCATTCTGTGACGTCTGTGGCCATATTACGGTTCGCAACGGTTCCTGCTACAAATGCCTGAACTGTGGCAGCTCGATGGGTTGCTCTTGATCAATCAGTAATTTGAATTGGGGCGCTGCCAATGGTGGCGCCCTTTTTCTTTTCCTCAAAACAGATAGTTACGATGACCCAGAATTCGGCCCGGGATTTTGACGACATTCAAGGTGCTCTCACGACGGAGTACCTACGGCTCTTGGTTGAACAAGGGTTAGTTGTTCCTGATCAACCACTGACTGAAAACCAATTTCAGCCTTCGAGTTTAGATCTGACTCTCTCGGCAGAGGGATATAAACTTCCTGGTTCGATTCTGCCGTTACGCGGAGAGTCGGTGAGAGATGCACTGGACAGTTTTCACGCCAGGCCTATCGACTTAACAGATCCGATTTTCTTGGACCGCGGTCAGGTCTATTTGATCCGCCTGAATGAGTCTCTCCGTCTCCCAAAGACGATCGGGGCTTACACCAACAACAAGAGTAGTACCGGGCGGATTGATCTCCAAACTCGTACGATCAGTGACGGCAATCCTCGTTACGAGAAACATGCCCGCGGTTATCACGGTGATTTATGGATCGAGGTGATTTCCAAGTCTTTTGACATTCGTGTATCCCAAGGGATATCTCTCAATCAGGCTATCTTCTACGGTGAGCGTCAAATTCTGGATGACCGTGAGCTCCTTGAGCTTATGAACGAAGATCCTTTGCTCTTTGACAAGAACGGCAACGCTCTGGTTACCGAAGACGCTGTGGTCGATCACGGACTGATGATGTCGGTAGATTTGGAACAGGACATCGTTGGTTTTGTCGCCAAGAAGTCGCCCGAGCCGCTCTTACTAGATCAACCCGGCAGCCATGATCCGAGTGAATTCTTTGATCCGATCACAAGGCCAAAGAACGGTCGTCTGCTTCTAATGAAGGGGCGCTTTTACATCTTAAGTACCCTTGAGTACTTGCGTGTTCCCACCAACTTCGCCGTCGAAATGTTGCCTTACGAAACGACCGCCGGTGAATTCCGGGCTCACTACGCTGGGTTCTTTGATCCTGGTTTCGGATATGGCGCTGAGGGTGAAGTGTTAGGGACGCCGGCAGTTCTTGAAGTGCGTCCCTATGATGATGACCTCATACTTCGCCATAGCCAACCGATCTGCAAGATGGCTTATGAGAGATTGTGCGGTTCGACTGAACTTGTCTATGGAGCCTCAGGCACAAACCACTACGCTCACCAGCGTGGACCGCGCCTTTCTAAATACTTCACCGGTTAGGTTTGATACCACTGACGAAGATTTGTGCTTATTTCTTGGGGCGCGGTAAGTGAGGTTTGATCCGGTTGAGATACGCTTCAAGGCGCGCTCCCGGGCACAGCGTCGACTTGCCGGGTATATCTTTCAACATGATCCGGTGACCAGCGACGAAATGAGGGTGGATTTTGTGGCTTTCGCAAAGCCATGACAGAAGCTGTTTGAGAGCTCGCCTTTGGCTGGGTGTTGGCTCTCTGGCGACGAAGTTACCCATCAAGCAAACGCCGATGTTGCCGCCATTCAGTTTGTTGTTGCCTGCATGAGCGCCTTGCCAGCGCATCTCTCGGCCTTCCCATATTCTGCCGGCGCCGTCGATCATATAGTGATAACCAATGTCAGCCCACTTGCGTTCACCTTGATGAAACTTCTGATAGGCCCGCATTTGGGCACTCGCACGATTCATGGCCGTTGGCGGGATCTCCGGTGATGCCGCGTGGTGAACAGTGATTCGCCAAGGCTTCTTCATGGGTTCCGGATGGCCCGCGAATTCGATGCTCTTGGCGCGCCATACCGATCGACTCAGAATCTCAGGCGCTAACACTGTCGGCAAGGGAATCTTCGTGGCCTTGGGGCTTCCTCGACGGTCCTGCTCAGCTTTCAGCTCGGCCGCGAACTCTGGGAAACCGAAAGTCGTTCGGTCATGAATTTTGTTGTGGTAACCAAGCGCGCGGTCAAGTCTGCCCCGGGACAAACTACCTTTGCCTAACCGCATGAGTGCGCGGTCTTGAAGGTCAGGGGCTTTGCTAAAGGAGACGGCCTCCAATAAATGGCGTTCAGCGGAGGCCCATCTGTCTTGGGCTTCGTAGGACTTTCCTAATCCCAGCGAAATCAAATAAGTCGTGGTTTCGTCTTTTGTATGATTTGCCGTTCTGCCCCGAAAATAAGAGTTGATGGCGCTGGGGTAATCCTCCAATGCAAGATGACAATCACCAGATAGAAGTCCGATTTCGGCGCGCTCTCGATCTGAATCTGTGTCGCGACGGGCTTCACTGAGGAAATCCAATGCCGAACGGTATTCGTGCCGACGCATCTCTTGGCGCGCAAGAGCAATGCCACCAGTCGTTGTTGTTTGAGCACCCCTGGGCTCGCTCGTCGTACAGGCAGCTAACGTCGTCAGCATCACAACCAGCAGCATGACCATTCTTTTGGCAACATGGCAACGAGAGGACGCCCGGTGGGCTAAGAGCGAGCTTGTTTGGTCATTCATGACCGAAGAGTGACATTTTCCGGGGACTACGTCCAATTCTGAGCGTGGAATTGCTTGCCTAAATCGAGTTCTGATCCCAGGATTATGGAAACCAGTCGTCAGCGACGTCTTGGAACTCAGATAGAAGATCACAGACGAGCCGCGGGCCGTTTATAGAAAGGGAAAGGCACTATGTCGTTAAATCGAGAAGAAGCTTGGGAATTACTCGTTGATTGGACTGACAGCATCGCTTTGCGCAAACATGCTCGGGCTGTTGAGGTTGTCATGCGAGAAGCAGCTTCGGTCTATGGCGAGGGCGCGGACGTCGAGCAGTGGGGCATGGCAGGTATGCTCCATGATGCAGACTATGACCGTTGGCCAGAGGAGCACCCGCACCGCATTGTTGCGTGGCTCAGAGAACGCGAAGAAGAGGACATCGCCCACGCCATATCTGCTCACTACACGAAGTGGGGCGTCAGCTACGACACCCCATTGGATAAGGCTCTCTTAGCTTGTGATGAACTGACAGGGTTCATTGTGGCGTGTTGCCTGGTCAGGCCGGAGGGCGTTTTGACGCTGAAACCAAAGAGCGTAAAAAAGAAGCTAAAAGACAAGTCTTTTGCTGCCAAGGTCGAACGCGACGAAGTGCAAGCTGGGGTGGATCATCTGAAAGCCGACCTTGGCGATCATATCCAGTTTATTATCAACGCTTTGAAGCCGCATGCCGACGAGTTGGGGATTGGGCCGAAGGTTTCAGCATCGTGAAGAGCGGCCCTCGAACCACTCCACGAAATGATCAGAATGGACTGACTCTGAACAAACGAAAGAGACATTCCGAAAAATAGGGAAGAGAGTCACATGCCCACCCGTTATCTGAATGGTTTACCCAGGAAGATTAGCCATGGAATCACAACAACGACCGAATCGAGAACTGTATTGGTTCTTTGACCGCTTGTTGGGATTTGTCGCCATTGCTGTCGGACTGGCACTCTTCTTTGCTGGCGTCAAAAGTGGCGAGTCCTTTCTCGTGAGCACGCTTTTGGGAACTGCTGCCGCGGTCTTGGTCTATGTCGCGGCGGTTTGCTCCTTCGTGATGTGGGCTATTGCCGTCGGTGTGCTTTGGTCGAAGCGTCGACTTCTTTGGGGCGCTGTAGATCGTCAGAAGCCGTCGACCAAATCATCGGCTCAAGTTGGATGATAGAGCCGCGAATTCCTGCCCTGAAACGCGACACTCCACTTCCGACAGCATATTCAATTGCAACAACACATCGATTAAATCTGGGCTCGTAGACGTCTGCAATTGACGAATCTCATGGTACTGCGTCTCGTCCATGTAGCCGAGCTCCACTGCCAGATTTCCGAAGAGAAAATGACTGTTTTCTCGGTCGGTTTGAAGGCGAAGCAAATCGAAGACTTGATTAATTGTTAGGCAGCCATGGCGAATCGCAACTCGACCGATTGGCTGCTGCATTAAGCGTTGTTGCTTCAATGCAGCGACGATGTCGTATTTCGTCACGACGCCCTTTGATACTAAGAATTCGCCCATTTTCATTCGGCTCTCCATATCTTACTGCGACGGAAATTCATGTTCGATTGGCCGAAGCTTGTCGCAGTCTCCCCATACGATGGAGTTATTCAGTGGCGTTTTATTACACTGAAAATTATGAGAATTCGAAAAAAGACAAATCAGCTAAAGCAGGTGGCTCAGAATGGGGCATTGGAAAAGCGAAGCCAAACGACCAAGGAATGGTAGATTCTTCTTTCGTTGTTGACCTCGGTATGACTTGCCGCCTGCATGACCTTGCCTAATAGACTCGTTGTCGAAATGCGTCTTTTCGAGGAATCTGTCGGAGGACTCAAGAGAGAACCCGATGGCGTGGGCGCTGATCGTCGGTGTGCAGCTCACTATCGCAACGCCCCCAAGAGTTTAGATCAAGAGCGCCTTTTCTGAGGCGAAACAATAGATTGGCGTGGGATGACAAGAGAGGAAAAGATCATGGATTCGGAACAACTGCACAAGCACATTCATTCGACTTATGTGTCACTCAGAGTCGGAATCGGCGTTATCGCTTTTCTATTGCCTTTGCTTTTGTGGGGTATCGGCTCCTTGCTGAAAATCGAATTACAAACTTCGATGAGCGCTTACTACCACACGAGGATGCGCGATGTCTTTGTTGGTTGCTTGTTCGCCATCGGTGCTTTTCTATATCTCTACAAGGGATTCAGTGTCCAAGAGAATCAAGCCCTCAATCTTGCTGGGCTCTTCGCAATTGGCATAGCTCTTCTACCAACGCATGTACCGATAGACGGAACGGCAGATTTTACTTCACCACGATTGCACACTGTCTGCGCTGTGTCTTTCTTTACGCTCATCGCCTATGTCTGTTGGTTTCGAGCCGAAGACACGCTTAAGAAGATGAAAAATGTAAAACGCCGCGCGATGTACCGCCAGACCTACCGGACCTTAAGTGGTCTCATGGTCTTATTGCCGTGCGCCGGTGCCTTCCTCATTTTTGTTTTAGACAAGGGACGAGACTACAACGAGAGCCGGGTTGTGTTCGTTATTGAGATGGCCGCGATTTGGGTATTCGCCGCCTTTTGGATGATTAAGGGACGAGAGATTTTTATCACAGAGAAGGTCGATGAATGCGTTGTTGATTGCGGGTAGCCATCAACCATTTGAAACTTAGAGCAAAAGAAATGGCCGGAATTCAATTCTGAATTCCGGCCATTCTCATTTCGACCCGTTAACGAATCTCAGAGCTTACTGAATCGTGACCTGGATCGCTGCAGTTAGTTGCAGCCCAGGCGTCACCAGAACCTGCAAGGCGAAAGTGCTGCCTGGTGCAAAGATCGGTGGCACAATGGCCGCAAATCTTTGTTGACCGCCGGCGGTCAAGATACCGAACGTATCAACCAAAGTCGTTGGATTGATGCCGTCCAGAACAACCGTGATATCGGAGAAGTCGACCGGACCAAGTAGGCCGATGTCGAGTTGTCCATTGCCAGGGAAACTTGCATTTGCTCGGTTGAGTTGGCCGGCGTACATCGCCATGAAACCCAGGGGCGGTCCTTGAATATCCAAGTCTAAGTATTGACCGACGGCAACATCGACAAAGAACGGGCCTACTTGACCGTCTACCGGTGTGAAACCATTTATATCCAACATGCCAACGGAAGTCAGCGAGGCGAGTGGAGCGTTGCTTTGTCCACTGTCTGGGGTTGTTGGCAAGGAAACATGAATGTCATCAATGAGATGACCGTCACTGGACAAACTGTAGTTGTCACGTTGCCGGAAGATAATGCGCATATCTGTCGTCAGCACGAGTCCTGCATTGGCAGCCATGTCAGTGATATTGACGGTCATTAGAGTCCAGTCCTGTGGGCCGTCACCGAGATCCAAGAGTTGAATTTCGGTCGTGCCATCGGACAAGAAGACACCATCTTCAGGATCGGGTTCGTCATTACTTTCTTTAAACCAGAAGCGCAACATGGCGCCTGAGGTTGTCGCTAAGTCGATAAAGAGGGCGGCTTGGTTGGTTGCATAGTTTTGGTTGATGGACGAGTCCATCACCAAGGATGGGGCGCCCGAGATCGGTGAGTTTGTCCCGAAGCTTGAAGCCTGAATGCGGCCCGTTGCTCCAATGCTTGAGAAAACCCACTCACCGCTTGTTGGCAGACCACCGCTGAAATCTTGGGTGTATGGCACACTGGTCGGCATGATTGCGTTAACGGTGATAAGTGCTGGCATCGTTATTGTGTCGGATCCCAGACCATTCGTCACGGTCAGGCGTACATCGTATAGGCCTGGCGTGTTGTATTGGAACGTCGCTGAGGCAGTGGTGGCGTCGGTGATGTTGTCGCCATCAAAATCCCAATCCCAAGTCAATGGGACGCCTGTGGTCGTGTCGTTAAACGTAACTGACTGACCGTCGAGGATCATTGAGGTTGAGTTTGTGAAACTGGCAACCGGAACCATGGGGACAAGATTACAAAGTGCTGACAAGGCTGCCTGGAACCCCGTATGACTTGTTGATGTGCCAGAGTTGTTGCCAGTGCCTGTCGAACTGCAACCACCATGAGTGTGAATACCGACTGCATTACCAGTAGTATCGTTGATCACTGGCGAACCAGAGTTGCCACCCGTTGTATCAACCTGATAACCCAAAGCCGTGCCGGTGTTGCCGACCAATGGACCTGTATGAGTTTGGTTCGTTTGGTTTTCGATGCCACCATCAACACCGAAACCAGTAATGCGAATCGTTTCGTTGATGCTTGGAACAGAGGCCACAACATTGTGGAAACCATGAAGCACGTGAGCTTCTTGGCCCAAGTTGTTGGTCAACATTCTGCACACGCCCCAGTCGTTTCCGACTCCACCATTGGTGAAACTCACAGTCGTAGGATCGATTGGGAATTGGTCGGCGATTGGGGGGTGCTGAAGAGAACCGTTCGAGAGCGATGGTGGACAATTGAACTCAGCCAATTGCAAAGAACCACTCGAAAAACAGTGACCGGCAGAGATGGCGCAGCCATCGGCGCTAGCTAACCAGATGGTACAGCCGCCGCCCGAGACCAAATTGCTCGAAACAAAACGAGCCGAACGATTGTCCGTGCTGGCGATGCGGTCATCGACGCCACAGATTGTCTGATAGCCGTAACTCGTGTCGCCGGATGTGATGCCACCCATGCACGCAAAATAGCTGACAATGTCAAAAGAACCAGTCGACCCCGGCGCCAGATAGAGGTCAATCCAAAGTGTGTCGCCATTAAAGAAGCCTGAACTTCCGCGCCACTTTGTCATTTCTGCGTTGTTTAGTTTGTGACGTTCACCTGTAGTTGGTGAATAAACTTCGATCCAATCATTAGGACCTAAGACATAGGCACCAAAGACGACGCGAAGCGCGCCGGCATTCGGATGATGATAAATCTTACGGTATACCGAACCAGTTTCATTTCCCTCTTGGGCGTGAGAGTTAGATGTGTGGTAATCCTGGATTTCGATGAAACCAGGGACTGAGACTTGGGCAAAGCCCAAAGTCGTCAACGTGACGAACGCGCAGAGGCCCATCATCAACCGAGTGTTGATCATTCTTATTCACCTTTTCTTGATGTTCGGGGTAACGGCATGAAACCCCATGGCTCCCGAATACTATGGTTATCGCGCTATATCTCATAGCGATGCTCATTTTATTGGGTCGAAATATGCAATTCTATGTCGGTCTTGTACACTTTGTCCTTCGTCCATCATTGAGGGCCAAGAGGGCTTCCCCATGGCCATTCCTCGCGTTCCTGAGACCCAATACGGTATAATTGATGATTGTTTGGGCGCTTCATGCAGTGGTTCCGCCTGGCCAATGACCAATCTTTGAGTGGATGACTTGTCCTAATTGGGCTTCATCACGCTCTCAAGACGATCATCGCGGGCCCGGTGGGGCTTGTTTGGCGCAACAACATAGGACAATGGAAGAATGGACCATGGAAGAAGAAAAGCTCACTCCTGATCAGGAAGGGTCTTTGCTGGTTTCTTATTCTATTGTTCTGGTGTCATCCTATGCATGATCTTGCATTCTTGAGGCATCCGAAACATCCGAAACATCCGAGGCGATGAGGCGGGTCGGTGTAGGATGGAGGGGCTCTGTCCTATTTCCTTTGTCGGCGGAGGACCAAGGTTTCCCCGTGTTTGCCACCTGCAAAGGTTTGCACTTCGCCACCGGGGAAAGTCACTTCGACACGATCGACTTGCATTCTTTTGCCTAACCCGAACTTCAGGGGTGCAAGACAAGACGACAAGTATGAAGTGGCTGAGTTGACGATGCCTCTCAGCATGAGGTCGCCTGAGTATATCCTCACGACGGCTCCCATAGCGTAACGATTGTATTCGTCGTCGTAGACTTCGACTTTGATCCAATGACCTCGATCTTCCGCGACGTTGCGGAAAAAACGGGTCTCATCAGACATGGCGTCTATGAAAACGTCTTCACCGCCATCGCCGTCGAAATCAACGGCAACCATCGAACGATGGTTGGCCACCCACGAACAAGGGGCTTTGGCCATGTCTGGATTTAGCGAGAGTTGGCCATTGCCGATATTCTCAAAGAAGAGATTGCCCTCTGAGTAATGCTCCCACACAGAGCCCTTCTTGGAACCTGGGAATGGTGGAGTATTTCGGGCCACGGATCCATTCACCAAGATCAGATCAAAATCGGAGTCGTTGTCGGGATCGAAAAACGCGGTGCCCCAGCCGGTGTAGGGCAAACTGGATGCGGCTAACCCAGCGACTGCGGTGCCATCAGAAAAATCGAGCCCTTTGTTTCCAAAGTAGAGCGTGTTGCTTTCGGATCTTACGTTGGTGGTAAAGATGTCTGGAAAACCGTTGCCATCAATGTCACCGACAGCGAGCCCCATGCTGCCTTCGGAGGCACCTTGACTATTTACTGCTGTTCCTGACATGAGGCCGACCTCTTTGAAGCCACCTTTTTTGTTATTGACCCACAAGAAGTTGGGCACACTATCGTTCGCGACGTAAAGGTCGGGCCAACCATCATTATTAAAGTCGTCGACAATGACACCTAAGCCATAAGACTTTTTCGCAGCGATCCCTGATGACTGAGAGACGTTTTGAAACGTCTTCCCACCGATGTTGCGCCAAAGCTGCGAGTTGATTTTTTGGTATTGTCGAGGATGGCAGAATTCTTGGACATCACTTACCAGAAGGCATTTGGGTGCCGGTTCCTGGAGGACTGAACAACGGAATACAAAGATGTCTAAATAACCGTCTAAGTCGAAGTCAAGGAAAGCCAATGATGTCGTGAAGCCGTTGTTGACCAGCCCCATCTCGGCGCTCGCATCCCGAAATTTGCCATTACCGTCGTTCAGATAAATATGGTCCATACCGATAGTGCCGACGTAGATGTCGACGTCGCCATCGTTGTCAACGTCACCAACTGCGCATCCGGTGCTGAAGGTGCTGGCGAATTCGGAGTCAGCTGAAACATCCTTGAGCTTTCCGTTTTCGCCCTGCAGGAACAGTCGGTCGGGCTTGCCCTCCGCCAGTGATCCATTCTGTAAGCAAAGAAAGTCGAGTCTCTGATCGTTGTTGGCATCAAAGACCGCCATGCCGGTCCCAGTAATCTCATAAAGAGCGTAGGTGCCCGTTAGCCTAAGCTGGTCAATGAAATCGAGGTCTATTTCTGTCGACGCGTCGGCAAAGATAGCTTTCGAAGAGCTACCATTGGCGGAGTCTACTGAATTGTCTGGACCACTCTTCTCGTGACAAGCGTTCAATGAAACGGCGCTAATTATCAAGAGGACAGCGGCAGCGAGCCTATGCAACATTTTGAGAGACTACAGTCTCAATCTTCGATGTGCAACGAGGAGTTTTGGTTCGTTGTTATTTGATTAGAAGATCTGTTGAAGCCCAGCCTTGAAGATACCGAAAATCCCCAGATTCTGAGGCATTGAGGGCTGTGAGCATGAAATCACCCTCAGCGCCGCGTTCTCGATTTCGCTTTTGACCCACGGCCTTTTGCTCGCCGCCGACTGATCATTCAATTCTTAGCGATGGTTCGATCCCGTTTGTCATTAAGTGTTTGGGGTAGTCCACCCACTCAAGCCCAGGAGGCGAATTGGCCCGACCGAAACTTTTGTCACCAAAAATGTCTACTTTGGCTTGCAGAAATTTCAGTTCCAAGAGGTCGACGAGCGTTTGTCGTGCAGCTTTCTTTTGGCCCGTCATTTCTTGAGCGAGCGCGAGAACCTCAAGGAGCATTGGACACCGATGATTGGTCGCTACGTCGGCCCGTGTCGCAAGTGATAGGGCTTTTTCGATAAGCTTCTGACTGGTCTTTGGATCTGAGGGGCGGCGGTCAAATGCCGTTTCGCCAAGTGGGCAAACTATATCGGATTTTCACCTCGCGTTTCCGCGTATCGGATCGCGCGGTCACGAAAGGCTTGAGAGCGGCTTGGAACTGTCCGCAGGGCTTCGACTTGTCCGTGGGCATTGAGCTTGGCTTTAATGTGCGGTCGATTCTCTATCACGGTTCCCCTGAATTCTGGTGATCCAGCCGACCTCGATTTTTGTCGATGGTCATCAAGATGATCGCAGACAATTCCGCGCCGGCTCCATCTTAAAAGACGTCTATGACTAAGGGATTGTCTTACGACGGAGGCGATGATGGGCACCTCGGCTCATTGCAGAATTCAAGTCGAACTGTCCCAAGGGATGTGGACGGTAAGGGATGCACACGCTGTCTACCGCCCACGTTTCCCGCAGAAAGATCCATTCGATAGAATCTTCAACGAGCACTTCCAGCACTACACCCACATTCACGAAGAGCGCTTTGCCGCCAAATCTGGCCATTTGCGTCCCATCATTGCCAAGAGCGTCGAAGAGTTCTTGGACTGTGGTTTACTTCACGGCGGCTTCGCCAGAATCCGGTGTCCATCTTGCCACGAGGAGCACCTGCTTGCTTTTTCCTGCCAAACCCGCAATTCCTGCCCGTCTTGCCAAAGCAAACGTGGCGCTCTGCTGGCCGAAAAGCTGAGCAGCGACGTCTTTTATGATGTGCCTCATCGGCACATCGTCTTCACTATCCCCAAGGTGCTTCGTGGTATTTTCGAAAGAGAGCGTAAGCTCCTTGGCATTCTTTCTAAATCGGCCTTCGACGCCACATCCAGAGTGCTAGCCCAAATCACAAATGACAAAGACGCCCGATGCGGCTTTGTCTCATCCATCCAGACCTTTGGCTCATACGCTGCCAACTTCCACCCTCACATTCATGCCATCGTCACCGCGGGCGTGTTCTCGGAAGATGGTGATTTCATGAGGATTAGGGAGTTCCGTACTGCGGCTATTGAGGAAGCGTTTCGCAGGCTGCTCCTGACCCGACTACATCAGGCAGAGAGACTGTCAGAGTCATTCATGCTGTCACTTCTGAGCTGGGTGCATTCTGGGTTTTCCGTTCATGCAAGACACCGCATCGAAGCCGGAGATTCAGAAAATCTCGAGAAGCTGGCTCGTTACGCCACCAGGGCACCCATTCGGTTGACATCAATTGAGATAACGGCAAGCGGCAAGGTCTTGGTGGCGACACCACGAGATCATAGGACGGGCAAAACCTCCCTTGTGCTAGACCCAGTGGAGTTCATCCATCAGGTGGCTAACCAAATTCCTGATCCAAGAATGCATATGGTGCGGTATTACGGCGTTTACGCCAATCGGGTCCGCAAGGACTACGCCGAATGTTCATCAGTGGGAATTGCTTGCGATGAAGATCTTGACGACCTATCCGTGGGAGAGAAAAAGTCTCGCGCCAGCTGGGCGCGGCTCATCAGAAAGATCTTCGAGGTTGACCCACTTCTTTGCCCTAACTGTAACGTTGCCATGAAAATCGTCTCGGTCATCACAGAGCCACAGGTCATCGACAAAATACGGGGTCACCAAAGACGTTCGGCCAACAAAGACGTCTTCGAGCCAAGGGCACCACCTTCCGTCTTACACTAGGCATACCACCGCTACATTCTTCACTTGGTTGTTAGCTCCCGCAACAAGAACACGGATCGTCCACCCTCAGAGCCATATTGTGGCTCATTTCACCCAGGTTTTCATTGATCTATGCAAGGAGTTCCAAGTTCTCACCGCCGGGGAAAATCTTGCCGACTCACACCCCAAGTCTGTGCCCCAAAACCAAGAAAACTCACTCAAAAGCAAGCATGCTTACCGCCTCCCAACACCCAAGACTCGGGCACACAGAATACAACCCCCTACCCGCCGGTCAATTCCTGAAGTCGAGATACGTGCCGCGATTGATGGGGAGGGATGAGTCGATTCGCAAGTGAACGACCAAGGTAGAGCAAGCTGTGATTGACTCCCATTGCGCGGCAGCGTACGTTGAAATCGAAGTCATTCCAGGCGATGCTGCAAAGGCGCAAGAAAGAAGAGAGAACCACCATGGCTCAAGCAACCAGATTCCTGTGCAGTCACTGCCCTCACATGATCGAATCGTGGTCGGACGGGAATCCGTATTTCATCAACGAGCTTGGTGAGAAGCAGTACGCCTACCACCCCGACCATGAGAACCTCTCGCGATGTATCGGCAATGACTCACCCTACCTGTGTCTCGAGTGTGGTAACCACTTTAAGGTGGACTCAAGAGAACCCGCCTCTGAATGTCCGAAGTGTGGGGCAAAGCACACGAGGGATGTGTGCGACTTAGAAGGGCAGCGGTGCCCTTCTTGCAAGAAGGGCCAATTCGGCATTGACCCAGATTACCTTTGCATTTCGTGAGCGGCACCTTTGGTGGCCGCCTTGCCAGCTGGCATCGAAATTGGCGGTGCTTTCCTATGCATGAGAATAAGGTAGTCCTGTACTTTGGAATCTGATTTTCCCGTGGCAAGAAGATGAGAGATGGCCTTCATTGAATGTTGGGAGTGCGACAAGAAGATCTCGAAGTACGCCGAGGCTTGCCCTCATTGCGGCCATTCAATGGTGCAATGCTCCAATACGGAAAACGGTCTTCCTCTTAAGAACCCGCTTTGCCGGACTTGCAAGTCTGTTCTTCTCTTCCCGACCAAGAAAAAGTGCGTGGACGGTCTCGGCGTTATGGTCGCTGCACTCCTCATCTTGACGGGTGGACCGATCTTCTTCGGAGCAGGATTGTGCCTCGCAAGTGGAGATGGGACACCCGCGATCTACTTAGGTTTTGCCGTTGGCCTTCTTTGCTTCATTTGGTTCTTAGCCCATCTTTGTGTGGCCCAGATGAATATCTGGCGATGCGAGAGGTGCGAATCGATCTTCCCGCGGGATTGACGTGATCAACAAGGATGGTGCGGGACTATCTCGATAGCCACTTTTGCCCGCCCTGTAACACGATAGGCAGTGCTTACGCGTGCATCAGCCGTTAGCCTATTCGATGTTGCGTGACTCACCGTAGTTCTGCGCGGCCAGCTTGGCCATGAACTCTTTCATTTGTCCGCTGAGCTTGACGCCGATGGTGTGAATCCTGATTCGTTTGAAACGGTTCTTTTCACGGACGAGGCGGAGAATCTGATCGGTGTTGGTGACCGGTCCAGCAGAGGGTGAGCCGTCTGAGAGAAAGAAGATGGTGTCAACCTTCTTCAGATCCAAGCCCGCCATGAGGGCATCATGAATGTTGGTGCCGCCGCGAGGCTGGAGCTTCTTAGCCCATGCTACAGCGTCCTTTCTGTTCGCGGTCGTGGCCCGGGTCAGGTCTTCCTTCCATTCCAATAGCACATTGTCGAATGCGATCAGTGCGAAACGCGTGTCAACGCCGAAGGTCTTCACCGCAGAGATCAAATTCGACTTGGCTCCTTCCAGGCGAGTCGATGTTTTGACCTTCGCTCCCATGCTGCCTGAAATGTCGATGACAAAGGCAAGGCGGTTGGATTTCACTGAGATGCCGTAGTAGCCGGCATATCCGTCATCGCTGGATGGCCCCTTCTCTTTGGGCTTCGGCGGCAGGGGGTATTCGTCGCGCACTTTTGACCACCAGTTCATCCAGCGTTCGTGTTTGACGCCCCAGCGAAAGCCTGTGAGGTCGGCCAGCGCATCGGCCAGATCGAATCGGGAACGGCTCTGGTCTTGCTTCAGGAGCTTCAGAAGGTATTCGACAACCTCTTTCTCACGTACATAGGTCAGTGCATCGTAGGCCGCAGCTCGGACGAGTGCCTCGTCGTGCGTGGCGTTCTTGTAAAGAGCCTTCTTGGCGGCTGTCGCGTGTTTTTCACGGAGAAGCTCAATGGCCACGAGCCGCATCTCCCAGCTTCTGGACGAGTCGGCGATAGCGATGCACGACTTGACGACCTCAGGATCCCCTTTGCTCTGACGAAAACTCGCCTTGAGTGCTTCCCCCGCCAAAAGAGGATTTTTGTGGCCGATGAGCTTGGCCAGTCGCTTGGCTGCCAATTCTTCGTCGCAGCCTCCAAGAGCCTCTGTGGCCGCAGTTGCAGTCTGGGCGCTCCGGTCTTTGGACAGCTTGATTAGGAGCGTGGCGTCACCGGGAGCAGGGTGTTTGGCCATGTGTCCGATGGTTGCCAATTTGATCAACTCGCTGGGCGAGCGGCAGCCCTTATTGCGGAACCACACCGCGACCTCAGGCGATTTCATGCGCGTGCCAATCTGCAAGAACTCCGATTCAGTTCTCGGCCGTTTGCCGTCCGGATCGAGGCATGAGATCGAGAACTTCAGCGCTTCGAGACTGTCGAAAGAAGCACTCAGCCTGACCCATGAAGAAAGTGAGAAATCGTCTTCGACTCTCTTCTGTAGCAGCCGCGTGAATTTGAAGAAGCGAATGTCTTTGGCCCGGCTCAGTGCCTGCAGCGCAGGCCTGCGCAAACCGACCGGACTCTTAGGTGCAAGGTTCGGGCTGATGAACAGCGCGTAGACCTGCTCATTAAAGTAGTAGGCCAGGACTGCTCTCAAAATCGACTGTTTTGTGTTTGTGTCTCTCTCGGCTTTGTACATGGAGACGAGACGGTCGTAGGAAACATCATCACGCGCTGCCGCAACAGCAAAGAGCGCACTCGAGAAGAGCGATCGTTTGGTCGGATCTTTGAGAAAGCAGTCAAGGACCTCACGCCAGTCGGGAAGAATCCGCCGAGCCGCATTCAAACACGACTGCTGTTCCGTGACATTCTTGCCTTCTTTCAAGATCCGATCATAGATGGCGACCGTCGTCTTATGCTTAGGCGTGCGAGCCAGCCCATGGAGAAGCGAACGCCTGAGCTTGACGCTCTTTTCAGTGGCGAGAGTTTCTTCTAAGAAAGCGACGCTGTCGTCGGACATGATGCCGGCGATCTGAGAAATGCATGTCGCTTTCTTGTCAATCTCGTGTGTCTTCAACGCCTCCCACTTCTCAAGGAGTTCAGGAAGCGTAACCGGCTTGGCAGGAGTCGCTGGCACACCAGCCTGCCCAAACACAGGGAGTGTCAGCATGGCGCTTGTGAGGAGCAGGAAAACAGCAGATCGCAGATTCATCATTTTTCACCAGGACTGAGCTGATCACCACCACCATTGAGGCGGGTGACATCGCAGTTTCATCGAAATTTTATGTGCCTTGAATCGAGGCGGGTGAGGTGATGCGGAAAGCATAGCCATCATGGGCCCAGGTCCAAGCGGATTCACAATTTTCTCGGGTGGTCGACCTGCCATGATAGCTGGAGTACGGTACCTGTGGAGTACGGTACCAGGTCAGATTCGTCAGTTTCCGTTTCTCTGCGTTCAATCCCAGGCTGTGAACTCAACCATCCACTTGACTTGGATCACGGTAATGGTCAACCAAAGGCGCAATTCAGTGACACAAAGGTTCACTTCTTCGAAAACCATCTCACCATTAGGAAGCGCAGATTTCCTCAAGGCGACGCGTTTCATGTGTAGTTTGATGGCAGAAACCGAGGCTATTGAAGTTAGGACGGTGAACCTATTCGGGAACAGCATCCCGTGTTCAGTTGTGCAACGAATCGGCCCTAAGCATTTGCGTCTTCTGCAGTTGAGAAACTGGCGAATCTGACCGGGTACCGTACTCTTGGTCAATCGCTATTCGAGCAAGAACTTCAGACCGTTCGAACCTTGAATCAATGGAGCAATCTCAAAGATCTGAATGAAAACCGTGGTGCCAGCCAAGACCGGATTCTGTCTCGAGATGCCAAGTGCCACCAACACACCAAGCCCGTTGAATCCGAAGCTGCCGGTTTCGAGAACATTCCCGGGGTCGTTGGCGACCAGCAGGGGAAAACCGAAGGCCGTGGGAAATAGGGCCGGAGCGAGGCTCGCAACGTTGATACCTGTGCCACCTGGGGTCGCATTCAAAACAACAATCGCACCGGTCGGGGAGTTGGCATCGCCATTGTCGGGAACCCAAACAAGTTTGAGGGCCAAGCCGCTTTGGCCGAAGTCATAAACACCTGTTGGCAAAGTCGGCGAAATGACCACACTCACCGCCCCTGAGCCTGGACCATTGGTTGAACTGCCCGGTGCCCCCAGCAAGAGATCGGCGAAACCGTCCAAGTTTATGTCGCCAATGCCGGCAACAGACTTACCAAGATTATCGTTCGGCATGAGGCCTTTGATCCTCTGAATTCGAACTCCGTCAAGACCCGAGAACACGCGGACAACTCCCGAATCTGTTCCGTTGTCATCCTCGAATGGTGCGCCCACCAAGATGTCGTCATAGCCATCCCCATTAAGATCTCCGACGTTGCCAACTGAGTAGCCAAGATTGTCACCAGCGCTAACTCCCGTGAATAGATGAATGAGCGATCCGTCGACTCCGGAGAAGACTCGCGCACTTCCAGAATCTGTTCCATTGTCATCGGTATAAGGTGAACCGACAAGGATGTCAGGAGTGCCATCGCCGTTTACATCGCCCGGGCCGGCAACAGAATAGCCAAACCCACCACCAAGGGGGTTGCCGGTCGAGTTGCCAAAGAGAGTGTGCAGCAGACTTCCGGTTGCTCCCGAGTAAACATAAACCGCGCCGGCATTGTTGCCGTTGGTGTCATTGAACCAGGCGCCAACAGCAAAATCATCAAAGCCGTCATGGTTGACGTCGCCCACACCATCGGCAGCAAAACCGAAGCGGTCGCCCGCCCCGACACCATCGTAGGAATAGATAAGCGAGAAATTCGCGCCGGAATAGACATTCACTCTGCCAGAGTTTGAGCCTGCGAAGTCAGCCGAGTGAGCACCGACGATCAGGTCGTTGACCCCATCACCATTGACGTCTCCAGCGTTTGCGAGAACACTACCGAAGGCGCTATAGGGCTGTTCGCCGAAAATCGTTTGGTGCAATGAGAGACCGTTGGCAGTTGAATAAATGTTCACCGCACCGCGAAAGTCGCTAAAAGTAGGAGGATTGGAGAGATCAACATTTCCAGCCCTGGGTGCACCCACGGCGAAATTGGGAATTCCATCCCCGGTGATGTCGCCGATGCCACAGACGGCGGTCCCGAATTTGCCTCCGATTTGAGGACCTGAAGCCGCATGAAGAGTGTCACCGGTGCTCCCTGAGATTACGCGAATAGTCCCGAGATCAGAACCGCCTGTGCTGAGAGGTGCCCCAACAACGAAATCAGGAACAAAATCGCCGTTGATGTCACCAATGGCTGCCACTGAAGTACCGAATGCATCGCCCCCATTGTCACCATTGAACTGATAGGTGGGCAAGAACTTCATGATCCGGGCGCTTCCGTAAGATAAGGCAACGCTGAATGGGCCAGGGGCACCAGCAATCACTTCATCAAGCCCGTCCCCATTGACATCTCCCGCGCCACTGACGGATCTTCCGAATTCATCTTTTGTGTTGTTGCCATTGAAGGTGTAGAGAATACTCCCGTCAAAGCCTGAGAAGATGCGGACGCTTCCTGAATCTGTGCCGTTGTTGTCGTCGAAAGGAGCCCCGGCAATGACATCATCAAAGCCATCGCCATTGACATCGCCCGCACCGCCTACGGAATACCCGAATTCATCGTTTGCGCTGTCGCCATTGAGGGTGTAGAGAATACTCCCGTCAAAGCCAGAGAAGACCCGGGCGCTTCCAGAATTTGCGCCGTTGTTGTCGTCCCAGGCGGCCCCGGCAACGACATCATCAAAGCCATCGTCATTGACATCTCCCGCACCACTCACGGAACGTCCCATTACATCGCCTGTATTGTCGCCATCAAATGTATAGAGAACACTCCCGTCAAAGCCAGAGAAGACCCGGGCGATTCCAGAGTCTGTGCCGTTGTTGTCCTCCCCAATGGCCCCGGCAATGACATCATCAAAGCCATCGCCATTGACATCTCCTGCGCCACTCACGGAATATCCGAGTTGATCACCAAAGCTGTCACCATTGAAGGTGTAGAGAATGCTGCCGTCAATACCCGAGAAGACCCGGGCGCTTCCTGAACTTGAGCCGTTGTTGTCGTCGCCAGAGATGCCGACAATAACATCATCAAAGCCATCGCCGTTGACGTCTCCTGCGCCACTTACTGTGGAACCGAGTCGATCAGTGGCATTATCACCATCGAAGGAATAGAGAATACTGCCGTCAAAGCCAGAGAAGATGCGAGCGTTGCCAGAATCTGGGCCGTTGTTGCTGTCGTGAAAGGCCCCGACAATGACATCATCAAAGCCATCGCCATTGACATCTCCTGCACCGCTCACGGACGAGCCGAATTCATCTAAAAAATCATCACCATTGAAGGTAAAGAGAATATTCCCGTCAAAGCCAGACAAGACCCGGGCGCTTCCTGAACTTGGGCCGTTGTTGTCGTCGCCAGGAGCCCCGGCGATGACATCATCAAAACCATCGCCATTGACATCTCCTGCGCCACTCACGGAACGTCCGAATAGATCACCGTAGTTGTCACCAGGAAAGGTATACGCGGTCGAAAATTGGGCATGAAGCGACGTTGCGAAAGCAATAAAGAGGAAAGGAAGGGCAAAGGTGATGCATCGGTGATTCATTGTACTGCTCAGTTTGTGCGAATTAGAATGGGCATCGTGCTCTATAGCCATGATTTAGATTCCTGTTTGAGGGCTTGAGTGGTCGTGATGTCCGAAGGGTTAAAAAGGGCGAAAAGGAAGCAAGGCGTTGCTTTCATCGAATTACTCACAATTGGAGGCTGTGTCGTTCATCCGATGGGTTCACCCATTCGGTTCTATCCCCCATAACGTAAAAGGCGGATGGAACCCTTGGAACCATTTCGAATAGTACGGAACCAGGTAAAAATTTCCGGCCATGTTTCCAGAGATTCAATAGGTACTTGGCTCGTTAAGGAAATGGACAGTTCGTTATTTTCAGGATGTCCTTCACAACTCTATTGCGAGAATTGCAGATCAAGTCGACGACACTATTTCTTGTCGTGGTCCCTTCGGACTGCGCGAGACATAGAACCAATGCGGCACTTGGTCTTACGAGGCTCAGGGCCGGAGATTTTTACCTGGTTCCGTACTTGTCGATCGAAGCTTAACTTGTCATCCAGCGCATGAAGATTTCTAAAGGCCCACGTTTGAAGAAGGCCCGCCACGCGACGGAGAATGCCACGGATGTTACCCAACACATAATGACGTAGAAGGCAATAAATGGCAGCTGATTGCCACGACGCATGTCGATCCAGTTCAGAATATAGAATCCCACAACAGCATGGCCGATGTAGAGAGTCAGTGCCATTTGGCCGGTAAGGACGAATGGAGTGATGATTCTTCTCAGCCGTGTGATCGTCCCAAGAATGAGGCAGAGCCCAATGACAGTCATGGAAGTGCCGATGGCAGTGAGCATGTAGTAAGGGCTTTTGGAGTTCGAACTTACTGTGGTCATGCTCGACAAACGTTGCTTGGCCGTAGGCTTTCTGACCGCTTCGACTTCGACCCAGCTGGTATCCCAAAGAACGAGTTCCTGGGCTTCGTCTTTCTTTACCAGCATGTGCCTTTCGATTCCAACCAAGTCGACCTTGATAGGCCAAACTTCGCCACGGAATCGATTGCGTGAATTTTGACGCCCGCCGGAATTCCCTGGAGGCGTTGCGGAGCCATTGTTGGCTGGCGGCGTGGTGGTGCTGGAGTTGGAGGTGGAGGTGGATGGCGTGGCGTTGCCCGTCGCTTCTGGGCTTGTTGTTTCGTTGTTCGCGGTGTTTGCCGCCGCCTCGTTAGCAGGAGGATTGTTTTCATTCGGCGTTGTCGCACCTTCGGCGACTTCGCTGATACCGCTATTAGTGCCGGCATTCACTGGAGTATTTTCGGCATTTTCCTGAGCCTCGCTGTCGGTAGCTCGGTCAACAGGTTCCATGTTCTCAGGGATGTCATCCGGGTCACGACCTTCAGCAACGGCACGTCGGCGACGCCTCTCGCGAGTTTCCTCTCGGCGCGTTTCCCAACGCTCTTTTTCAGCATCGAAGCGCTCTTGGTCATAAATAATAGAGCGACGAATACTGCTCACGACTCTATCCAAGCCACGCTTGTGACTTGGTGGGGCGGGTTTATCTTTGCCGTAGGAAACTTCGAGGATGACTGCTGGACGTGTTTTGCCTGCAAACTCGACTTCTTCAACCCGAATTTTGCGGTCAGCGTAGCTCCCTTGTCGTGCCAGTCGAGTGCGAACTTTTTCCACGTCCTTCATGAACTCGGCATGCTTGTCTTTTGGAAAACCCTCGGCAACCGTCATTGGTAGCGGCTTAGCCTGTCTGGACCGTCTATTGCCGCGTCCGTTTCGGTTTCCTGGACTACTTTGATTCGTATTCGAAGTTGGCCCGCCAGTTTCTGGCGTCGATGGAGTAGCAGCGTTGTTGGGCGTAGCCTCCCCGTCACTATGAGTATTAGGCGTTGCCGGAGCGTCGCTATTTTCAGGATTGCCTGGGGTGGATCCTGAAGGGTTACCCGCATCTGGTGATTGGCTGTCATCGGTACGGGGTCTCCGTCCCCCTGGCCTGTTGCCTCGTCTTCCTGCACGGGTATTGGAGCTATCGGTCCTGTTGCGATTATTGTTGTTGCTTGTTGTCGTCGCCTGAGGAGAATCTTCCCCGGAGTCACCGCCAAATCCGCCAAATCGGGAGGCGTTGTTATTGCGGCGGTTCGCTTGGCGTTCCGGTTCCTTGATTACCAGCTCTTGGTCGTCATTTCCGTGAGTCTCATATTTCTCCGGATAAAGCCAGTGTTCCAATGGTTCGGAGCTCATGTGGCCGAATGTAGCCAATGCAATACCGACAAATAGGAGACCAAATCGTGTCCGCGCTTTACTCGTATTGAGACGGCCGATGAGCATGCCAGTCAAAAGGAATCCGAACCATGGCAACACCGGATGGATGCCATTGATGAAGAGGTTCTTGAACGCGCCTTCCCAACCTTCCCAAGCACTGGTTCGCCATTCTCTAACTTCGGTCGCGTCATAAGCAAATTGCCGGTAGAACGCACCGCCCATCACTCCAATCCAGGCGAGCCAAATCCATCGTGATTTCAGAGCCAGGAAAATACAGCCGGCAAGCAAATAGAAGCCATAGAAATGAAGAATGTCGAATGACCACAGCGGCCACCACATATAGCCGAAGGCAAAGAGAAACAGAGCTCGTTTGACTAAGACACCATGGGGTGACTTGAATTTCTTAGTGAAGATCCAGAACAACAACAGCAAAGTTCCGCAGAATCCCATGCCGATCTTGAGGAAGGTTGAGTAGTTGCCAGCCTTGATGCTGCCCATGTGGTCAGTGAATCGCTCTCCTACTGGAGCAGGGGGTGGAGTTCGTTTTGGTGTTGCCGTCGCCGCGGCCTCCGCCGCTGACGCTGTTGCATTTGTGTTCGTTCTTGGCGGTGGTGTCCGGCGAGTAGATACTGGCCCGAAGTTGAATGAGCGACCAAGGGATCTTTCTTGGACATAGAAATCAACTGCAATCCAGCTCGTGCCGAGAAGCAATATGAGAATTATGGGTCGAAGTGGACTCATGAACATTCGGAAGCTACTCAGCTGTACCGGCGCTCTTCCCCGCGCTCGGTACATGAGTGTCAATCCAACGCCAGCAAGAATGACAAAGGTGGCTGCTGCTCGACCGGAGCAGGCTTTGAATACCTGGTAGAGCCACTCTGGGCCACCACTAAAACCACCCATGAGGATTTGGTAGTTCACCACAACCATGCCAAAGAAGGCAATGCATCGCGCAAGGTCATATCCTACCAAACGAGTGCCTGTTTCTGGAGTTTTGGGTTCTACGGCCGGTGAGGTTTCTGGCACGCCTTGTTCTTTCACAGTGACACTCCGGGCCGTTTTGGGGTTAACAGAATAGGGGCACTAACTAGGGAAGGGCTCCTAAGCGCCCAGAACATAGCAGATTTGTCCAACTTATGTTGGCTGCGCAATGGTACGGAACCAGGTAAAAATCTCCGGCCATGTTTCCAGAGATTCAATAGGTACTTGGCTCGTTAAGAAAATGGACAATTCGTCATTTTTAGGATGTCCTTCACAACTCTATCGCGAGAATTGCAGATCAAGTCGACGACACTATTTCTTGTCGTGGTCCCATCGGACTGCGCGAGACATAGAACGAATGCGGCACTTGGTCTTGCGAGGCTCAGGGCCGGAGATTTTTACCTGGTTCCGTACTACTCTAACCAAGAAGCAACAGCCTCAGCTGTTGTTCTGCCTGAGCCCATGGCCCCCTGGATCGATGGTGAGATGAGATAATCTCCGCATCGGAAGACACCAGCAGGCATCGTCGCCTTATGATCGCCCGATCCGGAGACGGGTAGGGCCTCTTTGACACGGTCAATTCTGAGCAGCTGCCATGAGTCGACTTGGTCACCGTACCATTCTCTCATTTGGGTGGTGACTGAAGCTTCTACGTCGGCGTCTGATTCGACGGGGATACCAACGATAGTCGCTGAGATCAGTGATTTACCGTAAGGAGCGTAAGACGACTGCGCATCGCTCAACACACAGAGGTGATTAACCGGACCACAACTTTCCTTATCACCGTCAAGAACCAGGATCGCTTCGCCGACCGGCGACTTATCTGCGGCAAAATAGAGTGTGGTGGTGCCGAACCAAGTACCGCTCTTATCTGTGTCAGTGAGTTTTCCTGCGTTATCGAAGTCTGTTGCCACGACGACTGCCCGGCTCTTAATCGTTTCGCCTGAAGACAATTTGATGTTCGTACCGTTTATTGACTCGACCGATTCACTCAAGCGAATCGAACCCTCAGGGAAGTCTTTCGCAAGCTGCTCAGAGATGGCCTTCATGCCTTCCTTCGGCAATCCAGCACTGCCCTTGGCGAACCAGCCGAACAGCGACTGGAAGTACCAGGCCGGAATCTTGAGTTCGGGATCAAGTGTGACACCCCGAAAGAAAGGTCGAAAGAAACTATCCATGATGCCTTCAGAAAACCCCCTGCCTATGAGGAAGTCGTTCGTAGATTGCGAGTCTTTTTCTGCCTTACTCCGAAGACAGAAACCACGGAGTTGGACGAGCTTGATGCCATCGCTCAAAGACAAAAAAGGGGCTTTGATTGATGCGATTCCTTGCAAAAGGGAACGCCATGGATCCACAACACGCCAGAATTTTCCACGATGGCGGACCAGGGCGCCGGGGGAAAACCCCTGATGGCCCAATTCCTTAAAGTTGAGAGCTCGTTGGGCTTCGGGGTAAGAGTCGAGGATGACCTGGAAACCACGATCGAGGACGAAGCCATCGACGACATCGCTGGTGACGCGACCACCAATGTGATCCTTTGCTTCAAGTAAGAGAAAGTCGATGCCTTGCTCCTGAAGGGTCCGAGCGCAGGTTAATCCGGACAATCCGGCACCGATGATCACAACTTTGTCGGATTCCACTCTTTGCTCGCTTTCGTCTTAGTCGAGTTCTTCATCCCCGTACCGTCCAAGTCAACAATTCGGGTTAGAGGAGTTTTGTTCGAATACCGAGAGCATGTTATCCGGTTTTCTGTGCCGAGAAAAATTCTACGGCAACGAAACATGAACCGTTATGTCGAGAATTTGACAATGTCATATGCCAGAGCGAGATTGTGGACAGGTATTTGTGGCGTCGGCTTTATGGTCGTCCTGTCGACCATCGCTTTGTCTCAAAATTGGGCCCTGAGGTTTATCCCAGCCAGCAGCGGATTCCTGATGGAAATGATGACATTCCTCGTCATCGCCATGGCCTACATCGTCTTGGTCATCCCCTTGGACCTCGTCGGCGGCTACTTACTGCCGAAAAAGCATGGGTTTTCATCAATGAGTTTGGTGAAGTTTTTGACTCGCTGGCATCGTGGTGTCGTCATTCAAACCACGGTCTTTGTCATGTGCGCGACTTTGATCCTTCAAATGGGCCAACGACTCGGTGTGATCGGCGCCATCAGCGCTTACGCCGGTCTAATGCTCTTGTTGCTGGCCATTCAGGCTCCTTTAGCTCTCATTGTTGGCAGTATGCGTATGGAATCGGGCAAGAAGGACACTTCACCGGACGACAACGTATGCGTGATTGAAAGCACGGACCGAGCCTTCATGGGCGGCATTGTCGGCCTTCCAGGTCGAGAGAAGCTCCTGGTCCCTTCACATTGGCAGGAATCCATCGGCAAGGAAGGCGTCCTGTCTCAAGTCAAACGCCGAGCTGCGATCGTTAAGCGGGGTTGGAATAGTCAGGGTATGGCAGTCGCTTGTCTCTGGAACTTAACGGGCTTCTCAATCGCTTGTTTCATGCCGAATTCGTCGCCAGCGGAGACTGCCAGTTTGGTCACGCTATTCTTGTGGTTGAACCTCTGGACCTTCCTTGGCCTGTTGCTTCTTCCACGGATCTCTCGTCGCAGTACGTTTGCCGGCGACCAGGAAGCGCTGAAGAATGGCATACCGCGGGAGATTCTGGCCAAGAACATCCGCCATATCGATCGACTTCAGGAAGATGAGCCCGAGCGTTCAGAGAATTTGGAGTCGGTTTTCCATCCACTGCCGTCGGTAGAACGAAGGATTCGGGCATTTGACGAAGTAAAAGAAACCAATTGGGCTCCTTGGAATGTCGCACGCATCGCTCTTTTCTTGTCATGGGCTGGCATGGGCATGCTCGCGCGTACCGTCCACTGCAACGCCGGCAAACCTGAGGTTTGGGTCTTATTGCCTTGTGATTGAGCCTTCGTGTCTAAGACGGGCCATCTTTGCCTGAACAGTTCTTCAAATTTCCGAGCTTTGTCGCATCTAAACACTGGTCTCATGCGAATAGGTAAGTGAACAGGACAAGTTTGGCGGTCGTATCGCGAGCACATCTATTAAAAACCTTGAATGAAGGTTCGACGATACCGCCACTGAACACCTGTTTTTTTCGCAACGAGAAACGAGATGATTCACGACCCGAAATCTGGAAAATCAGAGACGGCCCGATCCCAAGGCTACTGGAGCTGCATTGTCTGCCGCTCAGAGTGGTCCTCAGACATGACCGACTCTTGCCTTATTTGCAGCCGTACTTGGCAGCCCTGGCGACTGCAACTCCTCCAGCGCACTCGCCGCATGGAAGAAATCCTGCAACTCGCTGAAGCGATGCGATCATAACCTCAAAGTCAAAGTCAAAGTCAGAGTCTGGCTTCGCTACTTGGTACGGAGCAGACATGACCCTGAATTTTGCAAACCTCGGAGTGCCGATGCGTTCACTGGATTGGTCTTCAGCTTTGGTTTCCCATGGCCAAAGAAGTCCCGAGTTGTAAGCCGTCGTCTCCGTATCGATCGAGTCCCAAACCATAGCTCATCTCCTATCAGCCAAGCGCCATCGTCTAGTCGCCGTCAAATCTCCTCCCAGTTCTGACGCCTTCTTCGTAACCAGAATTGAACGCCTGACGGCTTTTGCTTCGATTAAAATGCGACCAATGCCCGAAGCAACACAGTCAAGAGCTGGATTCGTTTTCGGAGCCTGAGAACCTCGGCCTCCAAGTCCTTCTTTCTGGTGGATGTCACGTTCGCTGAGACAACCGGAGACATCTCTTTGCGAAGCCAGCCAGAGGCCGTGGAGCGGGGTACACCGACTCGTGTGGTGACATGAATGTCGCCGGTGCTTCGGACTAGTTCTTGGAGGCGATAGTCGTATCGATTCTGTCGGCGCGTCTTGTTGGACTACGATCGTTGACGGGAGGCTGGGTGTGGATTACTGTCGAAAACTCAGGCGCGCAACCCGTGATTGGAGGCGGCCTTCGAGTTTTCGGGAACCACAGGAAGAAGATGAATCCAAAAGCGAATAGAAAAGTCACGAACATGAACCATCGCGTCAAGACACAAGCTTTCGTGGCCACATTGTTAGTGGCTTGGCTCAGCATGCAAGCCGTCTTCGCGCAGAGTGAATCCGGATCTTTGGCGAAGGCGACGGAGCTACTTGCTCGCTCCGACGCAAGGCATGAAGCTCGTGAATTTGCCATCGCCATCAAAGAGCTAAGAGAAGCAGACACAATATTTGAGCGATTTGGCCCGGATCAAATCAACAAACGGCAACAGACTTTGCGAGCTCTTATTTTCCACCAATCCAGCGCTGGGCAGGTCGGTCCCACGCTATCGACGGTAGATAAGCTTGCTAGTCTGGTTCGTGGAGACAATGACAAACAAGGGCAACTTGCCTTGGGCTTTGAATCAGGTGTCGTCAAAATTCTCATTCCAGATTTACCTTACAAGAAGTCTTTCACAGTCCTGCGCCGTTGCGGCAGAGCATTCAAGGGCAACCAATTGCCAGGGTTGGAGGCTTCAAGTCTTCATCATCAAGGCGTGCTGGCTGGCGAGAACAAGCAGTCGAATGACATGTCGACTGCTTTTCGAAAGGCTATAGCGCTGCTTAAGAAACTTGACGACAAACAAGCGCTCGCTTGGAGCTACAATAGCCTCGCCACATTTCTCTTGAAAACCAATCAACTAGATGACGCTATGTCGCCTCTCGGCCATGCATCTCGATTGACAATGGAGGGTGCTGTCGACCATCAAGCAGCGATGTCTATCAACCTTGAGAGTTTGATCGAAAGACTAAGTGAGTTGGAAGAACTGGACCAAAGCCAAGTTAAGTGGATCTGGTCAATCGCAGCGAGTTTTGCCAAGAGCGCTGATGCTCAGATGGTTACGACCGACTACTTGTTACGCACTGCCGCAAGACTTGAAGCACGGAATCCGAAGAAGGCTACGTCAGCAATTCGCAAGCTTGCACGAACAAAAGTCGTCGGTGCGCCCGCGGAAGTCCTGGCGGACTTGAAGTTAAGGGCGGCAAGGTTGGCAACGGATTCTGGTCATCCCAAAGAAGCACTCAAGATCCTCAAGAAACTAAGACCATTAGGTGGCTTCTGCGCGCCATTGATCGAAGCTCGCATAGCGCTAGAAAAGAGCCTTGCTCTTATTGGAACAAAGAACTCCAAGAAGATAAAAGGCACAATCAAAGTGACTCTGGATTCCTATGAACGCATTGGCTCTCAAGAATTGGAGAAAGCCGCACTACAGGCCCTTTGTCGGGCATTTGAAGGATGGCCCGAGTCACCTTTGGCCCAATCCACCCAGAGTGCTTTCAACGAAATTCGGCGGAAAGGGGGTCGAGGAGGATTGGGCGCACAATCATATTCAAAGGAAGTTTCAAGCAAGGTTGCAACATTGAAAGCAAGCGATGTGGTTTTTCGAATCTACGCCGAGCAAGAGAAGATCATCATTGAGGATATTCACTCTGGAGCCAAACAAGAAACGAACGTTGTTTGGCAAACCAGAAAGGTGGGTCTCAATGGGTGCGCTGTTGAGTACTTTGGAGGATATGTTCGCTTGGAACGCATGAAATACGATCAGGCCAGTTCTGACAAGAGAACCGTCTCAGCCAAAGGCGGAAAAGGTGGCCGCGGTGGTCGAGCTGGTAAAGGCAGACAAGAGGCTGACGTTGGCTGGACGTTGGATCAATTCAAGAACTATATGCCCATTCCGAAGCTCGGCGTCATCGAAGTCTCTAAGAATGGGGCCATGCGCTACTCTCGGAAATAGGCCACGATCTTTCTTTTCTTGTCGCTTTCATTGCTCATCACAGGCGCAGGACGGTTCAGCCTTGACCGTCTTTTTGGCGACAAGCCCCAGTACGGAGTCAGGCACAAGGTGGAAGGGCAATCTTCCGGGGGAGCGTGGGCGTTCCTGTGTCATGACTTCCTTCGTCTGAGTCCGTAGTTTGATTTGACATTCACCGTATGATTTAGGTTTGCTGGATCACAACCCGCAACAAACCCCTCGATAGTTATTAAACCCCTTTTCCACAGATTTTTAGGCAATCTCGATTGCTGGGTCACCGGGGGAAATCAAATCACCTCAGAGCATTCGAGTGTTTACAAGAGCAAAGCCGTCATCTACATTAGGGAAGAGCTTTTTTAGGCAGCTCAGAAACCCGCCATATCGCAGGAGAATTCTCGATGAAGATAAGACAAGCAACGCTCACTTTTTTACTCCTGTTCTTGACGCTTGCGGCTGCAAATTTGTCTGCTCAGCCTATTTTCAATGAGGATTTCTCTTCGGCATCTGGACCGATTCCACCTTCAGGGTGGACGGTGACGAATCTCGCTGGTCATACAGCTGGATCGCCAGCTCAATGGCAGTTTTTCAGTCCACCAAGTGCAAGCGCCAATGTTACGACCTGGGTTACGACCTTACCCATGGTCGATCCTATTGCCATTTCAAATTCGGATGCAGGAGCGACCGGTCTTGTTGTCAACACCGTCCTAACCAGCCCACCGTTTGGCGCGGATCTTGTAGACAATGTGTTTTGTGAATTTGACTATGCATTTCGGCAATTTGGTGCTTCTCAGGCGCTCCTTGAGGTTTTCGATGGTTCGGTATGGAATGTCCACACCAACTTGACGGCGAATGACCCTGCGAGTGTTGGTGTTAACTCTCATGTTGAGTTCGACATCACCACGCTGGCTGCCAATGCGGTAAACGCAAACGTCCGGTTCCATCACACCGCAGGGTGGGATTGGACATTCGCGGTCGACAACGTTGAGATTTATGGCGTTCAAAACTTCAGCCTCGATGTGACTGCCATTACGAGCCCTGCCACCGCTCCAGGCGCTTGCAATGCAATGTTAACGTCATCCGAGGATCTTACGGTCGAGCTCACGAACAATGGTTTGGATATCCCCGACACTGACGACATTCTGATCGATGCCTATCTCAACGGAGTTACAGTTTTCTCAACCACCCAGAACCTCACTTCTCCTTTGCTGCGCGGCGGTCAGTTCACATCGACTTGGCCTGGTGCACTTGATATGACGGGGCCTGGGAGCCAATTGCTCACAGTGACTGCCTATAGCTCTGCCGATCCAGCCCCTTTGGCTGGACACAACTCGACTGCCCTCAAGAGTTTCAACAACGCGATAGCACCCGGCTATTTTGAGAACTTTGAGACGGTCATGGCACAAGTCGATCCCCCTCTGATCACGTCTGGAGATGTTCCACTTAACTGGGAGAACGCTCAAGACGATACGGCAACGTTCAATTCGACTGTCAATGGAGATTGGGGTGCCACGCAAGGAAGTTTGACGTTAATGGATGGTCCGCTGGGGGATCATACTCAAATGCCTGGAACCCCTGGGATTTACATGCATATCGGGGACTGGACTCCGAGTTTTGACAATTTCGGAGATATTGAACTTCGCTCACCCTGCCTCAATACGTCTTTAGCAAGCAACATTCCTGTGGCTACGTTCTTCTACCACAGTGCCGCTCCTGCAGGATCTATGGAGGACAACCCTTTGAACATTGATATCATCAATGAGACATTAGGGGGAATGATCACCACAAACGTGATTCCGACGATTGAAGGTCAAGGCATGAAAGGGTGGCGGCGCGTCATTATCGATTTGAGCGCCTTTGTACCGGATATTGTGCGAGTCCAGTTTCGCAGTAGTAACTTCAGCTCGTTTAACGCCTACGACCCGGTGGCGATCGATGACTTTAGTTTCCTTGATCTTCCTCAATTGCCGATGGGTCAGGCACCCCGACCAGGATTAGCCGTCTTCGACATCAATAACTCGGTCAACAGCCTCGGAGATCCGGTTAGCGAATTCGGTGCTGGTCCTTATTTTGCGCCGGTTCAGATTGGTACCGACATCAACTTCTCTTGGTCAGGTCTGCCAAACCAATACGTTCAATGTTGGGGCGGGCCTTTGTTTGTCAACGCCGCCAATTACCCAGGCATCGGTCAAATGGACACTGGCGACGGAACAATCAACATGCTTGGCATTCCGGGTGGTCTTTTCTGGGTCGGCAACGGCGCTTTCGTTGGCATGGTCGGGGCGACCATCTTTGACATCGCATTCTTCACTGACTCAGCGGGAACTGGTGGCCTTTCATTCCACGTGCCCGATTTCTTTCCTCTTGGCATGTTGGGGACTTTCCAGCTTATGGTGCAAGACCCAGCTCTCGGATTTGCCCAAAGTACAATTTCAAATGCAATTTCTGTTTCTTTTGTGCCATAGAAAACACGGCTTGGTGGAGCGGGTGGGGCGTCCAAAAAAAAGACTCGTACCCCTGGGGGCTACGAGTCTTAAGAGCGGGTGAACAGATTTGAACTGTCGACAATCGCCTTGGCAAGGCGACGCTCTACCACTGAGCTACACCCGCTGTTGGGCAAATAATACGTAGGACAGCCCGGGTCTCAAGGGCATGGAGCGAAAAAAAGTGGGATCTTGGCAAAAGACTCCACAACTACTGGGAAATTATGCAGTTTAGGGCCGTTTTACCTGGGTTTGGGAGCGCATTGGGGGGGGCTATGGAAATTCAACATTCTACGATGAGGCTTAGAAGATTAGCGACGTTGGGGTCGATTTGTGCGCATCGAGGCGACGGCCTGTTCGATCATGTCGACGACTCGGTCGATTTCTTCCTCGGTGGTGAAGCGCCCCAAGCCGAAGCGAACCGCGCTCAGAGCTTGCTCAGATGAGATACCCATGGCCTTCAGAACATAGCTGGGCTCGACGCTCGTGGACGTGCAAGCGCTACCCGTGCTTAGGGCGACTTCGGGCAGAGCCATGAGGAGAGCTTCGCTCTCGATTCCTAAGAAGCTGATATTGAGATTGCTTTCGATGCGGTCTTCCAAAGAGCCGTTGACGACGGTGTCGTTGATTCTGCTTTGTAACTTGGTGAGGAGCCTGATTCTAAGGCCCAAAACGCGGGCTCGGTCACTTTCCATGTCGGTCATGGCAAATTTAGCCGCCGCACCAAGTCCGACGATCCCTGGGACGTTGAGGGTGCCTGAGCGCCTCTTGGATTCGTGGCCGCCGCCGTGAATTTGCTCGAGGACCTGAATCTTCGGATTGCGTTGGCGAACGTAGAGAAGGCCAACTCCCTTGGGGCCGAAGATCTTGTGTCCTGAGACGCTCAGCATGTGAATGCCCAAGTCGATGACATCAATTGGTAACTTCCCGAAAGACTGGGCGGCATCGCAGTGAAGGATGACATTGTGCTTGGCACAGAGGGCGCCAATTTCTTTCATTGGCTGAATGACACCGGATTCGTTGTTGACCATCATAATGGAAGCGAGCCCGCAGTCGTCGGCCAGTGCGGCCTCAAGAGCGATCATGTCAACGAGTCCGTTTAATCCGACGTTGAGTACAGTGACTCGAATTCCGTTCTTCTTCAGATGAGCACATGTGTCCAAAGTGGCTTTGTGCTCTGTCGCTAACGTCAGGATGTGATTGTGCTTGAGTTGACCGGACTCGACTATGCCTTTGAGGGCCAGGTTGGTCGACTCAGTGGCGCCGCTGGTCCAGACGATCTCGGCCGGGCGTGCACCGATGAGGCGGGAGACGTGGCGTCTGGCGTCAGAGACTGCAGATTCTGCGTCCCAGCCGTAGGCATGCGTACGGCTAGCGGCGTTGCCAAAAGTCCCTTGTAGATAAGGCATCATCTCATCCAAGACGCGAGGATCGATTGGCGTGGTTGCGTTGTTATCGAGATAGATGAGGGCGTTGGCTTGGTTCATGATGAAGTCCTTATTCTTCTTCATGTTAGTTCATTGGCCACCGTGTCACCAGATAGATGGGCTCAAGGGGCGGGGCCGTTGGGGCCAAGGATTATTGCCCTAATTGTCGATGATGCGATGGCGGAATGGGATGGTGATCTTGGTACCTGGTGGAATGCCCAACCCTCGTTGGATGTCAGGGTTCTCGGTGTAGAGAATGTCCTTCAGTTCGTGACGACCCAGATACTTTTTGGCCAAGGCATCGATGGAATCACCTTCCTTCACCACGTAGATGTAGTCTTCCTGCGCAACGGCCAGTTTCATTTCGTCCACGTTGAGCATGAAGCGTGTGCTGCTGATGTCGTCAAAAGCTGACGGAGCATAGAGTTCTGGGTCGGCAAGGCGTGGATCGACTTCTTCTATATCGCTCTCAATTTCACGGAACCCGTCTCGGAGTTGACCTTCTCTGTTCTCACGAAAGTAGAACTGATCGCTGACGAATGCAACGAGGAGGAAGATAGCGAACGCAATGAGTGCACAACCCGTTTTTGCCATGCTTAAAGAATACTCTTTTGGAGCGAGCAAATGAAGAGAGGCGTTGCATTCTCTGCAACGCCTCTCTTATTGGACTCTGTCAGCTGTCGGGCTTACGCCGTCTTAGCTATCTGTGACCACGCGTGGGTTCTTTGACTTGCTCTTAGATGCTTCGTCACGCTTGTGGGCCCAGATCAGGACCGGGCTGGCGATGAAGATGGAAGAGTAAGTACCAACAATGACACCGATCAAGAGGGTGAAGGACAAACCTTCCAGTGGACTCTCGATGCCGTAGTTAGCCACGAAGATCGCGGCGATCACGAAGAACGTTGTAGCTGAAGTCAAGACCGTACGGCTCAACGTCTGGTTGATACTGCGGTTGACGATTTCACCGAAAGTACCACGGGAGTTGCCGAGGTTTTCACGGATACGGTCAAACACAACGATCGTGTCATTTAGTGAGTAACCAATGATCGTCAAGAACGCCGCGATGACGTTCAGTGAGATTGGTACCTCAACGAGACCGGACCAGTTGGCCGCAATCACAACACCCAGCGAGATCAACACGTCATGGACCAAAGCGGCTGCAGCAGCGACGCCGTACTTGATTTCCTTAAACCTGAACCAGATGTAGCCCAAGATAAAGAGCAAGGACACGATCATTGCCTGGAAGGCAGCAGTCTTGAGTCCGGACACAACAGTTGGACCAACGTAACGAACCTTAGGGAAACGTTTCGTCAGGCTCAGATCATCACTATCGAGAAGCTTGTCAAGGGCACTGCTTTCAATGGTCTTGGCAGCTTCTGCTGTCATCACTGCACTGACACGCCAGATCTTCTGGGCGGAGTCAACTGCGACGACTTGAGGATCATTAAGCCCAGCATCAAGCAATGGTTGCTTGATGGCATCGACGTTGGAAACTGCATCTGTCAAGTTGATGACAGCTGACCATGTTCCGGTGTCTGTCGAGTAGGCTACTTCAGACATCGGGTCTGGAACCAGCTTGTCGCCAAACGCTGTGATGAGCTCGTTGCGAACAACTTCGAATGGATCGGATCCATCGCCTTGCTCGCCTTCTATGGCTGCATCATTGTCGGACTTGGTGTAGTCAAGACGGACATCGATGACCTTGCTCTTGCCGCCGACAATTTTGTTGTCGCCGAAGGCAATGGCACTGGCAGCGACGCTCTTGTACTTGGATTTACCGGCTTTATCTTTGATGTCGGCGATCGCCGACTTGATGTCGGAGTCAACCACTTCGCTTTGGAAATTCATCCGCACCGAAGTACCACCATTAAAGTCGAGACCGTACTTGTCATCTCCACGAATGAAGAAGGCAACCAAGCCAAGCACGATGATGACAATCGAGCCAGTCATGGCCGGTTTGGCTTTTTCCAAGAAGCTGAAGTTTGGCTTGTCCATCAAGCGACGCATCTTCAGTTCTTTGATCCATCCCCGAGCGATGGCAGTACCTAAGAGCGTGCGAGTGATGTAGAGGCCAGAGAACATCGAGCAAACGATACCGGTCATCAGTGTGTAACCAAAACCCTTGATCGGGCCCTTGCCATAATAGACAAGGAAGGCTGCAACGATGAACGTCGTTAAGTTGGCATCGAAAATTGTAATGAATGCACGATCGAAACCATTTTTGGCGGCGTGGATGAGACGCTTGCCTTTGTCGAGTTCTTCGCGGATGCGTTCGAAAATCAGGATGTTTGCGTCAACGGCCATACCAACGGTAAGGACGAGGCCAGCGATACCAGGTAGAGTCAGGGATGACTCAAGAAGCATCAAAATGGCGAACACGAACAGGAAGTTCAAAAGCAGGGCGATGACAGCCAAGAAGCCTGCGAGCGAGTAGTAGACAACCATGAAGATGACAACAGCGATACCACCGACGGCGAATGCAATTTCACCTCGTTGGATAGCCGTTGCGCCCAAAGTGGCGCCGACATTCTCTTGCGATTCCAGCTCAGGCTTCAGCTTGAGGGAACCAGCACGAAGACAGCTCAATAGCCACTTCTGATCTTCTTCCGAATAACCGCCGCCGCCTCGGCTGATCTGAACGTTGTCAGTAAGCTTGCCAGCGATGTTCGCTGAGCTCCAAACTTCGTCGTTCAAGACCATGGCCATTTGGCGTCCACGGTACTTAGTCGAATAAGAACCCAAGGCCCATTGGCGATCGGATTTCACCTCGTAAGAAACGGCACGGCCGCCATCTCTTCCTTGGCTACGCATTGGGTTGACAATGTCGCGACCAGTGAAACCTTGTTCTTCGAGGTCGTCTCCCCAGTAGTCTGGGTCGTAGAAGTACCAGGCACCTTCACCTTTGTCGCTGCTGAGCGTCCATGGCTCTTTGGCAGCCTTGTCGCGGAAAGCTTGAAGGCGAACTTTGTAATCGCCTGGGCTTTCATTCTTGACAGCCTGAGGAAGCACTGCGAGCCAGCGGAAACTTTCAGGCGCTTTGTAAGCGGCCTTTTGATCCACCCGAGCTTGCTCGAACTTGGTGACGTCGAAGAACACGTTTCCACGGTTCTTGTCGCCGTTCGTGGCTTCGACCGGCATCTCCAAGCGACCCATTTGTGTCATGCGCTCACGAATACTGGCAGTTTGCTTGTCAGTGAATTCGGGCAGTGTGATGACAATGAATAGGCCTTCGCGTCGTACGGTGATGTCTTTGACACCCTCCTTATTGATGCGTTGGGAGATGACCTCGAGGGTGTCCTCGATGGCCTGTTCTTTTTCCGTTGGGGTTTTGAATTTTGTCCCACCGGTGATCTCTTCGATCCGGTAAGTCAAAACACTGCCACCTCGTAGGTCAATACCGAGGCTGACAGGCCAGTTGCCCATGATGGAAAATACTGAAAGTGCGATGACGCCTAAGATGACGATATAGCGCGTGAACAAATTGGAGGTCACGGTCGAACTCCCTAAACCTGGAGGCTTAAGAAAATGAAAAGACCGAGGCGGCCAATCATGGGATGCCTCGAGCCGGAATTACAACGGACGCCGACGAATCGGCGTCCACAATATGGTTTTAGCTCTACTTACGTGAGTCGAGCTTTTCGCGAACACGTGTGGCCTTGCCAACGCGATCACGAAGATAGTAGAGCTTGGCCCGACGTACATCGCCACGACGGACAACGTTGATCGAGTCAACTCGTGGTGAATGAAGCGGGAAAATACGCTCAACACCTTCACCCTGAACAATGCGGCGAACAGTGATGGCCTCAGCAGGCCCGCGGCCACGTCGGGCAATCACGGTGCCATTGAAGATCTGAACGCGCTCTTTACCGCCTTCCTTGATCTTCACTGCTACATCGACTGTATCCCCGATTGCAAAGTCAGGAATTTCGTCTTTCATCCACTGTTTTTCAATATCGCTGAAGTTATCCATCGTTCGTCTCGCTGGCTCTTGTGCCTTTCGGCCGAAATTTGTCTGTTTCTAAATGCCTGACTGATTATCTCAGCCCAACAAATCAGGTCGACGCTTTTTAGTCAATGCCAAGGACTGCTCATGTCGCCACGCCGCTATGCGAGCGTGGTCACCGCTCCTGAGAATCTCAGGTACGGTCATCCCCCGGTACTCCACCGGTCTGGTGTAGTGTGGGTGATCCAAGAGTCCGGTATTGAACGACTCGAAGGTTGCGGAATCCGCATCTCCGAGAACGCCGGGCAGGAGTCTAACGATGGAATCGATGAGAACCAACGCCGCAAGTTCACCTCCCGTAATGACGTAATCTCCGATCGATATTTCTCTTACGGGCAATCCGTCCACGATCCGCTGATCAAAACCTTCATATCGCCCAGCAATCAGGATCAAATGGTCAAGTTGACTTAACTCATTGGCAATGCTTTGGTTATATCGCTCGCCTTGGGGCGAGAGCAAAATGATGGGGGGCGTCTCGGCGTTGGCGGGGAGGAAGCTGTCCAAACAATCGAAGATCGGTTCCGGTTTTAAGACCATTCCTGGCCCTCCACCGAAGGGGCGATCATCAACTTTTTGGTGTTTATTATTAGAAAATTCTCGGAAATCGTGGGTTTGGAAGGTCGCCGCGCCTTTTTCCTGGGCGATCCGGAGCATGCTCGCATCCAGAATGCCAGGGAGCATCTCGGGGAAGATCGTCAGAATGTCGAAGTGCATAGGTGATACCGGTGCTTGAAAGGAATCTAACGATTCGGCATACATGGGTTTGTACGCGCATCATGCTCCCGAACGACTTAGGAACCAACAGATGTTTACCGGCATAATTGAAGCGAAGAAGCCCGTAACGGTTTTGACAGCGAATGATGGCGGCATCGATTTCTGGGTCGATATAGGCGAGTTGTTCGATGGATGCGGCTTAGGTGACAGCATCGCGGTAAACGGATGCTGCCTGACTGTGGCTGCCATGGACGGTACGTCCGTTGAATTTCATGCGGGCCGTGAGACTTTAGAGTTGACCCATCTGGGCTCCTTTGAAGTCGGCTCGAGGGTGAATATTGAAAGATCCCTTAGATTTGGGGACCAGTTAGGCGGCCATTTGGTCAGCGGTCACGTTGACGGTGTCGGTGAGGTCATCGCCGTTGAGCCTGAGCCATCCCAGACTGTGATGCGCATTCGTATCCCGGCGCAGCTCAAGAACCAAGTCATCCTGAAAGGGTCGGTTGCCTTGGATGGCATCAGCTTAACGATCTCTGAGCACATTGAGGACGTCATTGCTGTCTCTTTGATCCCACATACCATGGCGATCACGAATCTCTGCGATAAGAAGGTGGGCGATCCAATGAATGTCGAAAGCGACATGATTGGTAAGTGGATTCAACGTCAAGCCATGCCCGTGGTAGAACAACTCCGAACGTTGGCAGACAAAGCACAAAAGGGAATCCAGAATGACTGAACAAAAAGTCTCCCTCACCGGGATCAAGCCAACTGGAGCGCCGCATCTTGGCAATCTTCTTGGAGCTATTCAGCCGGCGCTCGAGTTGACCAAAGAGCACCACGGCATCTATTTTATTGCTGACTACCATTCTTTGACCACAGAAAAGAATGGCGATGCCTTGCGCGAATCGACTCAACAGGGTGCCGCCACATGGATGGCACTTGGGCTTGATACCGAAAAGAACATTTTCTTTCGCC
>JBLINQ010000016.1:0-50634 GCA_047639315.1 Planctomycetota bacterium
CCATGAGTGGATTGCCTTCGCCGTCCAAAGCACGCCCCATGATAGCGCCAGTCGGCACACTAAAATCGAGTTTCAGCTGCTGGCCTTCAGTCAATTCGATTTTCTTCTTCAAGACGAAAGGGGAGCCGTTTAAGGACAACCTAAATGTATGCGTGCCTGGCTCAAGATTTTCGATTTCGAAGTATCCGCTGTCGTCGGTGTTGCAGGAGTTGCCACCAAACATCCAAGCATCACTATTGCCTGAAGACTCTGTCACTTTCGCACCAACAACTGGCTGGCTTCCCGAAAGAACCTTGCCAAAGACGCGAGCCTTCTTCTTAATCCTGAGGTCTAACTCCGTCACATTGTCCGCCTGCAAAGAGACCGGTTCACCGCCAGATTCTTGGCTGCCGCCGGACATGACAATCATCATACCGCGGCCTTCGCTGCGCTTCTTAGGTTGCTTGGCTTTGGCTATGTAGTCGCCTGGGAAAATTCCCCTGAAGTTATAGGCTCCGCCCTCACCGGCCACGACATTCAACCCACCTTGACTTGCCATGCCAATACCAAACTCCATCATCTCGGAATCGCCGGAGTTGGGGTCAATCTCTTTCTTCTTGCGCAAGGAAACCTGCGCCCCGGGTAAAGGGTTGCTTTCTTCGTCGTAGACAATGCCAGTCAAAGTCGCGCCACTCGATAAAGTGATCTTATAGTCAGGCTGCGGACGATCTTTTTCGAGCACAACCTCACGATCCTTGATGTTGAGATATTCAGTATGGCGTACGTTCAACTTATAGTTGCCCGCGACCATGCCTCGGAACTCGAAACTGCCATCGGCCTTCGACTTGATGAAATGACGGCTATTCCCACTCGTCATGAAAGGCATGTTTCCTTCAACAATGCCGCTTGAGAATCCCGCCGGCATTCCATTTCCGGAACGGGGGTTGGGTATTGTCATGACCACATTGGCGCCCTCAATAGGGTCGCCGTTGGCATCAACGACAGTGCCAGCAAATGGGACATCACGGGACACTTCAGCCGTGATCTCACGCTTCTCGCCCGCTTCCAAATCACGCTCATGGAATTTCAATTCCTCAAAACCCTTCGCTACGATTTGAAACTGTGCTCGTGCTTTCGAGATATTGACGACGGCAAAGAATCCATCTGCTGGTTTCAGCCCAAGCTCCTTTGCAGCCTCAGCACCGGATCGAACCTCTGTCTGGGTTGTCGGTTCTGAGCCACCAAAAACACGACTCGATGCTCGCTCCGTGAGTGTGATCTCGAAGTCTTTGATGTTCTTCTTGCCATCCTTGGTCTTTAAGTAGCCATAGACCATGGCGGCGTTATTCAGCTTCACAAGAGTATTGCTCTTGTCGACCGGAACGAGATGGTCGCTACGTGTCATATAGCCGTCACCGTACACCTTGAGCTTGACTTCTGTCAGGGGCACGCCGATCAAGACGAATTTGCCCTCGTTGTCTGCCTGGAACTTGGGGCGCTCCTGCCCAAACCACATCGGGTTAAACCCGCGAGCCGGCTGAAACTCGACGGTGACGTTCTTTGCAGGTTTTCCTTCTGCATCGACGACCGTCCCAAAAATCTCCCGTCCGTTATCGAGCTGAACCAAGAAATCCTCGACTGGCGCCTTCAGCGATAAGTCGACCCGTAACCCTTCCTTGGGCGGGAATCCCTTGGCTTTCGCCGTGACGCGGGCTTTGCCGGACTTGAGCCCGGCGGCGTGAAAATAGCCATGCTCGTCAGAGATGACGGTTCTCGTGCCACGCGTATTGCCGCCGCCAATCACGATCAACCCACCGGATCGTGCCGAGGGCACAGAAATCGAAACCTCTGCGCCAACGACTGGAATACTGGCAGCATTCAGGACTCGGCCTGATAGCACGGCCCCGGCCTCCGCGACGAGGTTTCCAACATCATGTTCCTCACCGGAGAAAAAAGAGAACGAGCTCGTGACCGACCGAAATTCTTCAGGCCACGCTCTGACTTCAAGCCGCGCCGTATGTTTCACACCGGTGAAATAGAACGACCCGTCCTCAGCCGACATGCAAGCGTGCACTCCTTTGGGCAGACGACCGTTCAAGCTCGGAGGAGCCAAGAAGCCAAATGAAGGCGTGTTCTTAATTTCCGCCAGTGTGACTTTGACTCCTGGGATTGGATTGCCAAGCTCGTCAACCAACCGTCCCACGACTCGCTGCCCCTTGAGAGATGCAGTTTCGGCGCCCTTTTCGCCATCTTTTTCGGCTTGGGCGGCGTCGATCATGGCGTTTTTCTTAGGCACTAAGGCCCCGCTTCGCCGCGCTTCATCGAGAGTTTTCTCTTCTTCAGTGATCCGGAATTCTTCGAGTTTTGTCTGATCTTCGTCTTGTTGAAACTGATAGAAGGCAAAGGCGGCGCCGATGACGGCAGTGACTACTAATAGGACGGCAAACTTGTTCATTCTCTCCCCCAGTTCAATCGATCGCGAGCGGGTTCAGCAGGAAACCACACTCTATGTGATTTTGCCTCGCGAAAATCGAGCTAAAATACGTGTCAAACTCCGGCGTGCTGAAGATCGGCCCTGACTTTTGCAATTTGAGACCGCTGATTCTCACCCCGATCTCATGGTTCTCGTCAGCCCCAGCACCGGATCCCCATTCTAAACGAAGACAGGGAATGCCAAGCTTTGGGCTTTCGCTTGCCGATTCGGCTGCAACGTATTATGAAGGACGCAAGCAACGCGGTCCGGCTCCGATCAAAAAAGGAAAAATTCGTGGGAATCCGGTATTTCAGAAAACTCTTGTGGGTGATCTTAGTCTCTTTGAGCGTGTCTTCGTGTGGCGGAAACATCACGATCCATCGCTTAGAGTTCGAAGAAAGCCGCCCTCTGAATGAATCGGTCCATGTTCAAATTCAGAACGTCCCAGGAAACACCACGCTTCGAGGTTGGGAGAAGTCCAAATTGGAAGTCCTCGCCATTATTCGAGCGCACTCGGATGATCGGGCTGCGGGCGTGCAAATCAGCCATCAGATCGAAGATGGCGTCCTGAACGTCCGCGTAACTTGGCCAGACGGAGGCCCGAAAAAAGGCGAGAGCTGCAACCTCAAGGTGTTCCTCCCTCCAGGGGGCGACGCTAAGATCGAGGGCAAAGACGGCTTCATTAAAGTACTCCGCATGGAAGGTCGCTTAGCCGTCAAAGGCCAAAATAGTGCAGTCGAGGTGATCAATCACGAAGGCGACGTCACGATTGAAAACCAGGGCAACCACATCTCTTGCAGCGAGATCCAGGGGCGGCTTCAGGTCAGGAACAAAAATGGGTACATCAAGGTCATGGGCGTCCAAAATGACGTCGACTTGGAAACCACGAATCAGAAAATCGAACTCCTCTGCTTTCCAACGTTCCAGGGCAGTGTTCGCTGCGTGACCGAGAACCAGGGAATCCAAGTAACCTTGGGTCGGAGTCAAGTCGGTGAATTCGCCCTCAAAGCCGATGGTGGCAAATGCATGTGGGACCTGGGCAAGCGCGGCAAGCTGCTGGAGTCGATCAGTCAAAGTGGAGCGACAATCGTCGTTGGTGGATCCCGTGCCACGAAGTCGCTCATCCAAACCTCTGGGGCTTCGGTCAAGCTCATTGTTCCTTAGATTCACGCGTCCCCCCCCAGCCGATGTGCGGCAGATAACCCTGTCTTTGTGCCCAACTCGCAGGCGCTTGGCGAAGCGGCCGCACTATTTTTTGAAATAGCGACCCCTAAGAGAATTTGGAGGTCGAGATGGGACAGACAGGAACCACAGAATGATGTAAAAGTAGGGGCCTAAGCGGTGCTCTATAACCCGTCTTACAGCCTCGGTACCGGCGAGTTCAATAAAAGGACACATTCGAAGTCATGGCCACAGTTTTCATTCCAAAGGAGTGCGCCGACGGGGAACCCCGAGTTGCAGCTACTCCCGAAACAGTAGGCAAGCTCATCAAAGCAGGCCTTCAAGTGCAGGTCGAAGCGGGCGCTGGAGCAGGTGCGTTTATCGATGACGCGTCTTATCAGAAAGCCGGCGCCGTGATCGCAAGTGATGCCAAAGTGGCCTTCGGTCAGGCCGACGTCATTCTCAAGGTGCGCGAGCCGATGATGCATCCGTCGGGCAGCCATGAACTTGACATGGCCAAGGAAGGCAGCGTTTTTGCTTCCTTGCTGGTTCCACAATCGGCACTGGACGATGTCAAGAAAGCCCAAGCCCGCAACATCAAGCTCTTCTCGATGAATCTTGTCCCGCGTATTTCGCGGGCACAGACCATGGATGCCTTGAGCTCCCAGGCCAACATTGCCGGTTATAAAGCGGTCCTCTTAGCTGCTGTCCAACTACCTCGCTACTTTCCATTGTTGATGACAGCTGCTGGCACAGTCAAACCAGCCCGAGTCGTCATCATGGGGGCTGGCGTTGCTGGACTACAAGCGATCGCTACAGCCAGGAGACTCGGTGCTCAAGTTTGGGCCACGGATGTCCGTTTAGCTGTGAAAGAACAAGTCGAGAGCCTTGGTGCTAAGTTCATCGATGTCCCAGGCATGGAAGATCTCGAAGACGAGAACGGCTACGCCAAACCGCCAACGCCAGAATTTATAGAGAGACAGCGGCAAATCGTTGGCGACCACATCGCTGAATGCGACGTTGTCATTACGACCGCTCTGATTCCGGGGCGGAAGGCTCCTATCCTCGTCCCGAAGTCTCTCGTTGAGCGCATGCGACCTGGATCGTGCGTGGTCGATATCGCTGCCGAACAAGGTGGCAACTGCGAATGCACCGTTGCCGGCGAAACGACCATCGTCAACGGAGTCTCGGTAATCGGCCCGCGTAATCTGCCAGGCAGTATCTCAGTCAATGCGAGCGAACTCTACTCTCGCAACATCATGACGTTCTTCCTTTCTATGGTGAAGGAAGGTGAACTGTCATTCGACTTTGAGGACGAGGTTGTGGCAGGTGCCTGCGTCGTCTTCGACTCTCAAATTAAGCACGGCCCAACAGCTGAGCTGCTCGCCCCCGAAGGAGCAAAATAACAATGATGCTTATTGCTGGTCTTTACGTATTCGTTTTAGCTCTGTTCCTTGGTGTCGAACTCATCACCAAGGTGCCTCCGACCCTGCACACGCCCCTGATGTCTGGCGCCAACGCGATTTCTGGCATCACCATTGTTGGTGCCCTCGCATGTGCGACATCGGCTGCCTTTAGTGGCAGCAACTTCTTGGGATTCCTGGCCATCGTTTTGGCAACGATCAATTGTGTCGGCGGTTTCGCTGTCACCGATCGCATGCTCAAGATGTTTGCAGCTCCCGCTAAGAAATAAAACAGACACCACGGAAACACCTCAGTCATGACTGACTTTCTTATTCACACATCCTACATCATCGGTGCGGGCTGCTTCATCCTCGGCATCAAGCGGATGTCTCGTGTTCGGACTGCTCAAGCTGGTAACAGGCTTGCAGCGGTAGGCATGTTCTTGGCCATTGTCGCCACCTTCATTGCGCTTGGCAATATCAACTACACCTGGATTATCGCTGGCCTCGCCGTCGGTGGTGCCATCGGAGCGGTCTTGGCCAAACGGGTCGAGATGACGTCGATGCCTGAACTTGTTGCGCTCTTCAATGGCCTTGGAGGAGCTGCTAGCTTCTTCGTGGCTTTGTCGATGTTTGTTCGCTTGCGATACAACGACTTCTGGGACGTTCTCGACAAGCAAGAGCTAACCTGGACCATTTCTGATTTGCCTAATGGCGGAACCACCGGCATATCCTTAGCCCTGACCCTACTGGTTGGTGGCTTGACGCTCAGCGGTTCTGTCATCGCCTTCGCCAAACTTTCAGGCAAGATGAAGGGTGCGCCCATTATCTTGCCAGCACGTCACGCCATTACTTTGGGGTGTTTTGGTGCTCTTATTCTCTTCGGTGGCTTGAGTGTCTTCTGGACAACCGGTGGATTCATCACCGGCTTGTTGATGTTCATGGTTCTTGCCCTTGCTCTTGTCCTCGGTGTTCTTTTGGTGATCCCGATTGGTGGCGCCGACATGCCGGTGGTCATTTCCTTGCTCAATTCCTACTCCGGCATTGCAGCCTCGATGACCGGCTTCATTTTGATCAGCTCACCCAAAGGTAGCGAAGGCGCCTTGATGCTCATCGTGTGCGGCGCCCTGGTCGGCGCTGCCGGCATCATCCTCACCAACCTCATGTGCAAGGCCATGAATCGTTCACTCTTGAGTGTTCTTCTCGGCGGCTTTGGTGACACCGGTGGCAGCGGTTCAGGCGACAACTCGGAATACGAAAACGTCACGTCCTTCAGCGCCGAAGAAGCAGCCATGCTTCTTGACGGTGCCCCATCAGTCATCATCGTGCCTGGCTATGGCTTGGCCGTTGCTCAAGCTCAACACGCCATCGCCGAATTAGATGCCCTGCTCGAGAAAAACGGCACAGAAGTTAAGTATGCCGTTCACCCTGTTGCCGGTCGTATGCCAGGTCATATGAATGTGCTCTTGGCCGAAGCCAACATCCCCTATGAAAAGCTCTATGACATGGACGACATCAACGGTGAATTCAAAAACACTGCCGTGTCCATCGTCGTCGGCGCTAACGATGTGGTGAACCCAGCTGCCAACAATGACCCGACTTCGCCCATCGCAGGCATGCCGATTCTCAATGTCCATGAATCACAGAATGTCATCGTCATCAAGCGCTCGCTGAGCCCGGGTTATGCTGGCATCAAGAATGGTCTTTTCGAATACCCGAACACGATGATGATCTTCGCCGACGCCAAGAAGGCTGTCCAAGAGATGGTCAAAGAGCTGAAGGATCTCTAGGAAGTAAAATGGCATCAAAGGTCAACTGGTACTACCACCGCAAGAGCTGAACGAGCTGCAAACGTTCCGACGACTTCTTGGAGAGTCGGAACATCACCACCGGGACTGTGGTGAATGCGGCGAAAGAGAAAATCAATCCTGAGGCTGCCACCGAGCTGTTGTCGAAACACACCAAGGTGGTCGTAGCTCAAGGAAAGAAAGTACTCACCTTCGCTCTGAAAGATGCGGAATTGGACGAGGTGCTCAAAGTCATCATCGGGCGCTCAGGAAACTTGCGCGCCCCGAGTGTGACGGTCGGCAAGAAGCTCGTCGTTGGTTTCAACGAAGAGATGTACGAAGCCGAAGTCGCCTCTTAATTCCTTCGATCAAAACTCAAGAACAACTTTGCTGGGCGCGTCATTCTCAAGAGTGACGCGCTCCTCTTTTGTTTCAGTAGCGCTGGAGCGGGAGACAATTTACTCGTCGGTAGCAGGTTAGCTGACGGTCAGAGCACCCCCTTCATGCACAACCACAGTCAACGGCAGATTCAGAGAAACCACCCGGCAACACAAACGAGGAGCAGGATTGCCGCGAGAACAGAACGGCACATGGGATTCCCCTTGTTCTTCAGCCAAGCCAGTTCAAACTTGGACCGTTAAGAATCATCGTATATTTCGAATCTGTGATTTCGCCTGAAAAAGCGAAAAGGCCAGATCAATAAATTGATCTGGCCTTTTCTTCGAGTGCGGAAGGAGGGAGTCGAACCCTCACACCTTTCGGTACAGGAACCTAAATCCAGCGCGTCTGCCAATTCCGCCACCCCCGCTCGAGCCCCATCTTAATCATGACCTGGAACGCTCACAACTTTCATGGTTCCGATTTGGGCAGAATCTAATTTTCTCGAAGAAATGGCCAAAGAAGCAGCTCTTGTGGAAGATTAGCGAACTGCGCGTTGATGAATGGCCGGAAGCTCTGATATCTTTGCCCCCGAGAATGCACTCAACGAGAAATTCACTTGAAGCCCGTAAGCGAACAGATTTCAGATTATCTCATCCCTTGGCCGCAAATGGACTGGCCATTGGATCTACAGAGCCTCTACCCCACCGAATTGCCATTGGTGTTGGAGATTGGTTTTGGGGATGGGTCCTTTTTGATTGATCAGGCCACAAGGTTCCCAGAACGCAACTATGTGGGAATTGAGCTGGCCTGGGACCCGATTCAAAGACTGTTCAAAAAAATCGAACGTCTTGGCCTAAATAACATCCGAGTCTTGCGTTGTGATGCCCAACACGCAATCGACGCGCTGTTCCAAACAGAGACTTTCACTGAGGTGTTCATTAATCACCCCGATCCCTGGCCAAAAGAACGGCACCATGGCCGGCGCCTGCTCCAAAGGGGCTTCATCAAGCAAATCGCTGCGGTTTTGGCCCCTGAGTGCACGGTCACTATCGCCACCGACCATGCCGACTACGCCGCCTGGATCACTGAGATTCTCGAATCTCAGGACGAGCTGGTGAACACACTCTCCGCCACCAGCGTGCCAACCCTCGAAGATCGGTTGGTGACTCGCTATCAGCAAAAAGCCCAAGCTGTGGGCATTGGAAATCACTTCTTCATTTGGCGCCGGGCCATGGAGACCGTGGATTCCACACCAATTAGAAAGATGGAAGATATGCCAAACGTTGCACTTCAAGGAACCGTTGACCTCGATGCAGTCTTTCAGGACTTCAACCGCCAGGACTTTCAAGAGAGGCACCAAAACGTCGATGTGATGATCAATTTAGTCCGCGTCTTTAAGCAGCACGGTCAAGATCACTATTTCGTCGAGACAAGAATCAAAGAAGGACGCTTCTCCCAGCAGATTGGCGTGAACATCTTGCTTCTTGAGAGTGAGAAGATAACGATCAAGACATCAGCCATGGGCTATCCTCGGGCGACCTGGGGAACTAAGCGCGCGATCTGGCATGTCTCCCGCTACCTACTGGCCCGTGCCCCTCATTTGACCATCGTCAACACCACGGTCGGCAACCTTTTGGACTGATGAAACGGCACCTTGCCCCAAAAACGCCACCCAGCCATCGAGCACTTGCCCCATTACGTTCATCCGTGGCGGCCACCTCACCCCATTGATCTTATTAAGTGACTACCAAGGTGATACTTAAGATCAGTCATGCAGTTTGGTCAGTGCTTTGCATTGGTGATCTTCGTTGCAGATCTTGTTCTTTGACTTGTGAATAGAAAGCATCCTCGGAGTCGATAGCCTCAATCGGGCTCCTCCGAACATGGACGCTTACTCCTGACGCTGGCCCCCTGAAGAATCTAACTTCATCCCCCCCCTGACTGCGGGTCCCACCTTGTAGGTAGCGAAAATCTAAAATTTGCCGGCCCGGAGAATCATAAGTCAATGAAGTGCACGACCTGCGACGTGCACTTCGTCAAGAAAAAGAACTGAGAGAGCCCCAGGGACACACCTGGGGCTTCTTTTTTGCCTTAACCAAACCACAATTCGGCAATCTTTCCGCGCATCATCGATTATCAGTCCAATCCAAGTATCCAATCGTCCGTTATCGCTCGGATTTATGGGGCAGACTGCCACTGAATCTCATCCTTGAACTGATTGGCTTCAAACTTGCAGAATGGGCTCCCATGAGTTGGTATCGAAAGCTCAAGATGGGGATTCGCTCGCTAAGTCGAGCTTAGACGCCCCTAACGGCGCGTTCGATACCGCTCTGAGCGGATTCATAGTTTACAGGAAGGAAGTGGGCATGATCAGCATCAAGACCCGGCTCAAAGACCTGTCGGTCGTCATTCTAATTTTGGTCGCCGTTTTCAGCGGAGACTGTTGGGCCCATGGTGGCCAATACGGAAAACCCGGTGGTGGCGCCGGTACTCCAGGTCCAAAACCCGGAAATCCACGCTCGGGCGGCGTGACTCCCGGAAGCGAGCCGACGTGGTTGAATTGGTGGGATCGCAACCGAGAAGAATTCTTCGATGTTCGCCACCGCCGTTTGGAGCAATCGGACAATTCCGATGCGAGCAAACAGAAGTACGCCCCTGTAAATGGCGAGCATCGCAGCGCAACGAAAGATGATATTCGCAATCGCATCGTCCCGACCCTTTTAGGTGTGGCGGGTAATTCCAGCGCCGAAGTTCGTGATGCTACTGCCATCGCCTTAGGGCGGGCCGGCAAGGTCCCGGTTCTCAAGGCTCTTCAGAAACTACTCGCTGATAAGAATCGTCGCGTGCGGCAGGGGGCAATTATGGGCTTGGGCCTTCTACGTCATGCCATGGCGCAGCAAGTCTTGTCAGGAGTCTTGCTTGATCCCAGCACTCCGTTCAAAGAACGAGGCATGGCCGCCATTGCCCTCGGACTTGGCGGCGGTGACAAGGCACAAGAGATGCTCGCCCATCGCCTCGGCAAACGGCAACCTTTTGGCAAACTCTCTGCTATCAAAGCGCGCCAAGTCGACGGTTGTCGTGCCCTCGGCCTCGGACTCTTAGGTCGGCAAGAAAATGCACAACCACTCATGGCTGCTCTCAGCGAAAACGACAGTAAAGATAAGAGTTTTCCCGCCATGGCGTTTGTTGGTTTGGCGAAACTCGGCGACCCACTCGCGACAAAATTTGGCTTGAAAGGGCTCAAGAACCGCAAGAACGACACGCGCCGAGGCGCGGCCATCATGTTGGGACGGACCGTCGACAGCAGCGACAAGAAAACAGTCAAGGCTTTACTCAAACACTGGAAAAGCGAAAAAGATGCTCACGCTCGCTATTTCCTCACCATCTCCCTTGGCCGAATTGGCGGTGGCGACATCCTCAATGCGCTCAAGAAGAACATGATCAAGAACAAGAATCGCGAAGATCGTGCATTCTCAGCCTTGGCTTTGGGTGTTGCTCAAGATCATAGCGCGGCTGAAGATATCATCCGCTTGATGAAGAAGGAGCGCGACGTTTCACTTCGCGGTGCGATGGCTATCAGCTTGGCAATCATGGACTACAAGGATGCCAATGAACTCCTGTTCAAGACCCTAAAGAAAACCAAGAACCCAGATCTCCGTTCGTTCTTGATCACATCATTGGCCATGATGGACCACCGTCCAGCCCTCATGGAAATTCGTCAGGTTCTAGCTGCGGCTCGAAACGAGAGGTTAGTCCGTTCGTGTGGCTTTGCCATGGCGGTCATGTATGACGAAGACTCTCTTGAGCATATGGTCTCAAACCTGAAGAACTCCGGGAGTATTCAAGTGAAAGGTGGCATGGCTTCGGCAATTGGCCGCACCGGTGATCGTCGCGTCATTGCGCCGTTGATCAAATTGATCAACGAACCCTCAGAGACCAACCTCACCCGCGCCTTCGCCATCGTCGCACTTGGACTTGTTGGTGATAAGGCCGCGAAGAGCGAGCTCTCGCGGGTCTCAATTGACTCCAATTATGCCATGGTCAACGCCCAAGCATTCTTAGAGATCATTGACATCTTCTAAGCTCAATTTGTAGACACGAAAAAAGGCGCCCTTCATTTTCATGACGGGTGCCTTTTTCTTTGTCTGAACGAATCCCTGAGACCGAAATGGACGCCTTAGTTTTCAATCGCCTTCAATTGAAACTCAACAAGAGCACTCATCTTGGATCCGAGTTTACTGCCTTGTAAGAGTGCGCGCAGGCTCTTCTTGGCTGACTCCACATCACCAGTTTCAACCAACCCACGCACCGCATCCGACAACGTACCCCAGTCCTTAGCAATGGCACATGAGTGGATCACGCCAACCAAGAACTGCTTACGTCCTTCAAAATCGTGACCTATATCAAGGATGACATCAACAACGTGGCCACGCCACAAATTAAGCTTTGAAGACTCGTAGAGCCCCATGAGCTCCTTGTAGCCTGCTGCTTCACCGTCCTGCGCTGCCAAGAATGCTGTACTCATCTTGAGGTGCCGATCTGTTTCCGACTGACACATCTTGGCGAAGTGATCGCTGAAACGATCATCAAATCGACTGAGGCAGTAAACAGCAGCTCCCCGCACATTGAGCGCAGGATCCTCACAAGCACTCTTGAGAAACTCAGCAGCTCGTTCGGAGCGCATCGCACCAACTAAGGCCACCAAGCCTTTGCGACAAAGTGGGTTCTTCTCTTTCGCCATCATCGGACGAATCAACTCGAGTGCACGACTGCCGCTACACCGCATACGTCCAAAAAGATCTCTCGTCGCTTCGTCAGGATCAACGAGCTTCATTTCACCATCCAAGGCAATCTGAACCAACCACTCTTCGATCTTTTCCGAAGTGATGCGTTCATGGCGAGTCAAACGTCGTTGACTCGTTTCGATCTTCACGGGCGGAACATCAAAGTCTCTCAGCGTCGATCTCTCGCGCCGACGATTGACCAAACCGCCATCCAAATTCGGTAAGAGATCAAAGGCCAGCAAGAGGCCATTTTGTACGGCGAAAACTTGGCCTTTCTCAATTTTCTTCTCGGCGCCGATATCAGCACACGCCGTCACATAACCCCGGGTCACGGCCAAGCGAGCGTCGATCGAGTCGATCACGCCATTTTCACCACGCGTCATGTCAAATGACGCATTCGACCCATTCAGATCCAACCCGAGAGTACCGGCTTGCAAATTCACGTCACCCAAATCACAGGAAAGACGACCGGCATCAAGTTCCATTTCCAATGTACTCGAATCAGCGTTGGGAAAAGCGGCGATCCTTAAGGCAGAGTTCTCGGCGAGCAGGATTTGGCCAAACTCACTATCTAAGTGCACAAGGAGGCGAGAGTCTGAGCCAGTCTTAAGATCTACGCCGCTCATCAACTTGGTACTTGCTGTAACAGGTCGCCAAGGGCCTCCTGCAGTCGGCCTCATTTGCACTTGGCCCTGCGAGAAACCAATTTGTGCACCAGACTCAATGACTTGAACAACTAAAGGGAAATTAGAGTCCTCGTCGCTCTGCTTTTTCAGCATGCCAAAGCATGCGAAGACGGTCACGATTGATGCGGCCATCGCCGAGACGGCCGACCAAAGAAAGGGGTTACGCCCAACAACGACGACGGAACTGGAATGATGAGTGATTGGCCTATCGTCACTATGATCTAGAACGTTCTGAACGAAGTCCGGATTAGGCAAAAGCGGGGCCCTAAACTCAATGTCCGGAGCAACTGTGATCAAAAGCGCCTCGCACAAGGCCTCGTCATCGGCCCAATAGGCGGCGCAAGAATCACATTCCTTCAGGTGAGTTTGAAAACGCAGGTTCTCAGAACCAGAGAGTTCGCCATCAAGAAACAGCTCAAGCCTCTCTTCGGTCCAAGCGCAGAAATCAGGGTGTCCACTATTCATTGTTTTATCCTTCTTCCTCTTTGAGAAACTCTCTCAGCTTGAGCTTGCTTCGATGCAAGATAATGCTGACCGAGTTTGCCGAGACGCCAAGCTCTTGACCGATTTCGCGACACGAAAGTCCGTCCTGGTAACGCATAAGAAGCACCGTCCGATAGCGTTCGGAGAGCTCCCCCATTCCCTTGACCACTTCCCGCGCTCTTTCACGCTCCATAGCAACGTCCGCAGGGTTTGTCCCGCCGCTTTTCCTCAGCAATCCGTGATGAGCGATGCCTTGCGTGGAGAAGGTGTCGTTCTCGAGTCGATGCCGCCTCAAGCGCGATATCCCAAGATTCACGCCAATGCGGAACAACCACGTCGAAAAGCGGAAGCTCTTCCGGTACTTGTCCAGGAACTGGTAAGCCCGCAAGAAAGTCTCTTGGGTCACATCCCGAGCCAGCTCAACATCGCTCACAACACCAAATACGATGTTGTAGAGGGACTTTTCGTAGCGTTTGACGAGCTCACCAAAGGCGTCATCGTCTTGCGCCAAGGAACGGGCAATCAAGGTCACCTCGTCCGCTGATTTGAGATCTTCGGTCATTTGTGAGTTGGTCCGGCTTCACGCGTCAGAATCATCGTCATCACCATATACTACGAGTGACAAGCTCTTAACTTTCGGCAAATTATAAAGAAGCTAAGTCCTTAACCTGCTGAGACTTGGCCACAAACGTTATGTCGTCGTTGACGGCCAACACGGTATTGGCACTTGGGGGCATGATGATCCTGGGCTCTCCAGGACGGGCTTCGGCCCGGGTGACGCGGACAACCACGATACCTACATCTGAGATTTCGGCCCGGAGATCCAATAGGCTCTTGCCATCGAATTGGACTGGCACCTTCATCGTGGCGATTTCGATGCCACTGCCGAGATCATGGGTTTCGGACACCATCGGGTGGGTCAAACTCTGAGCCACACGCTTGGCGCTTTCTTCCTCAGGGCTGACAACACGATTGGCACCAATCATCTCGAGGATGCGCTTTCGATCGCGAGTCTGGGCTCGAGCGATGATCCATTTGGCGCCCAGATTCTTGAGAGCAACCACACATTCCTGCGCCGCTTCAAAGTCTTCCCCAATCGCGACGACCACGATGTCAAGCTCGTGAACGCCGTGCGCTTCCAGTTGCCGTCTATCGCGAGCATCCAGTTGAATGGGCTGCACGACGGAGTCACCGAGATCCTGAACCTCGCGCCGGTCGACGTCGATCGCCTGAACTTCCACACCTTTTTCTTGGAGTGAGAAGGCCAGTGCTGTCCCGAATCGCCCCAATCCTATGACTGCAATACTACGCATAGCTCTCTATTCCTAACCGATCATGACGCGCTCTTCGGGGTAGTCAATGGCGACGTGCCCCCGATTGCGGCCGAGTACCAACACCAAAGTCAAAGGCCCTAATCGTCCAACGAACATCAACACGATGATGGTCAGTTTGCCAAAATCACTGAGCTGATCAGACCCCGATACGCCACAGGAAAAACCAACTGTGGCGACCGCCGAAACCGCTTCAAACAAGAGTTCATTCAGTTCGAATCGGGTCCCGTCACTGATGAGCAAGGCAAGGACCGCGACACACAAAGTAGCGCCATAGAGAAAGGCGATCGTGGCGGCCTGCTTCATTTGATCATCTGGTAGCTGGCGGCCAAGAATCTCGGCATGCTTCCGGCGACGCATTTGAGCCACAACGCCTAGTATAAGAACGGCGAGGGTAACCGTCTTCAAACCACCACCGGTGGAACCAGGCGAAGCACCCACCCACATGAGCGGCATTAGGAAAAAACGAGTTGCTTGGCTAAGCCCTTCTTCACCACCGAATGACACGGTAGCGAAGCCCGCAGTTCGGGTTGAAACCGACTGGAAAACCGAGACCAAAACGGACTGCCCCGTCGACAAATCAGATAGAACACCGTTGAACTCAAGGAGAAAGAAACCAACCGCCCCAACAACAGTCAAAACCAAACTTGTGATCAGGACTATTCTCGTGTGAAGCGAGAGGGGCTTCGACCGTTCGCCGCGAATGCGAGTGAAGAGTCGGCTTCTCAGTTCTCTCAGGACAGTGAATCCAATGCCACCCGTGGTAATGAGTGCGATGCCAGTCAAGTTAAACAGTGGATCAACCGCAAAGCTGGAAAAGCTGTCGGATCGCAAGGCAAACCCGGCGTTGCAGAATGCTGAAACCGAGTGAAAAATGCTGGTGAAAATCGGGTGGTCATCGCCCCCGAACCAGAAGTAAAAGCACAACGCTCCAATGAACTCAAAAGCAAATGTGAATCCCAGGATTGCGGCCAACAATCTTGCCATGCCGTTTTGGCCCTCAACGTTGAGGCTATCGCGTACCATCGCGCGGCTGGAAAGCCCAAGACGATGGCCGCTGGTTAGGAGCAAGAAAGTTCCCAACGTCATGATTCCGAGTCCACCAATTTGGATAAGGAATAGAACGATCGACTGGCCAAAGATGCTGAGAGTGCTCGCTGTCGAAACCGTTTCCAACCCAGTAACGCAGGTCGCGCTCGTGGCCGTGAACAGCGCATCGACAATACCGAGATTCTCGCCTTGTACGGTCGCGTTTGGTGCAGCACCGAGGAAGATGGACCCAATGATGATCATCAGTGCAAAACTGGACCCTAAAGCCAACGCTGGACGCCCTTGGAATTTCTTTGACCGTAATAAGAGAAGTGCACCACGATGAAGCGCCAGGAAGAGAATCCCAATGGCCGCCACACTCTCGGCGCCGAGGAACCCAGAGCGTACAAAGGCGAATAAACATGCAATGACGAAGGTGCCCAGAAAGCTCGCGGCACCAGCCCAGTCCTTGAAGAAGCGCGCCTTCGACGGATAGCGAACGAATGTATTCGCAAAGGCAAGGATAGGAAGGGCCGCCGTCAACAGAATCGTGAAGTCTAAGAGGAAAGTCACCGGGCGGCTCAGGTCAAAACCGCCAAAACGCGCCAACACGATGAAAGGCGCGAGCGGCAATAAGACACTACCCAGGATGCCAACCTTGATCCCCTGCTGCACAGGATCTGAACCACCTACTAAGCGTGTGGTTGTAGCCAGACCTTTGTCGTGCTTCGTCATCATCCCACCCTACTCATCAAAGGATACCGCGATGGACGAGAAACTCGGACGCAATCCAGGCCGTCGGGGCCACAATATTGTGAATAATGTGGGTTATGCACGCGCAAGGAGAGTGTGTCCATTCATGACGCCAGGCTGCGAGATCTCCATGATGTCGAGCAACGTTGGAATAATGTCGGCCAATCGACCCCCGTTAGGATTGAGAGTAGATCCTCGGAATCGATCGTCAATGAGAATCAGGGGCACCGGATTGGTTGTATGGGCCGTGTGAGCCTGCCCAGTTGAGGGATCAAACATCATCTCGACATTGCCATGGTCGGCGGTCAAGAGAATGCCTCCACCCTTGGCGACAATGGCCTCAGAGATTTGGCCGAGAGCGCGGTCGACGGCTTCAACAGCTTTGACCGATGCATCAAAATCACCGGTGTGCCCAACCATATCGGGGTTGGCAAGGTTCATGATTATGACATCGTGCTGAGCGTCGTTGATAACCTTGAGAGCATTTGCCGTAATCTCAGGTGCACTCATTTCTGGCTGCAAATCGTAAGTCGGCACTTTCGGGGACGGGACCAAGATACGGTCTTCCCCTTTGAATGGTTTCTCGATGCCACCGTTGAAGAAGAAGGTGACGTGGGCGTATTTCTCTGTTTCGGCGATCCGGAGCTGCTTGAGTCCTTCACGTTCAGCCAACTCGCCAAAGACCATTTCGAGATTGATTTTCTCAAACGCGATCTCAACAGGATAACCCTCTTTGTATTGAGTCATGGTCGCGAAGGCGAGGTCGAGATTCTTCTCAACCTCGAACCCATCGAAACTCGGAACCATGAAGGCCTCGGTCATCTGCCGCACACGATCGGAGCGATAGTTAAACGAGATCACACCGTCGCCAAGGCCTATTCTTGCCGTACCATCTATGATGCGTGGCAAGACAAATTCGTCATTCTGCTCAGCCGCATAAGCGGACTCCAAGCCGGCGAGTGCTGATGCAGCCGGTTCACCCGTACCGTGAACCAAAGCATCGTAGGCGAGCTTGACTCGTTCCCACCGATGGTCTCGATCCATACCGTAATAACGACCGCAGATCGTACCGATGACACCAGCGCCACTCGACTTCATCTTGTCTTCGAGTTCTTTGATGTACTTTTCTGAGGAGCGAGGAGGAGTATCACGTCCATCGAGATAGGCGTGGAAGATGCAGCGTTCGGGGGGCAGACCTTGTTGAGCAGCCAATTCGATGAGACTAAAGTAATGATGGTCAGAGCTATGCACTCCGCCATCCGAAAGAAGCCCTACCAAATGCAGGTTCGTGCCCCGCGCTTTGACAGTTTCGATCACCTTCATGAATGCCGGCAGCTCAAAAAAGGAACGATCAGAAATTGTGGCGTTGATACGATCGATATCCTGAGCCACCACCCGACCAGCACCGATGTTCATGTGGCCAACTTCTGAATTACCCATAAGTCCGGGCATCAGCCCAACGTCGGTTCCAGAAGCTGCGATCTTGGTATGAGGATAGCGTGCGTAAAAACGATCAAAGTTCGGTGTGTGCGCCGCCGCAATGGCGTTGCCCTCTTTCGAATCGTTGAGACCAAAACCATCCATGACAATCAGAGCGTGTGGAGTGCGCAAATCTATTTCCTCAATCGTCGTTTCCGCCGAGCAACCCAGCTCGCATGGCAAAGTATAGCAAGGTTGCGATCGAGGTGATGGCAGCCGCCACGTATGTCGATGCCGCCGCTCTCAAAACCCGTCGGGCACCAACCAACTCGTCAGCTTGTAGGATAGCACCACCTTCGAGGGACGCTATCGCCCGGTTGCTGGCGTCAAATTCTACTGGCAACGTGATGAGAGTGAAGAGAGTGGCAAAACCAAAGAGGAAAACCCCCAATTGGGCCAGACCCGAAAAATGAAGCAAAGTACCGGCAATGACCAGGATGTAGCTGAAGCTGGTTCCGAGACTAGCAATCGGCACCAGCTTCGAGCGCATACCCAACCAGATATAAGCCTCAGCGTGCTGAATCGCGTGCCCGACTTCATGGGCCGCAATCCCGAGAGCGGCAATTGACTTGCCAGAGTAATTCTGCTCGGACAACCGAAGTGTCCTCGATGTCGGGTCATAGTGATCGGACAGGTACCCACCCGTCACTTCAATGCTGACATCGTGAACATTGTTGTACTCAAGGATCGCTTTGGCGATTTGAGCGCCAGTCATGCCATTGCGGGCGCCAACTTGGCTGTACTTGGCGAACGAACTCTTGACCCACCAAGTGCAGATTCCCGACAGAATCAAACACGGGCCAACGAACAAGAGGTACATGGGGTCGAACCAGCCGAAAAACATGCTCTCATCTCCACTCAACCATAGGCTTAGAAGAGCCCAGTGATCTCACCGTTCTCGTCGATATCGATTTGCCGCAGGGCCGGTTGACTGCCCAACCCCGGCATTAGCATCATGTCACCCGCAAGCGGATACAAAAAGCCTGCGCCAGCCGCCAAGCGAATGTCCCGGACCGGGAAGGAGTACCCGGTTGGGGCACCCTTGAGCTTGGGGTCATGGCTAAGACTCAAATGAGTCTTCGCCATACAAATCGGAAGATTCCCATAACCCCAAGAAGTATACCGATCGGCTGACCGTTGGGCCTCCTCAGAGAATTCAACACCGGAAGCGCCGTAGACTTTAGTCGCCAGAGTTTCGATCTTGTCTTCGATGGAGGTTTCAAGCTCGTAGAGGTGCTCGAAGTTGGCCCCGGTTTCTGCCGCCGCGACGACAGCTGCTGCTAAGGCCTCGCCACCGGCCCCGCCCTTGCTATGAACCTCCGAAATTTCTGCGGCATTGGCACCAAACTCGAGGGATTTCTTTTGGACGTATTCGATTTCTTCTGGCAAGTCTGTACCAAAATGGTTGATGGCCACGACCACAGGAAGCCCGTGAAGGCGGACATTCTCAATGTGCTTCTTGAGGTTTGGCAATCCAGCATCGATGGCATCGATGTCTTTTTCGAACAAAGCCGGATCAAGGGGCTTTCCGGCGCGGATCTTGAAGCGATCGCAATGAGCCTTCAGAGCGCGGATCGTCACAACTAAAACGATCGCATCTGGTGTCAGCCCCGAAGCTCGGCATTTGATATTGCAGAGCTTCTCGAATCCCATGTCAGCGCCGAATCCGCTTTCGGTCACAGTGTAGTCGGCCAAGCGAACAGCCATTTGGTCAGCGATGACGCTACTATTACCGTAAGCAATGTTGGCGAACGGCCCAGCGTGCACGAATGTCAGTGTGCCTTCGGTGGTCTGCATCACAGTCGGATTGACCGCTTCCTTCATGATCGCAGCCATAGCCCCTGCGCATTCCATCGTCTCGGCATTGACTGGCTTTCCATCCATATCTTCACCGACAACGATTCGACCCAAGCGACCGCGCAAGTCCATGATGTCCTTAGAAAGACCCAAGATCGCCATCACTTCAGAGGCAGGCGTGATGTCAAAGCCAGTAGTTCGGGGCACACCGTTCTTCTTGCCTCCCAAGCCGATCTCGATCTGGCGCAGAGCGCGATCGTTGATATCGACGACGCGGCGATAGGTCACTCCTTCAGGATTCAGATCAAAAGGATTCTTCAGAAGAATGCTCGTATCGGTCCAGGCAGCCAACAAATTGTGGGCTGCTCCGACGGCATGCATGTCGCCTGTCAGATGGAGATTGAAGTCTTCCATAGGAACAACTTGGGAGTGGCCACCACCGGCAGCGCCTCCTTTGATGCCAAAGACAGGTCCCATCGAAGGCTGGCGAATCGTAGTAATGGCGTTCTTGCCAATCCGATTGAGCGCGAGCCCGAGTCCGATCGTGGTGACTGTCTTCCCTTCTCCGAGGGGAGTCGGGGTGACGGCAGTGACGCCGATGTACTTGCCAGGGGTCTTGGCACCGATGCGCTTCATGATCTTGGCACTGATCTTGGCCTTGTACGGACCGTAGAGACTCAATTCATCACTTTCGAGGCCGAAACGTTGGGCGACATCTTGGATTGGCTCGAGTTTATGGGCTCGGGCAATGCTGAGATCTGATTCCATGGTTTTTCCTTTTCCAACAAGCTGTCGGATACTCTAACGATCTGAGCCGATTAATTCGCCCAAGACCTTGATGATTTGCCAAGCCGAAGAAGAGCGTTCGTGATGCTCCGATGTTGGAACCGAGGTATTGAACCGACAGGGCACCGAAGAAATTGCCGTCATTACGATTCTTTGCGCTATGAATCTTAAATGCTGTTGACGGGCTTGACCTAATCTCTATACTCAGAGATGGGATGACCCAGTTGCTTAGGCTCCTCACCTTGCAACTGTCTCCTGGATTGTCGATGACAAACTCATCACGATCAAACCACCACAGCAAACCACATCGATCTCTCATCAGTGGTTTCCCCCGGCATCGGCGCCTTCTCCGATGTCGGTTTTTTTATGCCTGCAGTTTCCGAATCTGAGACGAACGAAGGCGGAGAAAGCTGTCAATTGAGCCATTTCGTTGTCAAGTCGCCTCGATTCGGCGTAAATGCGGGCGGTTGACTATGGCATGTGCCTCTTTTCGGAGGAGGTTTCCGTCCGACCAAGATTGCTTTCTCTCGATGCTTCAATTCGCTCCTGGTGCTCGATTCATGGCTGAACAACCCGCTATTCCAGCAGACCAATTGACAACACATCGGCTCCAATTCGGCCCTCCTGGCTGGCTGTGTGGCAGCTTAGCGCTCATATTCATCGGCGCCTATGGCTGATTATTGGCTTGCAACGTCACGGAATTCCAAGACCAGGTCCTCGATGATTCCGACATCACCCTTGGCTATGCCCGGAATTTGGCCAAGGGCCATGGGCTCAGATTCAACGCCCAGGATGCCGAGCCACAAGAAGGGTTTTCCTCCTATATACAAGTCGCCTCCACCGCCGTGGTGATCAGGCAGGGGTTTGATCCTCTCCTTGCTTCCAGTCTTCTGTCGCTTTTGGCCATCTTGTCGGTGCCATTTGTTTTGGCGGGGACACTCAAGAAAACCATGGGCGTTCGCTTCTGTGTCGGTCTCTTGGCAGCCACTCCGATCTTCGCTGTCCTCAAGACCGCCCGCCATATTGCCGGGGGCATGGAAACCGGAATCTTCGTGGGTATTCACCAGTGGTTTGCCTGTTGGGCTGTCAGCTTTAGCCTGACAAGCGGAAAGCCAACACGTAAATCCCAGCTCCTGGGCGTTGTGTTGACTCTCATTCTCATCCTTTGCCGACCTGAAGGACTGCTACCTCGCTCATGGCTGTTCGGGATCGGCGCCTGTATCGTTTTGGCGGCCCTCGGCAGTGGCTTCGGGTCAGCTATTGCGGCCAATCACTTCCCAACCCTTATTATGTAAAGTCGAAAAACCACATATTTGGCCCGATCTCGGTGATGCTGCCCAGGCTCAAAGTGGTGAGTGAATATCTCATTTTGCGACTCATCCCTACCATTCTGATTTTGATTGCTGCAGCCAAACTCATGAAAGCAAGCCGCCGCGTCTCTATGGCGATCTTCTGCATCATCGCACCAGCGCTCGCGGTGACGACTGCTTATATCCTGGCAATTCATGAAAACGCTGGCAGCTTTCGCTACGAATACCCCCTCTGGATTCCCGTCATATCTTGCTTCGCCTTGGCTCTGGCCAACCTGGCCAAACTTCGTCGAGGCGCATTCATCGGGGTTGCGTTCGCCGTATCTTTGGCCCCAGCCCTCGGCATGGACGCTGCGACCAACGCCATTCACTGGTTAGATGCACCACGGAGCTTCTCGACCGTGTCGATAGATATTCGGCCGCAGAAGGGTGCGCTTCAATCGATGGGTTAGACCTAACCGACACCAAGATTGGCTCGGACGCCAAAATCCTTCTCTCCGGAGCTGGCTTTGTGCCCTACTTCAGTCGTTTCCAAGCTGTGGATTGGATCGGCCTCAACAACAAGAAGCCGTGCGGCAAAGAAGCCATGACGATCGATGAAGTGTGGCAATACATCGAGTCAGAAAATCCGGATGTTGTTTACTCCTTCTTGCCGCCTGCCTCTCCAGGCATCAACGAGAAAGAGAAAGACCCGGCATTCTTGTCGTCCAGTGTCCAAAGGACGCTGAGTGGCCGGGGCAGCCAGTTGTTCTTCCACTGGAACAGAGAACGGCTGGCCGAGATGTTCTATCGCGAAATGTTGTGGGTCCGGGACAACTGTGTTTTCGGAGGCGCCTACAACATGAACGGCGACTGGATGTTGATGGCCTACCTTCGGCGTGATTCAAGTCACTTCGAGACAATTGGGAATATCCTCGACGGCTCGAGCCGACCTGACCGCGTCCGTGCCATGGACGGCTTCTACAATTCGAATCCGCGGCTCTTAGGTCGAGAGTAACAGCTCGACCATCGGGCCAACTTCAGGCTCTTGGTAAGAAAGTCTCGCCAACCGCTAAGGACGGTTCTCTGAGCAGCGAGCCGTAGTAGTCCTGTGGGTCGATACCGAGGTACTGTCCTTGGAATCGCGGCGCTTGAAAGTCTTCGCTGTCTATACGGTGAAAACTCGAGACCAAAGAGAAGCGCGTCGAACCAGAGGTATTAATGCCACTTCGATGTGCCGTTTTGTTACTGAACATAACGAGTTGACCAGGCTCCAGGAGGATGGTCTTGATTTCGTAGCGCTTGATGACTTCGTCTTTCACCAAGATTTGATTCGGCACTCCATCTTTTGAGTTCCAGGTTTGATCTGTAACTCCGTCCTTGTGACTGCCGACAGCAATCTCGATGGCACCGTTCTGCTTTGTCGACGGCCGCAAAAGCGGTGCCCATGTTTGCAAGAACCGGCTCTCTGGGATCGAATAAAACGCTTCTTGATGCAAACCAAAGGCATAATCGGTTTCGCACGGTAGATCGATGCGGCATCTCTTAGTCAAAGCGTAGAGCGGAAGTTCGGCCTCACCGCTAAGAAGGCGCGCCGCGATTTGGCTTAGCTCACGCTTGATGCCCAGACGGAGAAACTCCGGGATATCGGCAATCGCATGATAGAGTTGAGCGATGTAGTAGTAATCTTGCTCTTCCAACCATAAAGTAGCGAGATCAATTTCGTCATACATGCATGAGACACTGGCAAAAGGATTCACGCCCTCGGCCGCTTGCTTGGTGAAAGCGCGGGTAACATAGAGAAGAGCACGATCGAATTCATCCATCTCAGTCTTCGAGAAAGCATCATTGACGATGAAGTAGCCGTTCTCTGTGTAGAACTCGATGTCAGATTCGGTGATTTCTTGTGCCATTCTCTTCTCTTTTACCCGAAACAGAATTCGGATTCGAAGCGGTTTTCTGCTTGGTATGTGACGTGGCCGTCACCATTGCGTCCGGTGATGATTAATTGATTCAAGCCGGTCACACCTTGTCGCACATAGAACTCTTCGAACTTACTTAGAATTGGCATTGAGCCAACATTCTCAACTTCCACATCTAATCGGGGGCAGAGCCCTGTGATCGCATCGAGAAGATGTGGTCCTTGTGTGGCATCTAAGCAAACGGACTGAGTCATCACCGCGAACACACCGTTCGCTGGTAGTTTGTCGTTGAGAAGCTGCATCACCTGGAGAGTCAGCTCCATGCCCATTTTCCCACCATCTGAGTGAATGGCGCGACCATTGGCATCTGGCATGAAAACAAAAGGTGGATTGGCGACAACAAAACTGCCCTCGGGAATCGACGCTTCGTCATAACTCTTCACCGAGAAACTGCCGTCAATGCCATTGATCATGCCATTGGCTTCAGCAAAGGCCACGGCCCTGCTGTTGATATCGACTCCAGATGCAGAGACACCCCACTTGCTCGCGAGACTGCAGGCAAGAAGCCCTGAGCCAATGCCCAGGTCAACAACATGGGAGAATTCCGGCGAATGCCCGTATTTATCGGCAAGATATTGAGCCATGAATAGCGAGTCATTGGATAGGTAAACCATATCCGACTCAGAACAATAATGTTCAGCCAAGAACAGGAGGTTGCCATGGGGCACCAAACGGAAGTGGCTACGGATATCCTGTAGGTCCTGGTGCCACAGCAACCCCTCGCTCAAAGCTCGGTCGATCCACTGATCGCCAAAGGTCTTTCGGAGCGTTAGATTCGACATAGAACGACCGAGAATAAATAGGCCGTAGAGGGCTTCATCTCGTTCTCGACCCGGTCGGCCTAAATAGTGCTGAGGATCAATACAGAGGCCAAAGAGATTCGATTCTTCGGCTTCGAATCGACGCTGCACATGCTCTTCATGTTGTCGAGTTACATCATCGAGCCGCCCTACCGGACGCATAGGAAAACTCGACATGCCGCCGAGCGCTTGAAGGACAGAGGCTCGGTGCTCGCTGAGAAACTCGGCGATTTCATTTGTTGGCAAAGGACGGGTCACTGGAACACGCGGACTGTGTTTCATGTCAGCGGTCACGATTTAGTGGGCCTCAACCAAAACTGCCGCAGAGAACTTTCGCCGCGCATTTTCGTCTTGCAGCAGGGCATTGAGATTTTCAAGGACTGTTTTATCAAGTGGCCGCAACTTCAGCGATTCAGTCAGATCATCAAGTGCGCCCTGAAACTGGCCAGAATGATGGCGCACGACGCCGCGGTCGTTGAATAGTTCTGCACGCATCTCTACCTTGCCGGACTCGTGTTCGATCAGCTTGCCGAGAATTTGCATCGCCCGATCAAGATCTCCAGACTCTGCGGCTTGAATAGCGAGTTCATGAGTAACGTCACTTGTCTCCTCTTCGGTTTCACCCAGAGCCAAGTCGGCAAGAAACTCCACCGTTCGCTTCGCAGAAGTACCGTCGTAGCCGATATTGAGTCGTTGCAGCGCGCGCCTTTGCGTTTTCAAAGAGTTCTGGCGCGCAGTGTGGTTGAAAAGAAGTTCTTCGATACGCGCGCCGATCTCATGATCTTCGGCGAAGACAACACCATCCTCTTTCGTGAATGTTGGCTCTTCGCCTTCAATGAGAGGAATATTGATTGTTGGGCGATCCAAGTGAATCGCGCCACCTAAAACCGCAGACGAGCCCGTTGCAACGACGACATCAGATGCCTTGATGGCGAGATCTAAATCGCCTGTAGACAATCGTGGCTTCGTGCCCGACATCCGCTCGATCCAAGCAAGATACGCACCCGCGATGGCAGCTTGCTCAGCCGCGGTTTTTCCGCTTCTATTCAATTCGGTTGGATGTGGGCGCAAGATAAACGTCACATCGTCACCAAGCTCACGCATGGCACGAGCCAAGGCTTTGTGAACTTCAACGAAACGGCGCGTCATTTGGCGAAAGAAAGCCGAACCCGCTTCAGCATAGGAACAAGTAAAGAGCACCACCTTGCCACCGACTGGCAACCCTAACTGCCAAGCCGCTGCCGTCTTGTTTGGACGATCGGCGTTAGCGCTCATGACATCCCAAGCTGGTGAACCAACTTTCACGATACGCTTTGCGTCATTGCCAAGCTTCACCATGTGTTCTTCCGCACGATCGCCAAAGGCAGCGATGTAGTCGGCATAGAGGTGGTCCATATTGGCGGCATAGCTCAGATGTTTCATCGAACCATAAATGCCATGCGCAAGTTGGACGGTCGGAATGCCGAGTTTCTTGGCGTGCATCACGATCGTTCGTTGAACGTGGCTGTTGTCGCAACCAAGAACGATGGCGCCAAGGTGCTTCTTCTTGGCCAGATTCTCGAGTGTTTCAATCGTCTGAATTTGAGTTGATCGGAAGTTGACAAGGTTCTGCAAGAACCTCGATCCGGTGCGCAACAAGAATTGCCCTCTTGGATGAGCAAAAGTTTTCTGCCCTTCCGTCGTGCTGAGACGAAGAGAAATGCCATCGACGAATGACTCTAGGTTCGCAGTCGCGAGCTGAAGAGCATTGGCTGGCACAAAACTATCCCAGTTTTCCGCTCCCGGAACCAAGTCCGAGAAACCACCATTGGCAATAATGCTGAAGCCCCGTTCGGATAAGTCTTGAGCGATCTTGGCGACATGATGCCCCGAAGCGTCAATGAAGAGGATACTCGGTTCAGCCACGGGTCACCTCCCCTGGCTTGCGACTGCAAAATGCCGAATTGACATAACAAGCAAGTTCTCTCTCAGTGGGCTCGCCCAAGTTCGTTCCTTTGTACTCAAGCAGACTCTTCCACAGTTCTGTTTGATGCCACGACTCCACGAGCTTTGTGACGTCGGCATTCACGGCCAACGCTTCGTCAACGTTCATGTCAATGATCCACGTTGAAAGAACCTCCTCAAACAATTCAGGAGTCATCTTCGACTTCGCTTGGCAGGCCGGACACGTCACAATTCCAAAAGCCAACCCACTATAGGTCTGCTGAATTTGTTCGTGCTTATGCTGACATTGGCTGCACACCAAGACCAGCCCAAGGCTGCTCATGTGCATCCAAACGTCAGTGATCTCGTTCAAATCGAGATCTGGAACTTTATCCCAGTCCATAACTTTCACGCTCCATTCACAGAGTCTTTCCGTGCATCTTTATCGACCAGGAGGGAAATGAACTTGAGCGATATGCATGAAAACCCAAACGGCGCCAGAAACGAAAATTGCGTCTCTGACGCCGTTTTGACGATTCTGAACCGATTTATTCCTCGGCATTAGGAACGTGTAGCACCGCAAGACCGTTCGAGTCTTGAATGATCGGGCTGACTTCACTTGCACCACATTGCCATCGACGATCGAATTATCGGCGAGCGGTTTCCTGGCGAACTGGAACCGGGAGGCAACTCAAGAGGCCGCTTTTCCATCAACGATGTGTTCCAATATCAACAGCGAGCCTGCCCAATGTGTGTGTACCCGCTCCGTTCAATGCCAGCGCAACTCCAGACGGAGAGCAGAACATTGAAGACCGGGGCACATTTCCGAACCAGCCTGGGGCCCTTTGAATCGGCCCCTTCACTCGCCAATGCCGTGACTTTGGAGATCGTTCCTTAGGAATGTTGCTCGGTGTGAATTTTAATGCAGCAATGAATGAAGTACCACGACTGCTCATGGCTCAAGGTTTTCGAAGCCTCAAGTCGATACGTACGGAAGTAAGTAACCAGAGCATGAATAAAGACCGTAACTTCGGTTCAAACGCGCCCGGCGACTTGATCGTGTTGTAAATTTCTTGAGCCCTTAGACAAGAAACCACTCTTGTGGGCGACAGATGCAAGGTCGCAAATAGCGCGACAACTGAGAGCATCTCGCACATGGTGCGGAAACGTTCATGAAAGCTAGATTGAAATCAACTGAATCTTCGCCCTCGAGTGCTTTCCAAGTTGCCTTGGGTGCTCAGGCCTTTCGTCCGATGATCTTGATTCTCGACGGAATAAAACCGGTCCTCCGGGTCAATACCCAATTCTCCGAGAATTTTGGCCATGACGCGAGCGACATAGAAGCTCGCCCTCTGATGGATTGGATTCACTCTGAGGATCGCGAAGATCTCGAACGGGCGATCTTCATGGGAGGCGACGCTTCGGCGCGCATGAAGACCGCGGACGGTGAATGGATCCAAGTCGACTGGAATGTTCGCAGGGACCACAAAGACAACACCGCGATTCTCGGCCTCGAAGCAGTTCCCACTCCTGCGGCAAGCTCTAGGTTGGAGTCAGTCGCCAAGAAATACGAATCCAAACTCCTTGAGACACTTGACGCCTTAGCTCGTGTCGTTGAGGCAAATTACCAGGGGCTACGATGCTCTATTCTCTTAGTTGATGAGAATCAGGATTTTGTCACTGGCAGTGCCGGACCCAGCCTCTCCGCGGAATACAAAGAGGCAGTCAAAGGGTTGCGTATCGGCCCAGTCGTCGGTTCGTGTGGCGCCGCGACTTTTTGGAATTTTCCCGTGATCGTCGAGAATGTAGCGACCGACCCTCTTTGGCGTGACCTACAAGACATGGCGAAGTTATCAGGTATTCATGCTTGTTGGTCATTCCCAGTGACTGCCACCACAGGAGAAGTTGTAGGAGCCCTCGCTCTCTACAGCGACCAACCCTCGGCACCGACAGAGGGCCAAATGCATGGCTTGGAAATCACCGCACGTATGATCGCACTTGCGATTGAACGAGATGCCCTTGAGGTCGAATTGCTGGACGTTGCAAAACGCGAGCGTGAAGATCTGACGATGTCACTCCATATGGCTGAAGATGCCAACCGCATGAAAAGTGATTTCTTGGCTAACGTGAGTCATGAGTTGCGAACACCGATGAATGGCGTCATCGGCATGACCGACTTGGCTCTCGGCACTAAGTTGACTGAAGAACAACGTGAATACCTTGAAATGGCACAATCTTGCAGCATTGAACTGTTAGATCTGCTCAACGACCTTCTTGATGTCTCCAAGATCGAAGCAGGCATGCTTGAACTGGAGTCGGTCGACTTTGATGCTGTTGCATGCGTCGAAGATGCCGTGGGCCTCATGGCAAGCCGAGCTTCCGACAAAGGCATAGAATTGATCTGCAACATACCGAACGACTTCTCTGAATGGTTGTGCGGAGACCCTACCCGTCTCAAGCAAGTGATCGTAAATCTCTGCAGCAACGCCGTCAAATTCACAACTCAAGGTGAAGTCGAAGTGAAGGTCAAAACGCGCGCTCGGTCCGACGGGAAGACTACGTTTGAGTGCTCGGTACGAGACACCGGAATCGGCATTCCGAAAAATCGGCAAAAAGACATCTTCAAGAGCTTCATCCAAGCTGATGGGTCGACAACACGCCAGTACGGTGGAAGCGGCCTTGGCTTGACCATCTCAACTCAACTTGCCGAAATTATGGATGGCTCCCTCGAAGTCGAGAGCGAAGCCGGCGAAGGCAGCACATTCCGTTTCAGTGTCGTGATGGAAGAAGTAGATATTCCACCGGCAATAGAAACCCACTCCGAGTTCGTCGACTGCCGGGTCTTGATCGCTGACGACAACACGACGAACCGTCATGTTCTTCACGAACTACTGAGCAGTTGGGGATGCCAAGTCGAATCTGTTTCGAGCGGGCCCGAGGCGCTTGCCCAGATCAAGGCAGCCAATTCTAAGAGCCGCCCGTTTCGCTTGCTCTTACTTGATACAATGATGCCTGATGTGAGCGGCTTCGCGGTCGAGCGCACATTGCACGAGGAATCATCTCAAGACGTGCCAGCGATCATCATGCTCAATACACTTGGGTCCGAACGCCCTGTGAGGCCAGAAGGCTCGCCAACCTGGGACGCCATGCTCAACAAACCAGTCCGAAGATCAGCTTTGTTCAATGCCGCATTTGAAGCGCTCGCACCAGTAAAGAACTGATCGAATCGATCAGTCGCTACACGGTTAGTTTCGGTAAACTCGTCGCAGTCGCTTTCAAGGGACGTCCCAACACCAAGTTCGTCGGCGAAGAAACCGCAGGCTTTACCCACCGGCAGCGGACTTGATGCGATCACCGAAGAACTCATCATGTTCATCTCCCAGAATTCCGACATGGATCGCAAGCGAAACAAGGACCAGGGAATCGTCGAGGTTATGATAGCCGCTAACCCACCCTGGGCCCACTTGGCGGTAGATGCCCAATTTGGCTTAGTTGGACGAATCTCTGTACGCGCCTTTTGCAAATGATCTACCCCTATATCATGCTCACATGCACGACCAAGACGAATCAAAGAGTATCGGGATCATTGGCGGCGGCGTCGCCGGTCTGGCAGCTGCCAAGCTCTTGACCGACGAAAACCACAAAGTAGCCATTTTCGACAAAGGGCGAATCCCGGGTGGCAGAGCTGCGACGAGAGGCCCTTCTCCATTCGCCTTCGATCATGGTGCGCAGTACTTCACCGGGCGTGATCCGGAATTCAAGAGATTCATTGAACAGTGCGTGAGGTCGAACAAAGTAGCGCAGTGGTATGGCCGCATCATGAAGATCGGCCCCGACTCCGCCACCCTTCTCGAGAACCAAGAGCCGCGTTGGGTCGGTATTCCGCAGATGAACGCGATCGCCAAGCACTTGAGCGAGGGACAAGAAATCTCTTCCTCGACTCGCATAGTTCAGTTGGAACGCACAAACAACCAATGGCACCTTCATGATGAACAAGGTCGGTCATGGGGGCCCTTTGATGACCTACTCATCACCACCCCGGCAGAGCAGGCAGCCGATCTCGTTGGCGACCTTTCTCCAATCTCAAGTGTATTAAGACAAGTAGAGATGCAGCCATGCTGGGCAGTCCTGTGCGGCTTCGCAAAGCCACTCGACGTCTCATTCGACGGCGCCTTCTGCCATGATTCTCATTTATCTTGGGTCTGTCGTAACAACAGCAAGCCGGGGCGGTCACAAGCTGAATCTTGGGTTCTTCATGCCAGCCGAGAATGGACGAGCACGCATCAGTCGTTGGACAAGATCCAAGTGAGTAGGCAGCTGATAAAGGAGCTCGAGAGGCTCACATTAACCACGTTGCCCGATGTTACTCACACAGATGCTCACTTCTGGAAGTATTCACAACCAAAGGACGAGCTTGCTTCCAAGAACATCCAAGACCTGAGCATTCATCTTCATGTAGCCGGAGATGCCTTCCAAGGCGGACGAGTCGAAGGAGCGTGGCTGAGTGGTGTAAAAGCTGCCCGAACGATCATGGGCTAAGAACGCGATGCTCCCGCGTCACCATAGCGAAGAGTCATGATCGACGCTTTGTCTAAACCAAGCATCCGGATTTGCTCCAAACTCTCGGCCCGGATTTTCGTTAGCTTCTGGGCCAGTACCGACAGAGCAATCGGAGTCTTTGTATCACAGCTGATTCCCGTCGAGCGCTCCAAGACCGCGAGCTGAGCCTCCTGGTCAAGGTCAGGGTGAATTGGATTGTGCAAAAGCAGGCAACTGACGCGGTCGGCAATTTGGATTATCTCAATTGTGTCGCGAAGTTCTTCCGGCCGATCGTCTTTGGCGGCATGATGCGAAGCAACCACCGACACGATGCCCCCTGGAAGTCCCCAGTGCGCCCAAGCTGTCGCCCCAAGTTGAGCATGGTCGTAGCCACAGATCTATAGTTCCGTCATGATGAGTTCTTCTGGTGTTTCCCAGTCCTTGTCATCAACTGCATTGAGTTCGAATGGGTCATGCTCAAACACTACAAACCGACCGATGTCATGAAGTAAGCCCAGCAGGTAGGCCGTGCCAGGCTCAATCTCGCAAGTCGATTATTGGGCAATAGCTCCTACAGCATTCGTACCCTGAAGGGAGTGTCACAAGGGATCCCGATGCCCCTAGGGCGCCGAAACAAAGACTCGCATGACAGCCAAGGAGGTGACAATCCTTGCCACCTTCAGAGCACCCAGCCGAGTAAGAGCACTTTCAACACTGGTGATTTCACTGATGGGGGCAGAGGCTGCGGAATTGCCCGCTGCCAAAACGCACGCAGTTAAGGGTGGATCGCTTTCGGCGATCTTGCGAACCTCCGACGCGAATTCGTGCGCATTCGGATCAAGCCGCGACAAGTCAACAACACGCCCTGGAAGCATCACAAATCATCGATGACGCCGCTCAATCTCTTCCCGACTCAGAGGCTGATTCTCTGTGATATCTTTTATGGCGCCCTTAAACCCAAGAAAAGGCTCCCCACTTTGGAATCGGCTTTATTGCTTTAGACCCTGAGAATCTTCACACATAGGGTGTCAGGATCACCTACGGTGTCAGGTTATGGTTGAAGGGCAAATGAGTTCCCTCCACATCCAAGACCATTTCCAAGTCCACGATGGCGTAATCTCCGCCTCGTCATCGGAGGCCAAGATGCCGGGACGCCATAGAAGAGACTCAACAGGAACAATTCACCATGTTTTCAATAGAAGGATTGCAAGGCGCACGATGTGTGAAGCGCGGGCCGGCATGATGAAGAACTGTCCAAGGTGTTAGGTGTGGCTTCAAGCCGTGTCCTTGACTATATGAACCGAAAGCCCATCTCGCCGTCGGCGCATAGCCTTGGATTCCAGTCTGTGGTCCCGACTCTCTGGAGGCCTCGATTGACCGCAAGTCCCAAGCGATTCAGACTACTATTTTCGTATCGGCCCCGGCGTAAAATGCCTCTTGTTGCATGGTAGGTGAGGGCTTCTGCGCATCTTCTGTGGCCTTCGCCATGAGGAAGTTGCGAGAATGCTATATCGACATAGAAGCGCAGTGAACCGAGGACCGCTCAGGAAATTGTGCTCCACCAAGAACTTGACACCGTATTAGTGCGCACGATGCGCTGAAAATACTATCAACAAAAAAGACTCCCTCAGCCGATGTGGCCCAAGGAGGCTCGATCTGATCTTAGCTGATGAAATCGATTTAGAAGGCGTAATCTAATTCGTTCTCACAGGATGGTGATACCGTATTCTTTGAGCGACCACTGACTAACCACCTGTATCGTCTTCGCTGTCTTCAAATTCAGAGGCGCTAAGAAAAACGCTCCCTGGAACCACAAGAGAATCAGCCTTCCTCTTAACGGTTCTAAGCGCTTGAAAGCCCGGAATTAGGAAGCCAGCAGATGATGCAACGGCGGCGATGAGCATGGCGATAGGCGGATACATGACCATCAAAATTGCAGCTACTAAATGAACACCTGTGTGTACGTAGAATGACCCCGAGAGAATCGATGCGGTCACAAACATCGTTCCAGCTCCAGAGACAAGGAACAAGGGAGCCAACGTCAAAACCGGGAGCCCGACGATGACCTCTGCGCCGAAGACACCGCACATCGTCAGTAAACTTGATCCCCATAGATGAGAAAGCTGACGCTCAGCAAGTGTGATGGGGCCCTTCTTTTTTCGGATCATGATGTAGAATGGTGACCACACCACAAAGCTCACTATGAGTACCATGAAATATGGCAGATGCGATCGAATATCCATCCATGTCATCACCTGAGCCGCCATGATCATGCAGAACAAAAAGACGCCGTGGGCAATCCAAAGACCGCCCCAATACTCCATGACGTGCCCTTGTGGCGTGACGCTCATCCACTTGGCAACAAGATCGGTCATGCGTGCAGAGGCAGCACTGATCGACTGTCCTTCAAGGAAGGCAGTTAAGTCTGCAGCGAGATCTTTCATGCTGCCATAGCGTAGATCCACCGGTTTCTGCAAGCACTTCAAGATAATCAACTCAAGATCACGGCTCGTCGCGCCAGCGACAATGCGTGGCGGCAACGGGTCATCTTCCAACACTTGTCGAATCGTCTCAACAATCGATTGCCCTAAGAACGGTGGTCGCCCAGTCAACATGGCGTAGAGAGTTGCCCCTAAACTCCAAACGTCAGACGCCGGTCCAATAGCGTGGATATCCCCGCGTGCTTGCTCCGGAGGCATGTAACTTGGTGTGCCAAGCATATCGCCGCTGACAGTAGGCCCATCCAGCAAACCCACATGACGCGCCAACCCGAAGTCGGTCACACGCGGCGTTCCATCCGAGTCCAACAGAATATTAGCCGGCTTGAGGTCACGATGGATGATCCCCTGCTCATGGGCATATTGAATGGCTTGCGCCACGTCTCGGATAATCTCAGCTGCTTGACGTTCTTCGAATCCCTGAGTTGATATCTTTTGGGAGAGGCTCTGCCCTTCGACCAGTCCCATCGTGAAATAGTGAACACCAGAAGACTCGCCAATCTCAAAGACTGGTACTATGTTTGGATGCGAAAGGCGGCCAGCAGCTTCCGCTTCCCGACGAAACCTTTCGACCTCGGTGCCCCCAGAAAGTCGGCCAGGAACAATCGTCTTGAGTGCAACGATACGGTTGAGTGAGATCTGCCGAGCCTTGTAGACAACTCCCATTCCCCCTCGCCCGAGCTCTCCTATCAAGGTGTAGTCCGGAAGACTCCGTGGATTCTCAGCAAAAATCGCCCCAGCTGGGTCGTCGCTGAATTCAGTAGTCCCGTCAGAATCGGATTGACTGTCACTCATGACATGCCCTCGGTCAAAGTCATTACGGCAAAAGGAAACTCAAAACTCACATGTGAGCAACCAGCATCAATTAGAGTCTACGATAGAAGATGGTGCAAGGGGCGATTGATCGTAGTTCGGTGTCATAGTACGGTGTCAGGCACATGATGGTAGCCGACGGACCACACGGCAATTGGGCTACCACCATGTGCCTAACACCGTATTCTTCTGTCCTTGAGAGCAAATGATCTAATGTCCGAAAGTCGCGCCGATGACGAAAGCAACCGAACATACCGATTCGATGCATTTATAAGTTATCGCCATGTCGAAACCGATCGTCAGTATGCCAAGTGGCTGCATCGAGCTCTGGAAACCTACCGAATCCCAAAAACTTTGGTCGCCCAAGGATACCCGAGCCGCGTTGGCAGGGTTTTTCGCGATGAAGAGGAACTGCCTGCTTCCCCAAATCTGAGTCACTCCATCGAGGAAGCTCTCGAAACCTCACGGTTCCTGGTTGTTGTTTGTTCGCCCCGCATCAAGGAGTCGATCTGGTGTGACGCGGAGGTTCAGAAGTTTCGCGACCTCGGTCGTCATGACAAGATCATTGCCCTTCTGATCGAAGGAGAGCCGGTCGATTCTTTCCTACCGTCTCTGTGTGAGATTCGAAGCGAGTTGGTGCAACAAGACGGCACGCGCATCGAACACATCGAAGCCGTCGAGCCCCTGGCAGCCGACGTCCGACCATCCAGGCACGAGTCTCAGCGGGAACTCAAGAACCTTGCCAAGCTGCGCATACTGGCTTGCATCTTGGGCTGTAGGTTCGACGATTTGCGGCAGCGTGAACAAGGCCGTAAACAAAAACGAATGGCCGCCCTTGGTCTAACATTGGGTTTCTTAGTCTTGGTCTTTCTTGGCCTGGCCACCTGGGCCCTCAGCGAACGAAATCTTGCCGAGACGGCTCAAACGAAGGCGGAATCAGCAGAGCAAGATGCCAAGCAAGCATTGAAGAAAAACGAGATCGAGAACTCCCGTGGCCTATTTGAAAATGGCACGCGATTGATGAACAAGGGTCTGATTGAAGAAGGCTTGGCTTCTTTGGTTCGGAGCCTGAGAATCTGGCCAGAGAACACCTCCGCACGAGAACGCCTTCTATATGAGCTCCACTATCGCCGTTGGCTTGTTCCCACAGGTATGGGCGAGATCAAACCACTTCCGAGAACCGAAGGCGAAGAATCGCGACGCTATCGGATCCTTGATGATGGAACGTTGAGTGTCAGCTATATCCAAGAAGCGACGTCCAAAGAGTCTACGCGCATGCGCTACTGGAACGGTCAATGGCAGCCGGACACGAGCCCTGAACCGGAGGAAGATTTCGGTGAAGCTGAAACTCAAGTCGGCCCACTCAAGATCACCAGAGAAGAAATCGAAGGGCCGGCGAGTCACGCGAAGGTCGTCTTGAAGACGAAGAATGAGGAGATCACGACTTTCGGCCTCTTTGCTGTCCACCCTGACAAGAAAATCGTCGCTGTGGTTGGCCAGCTGACTGGGGGCTCAGATGGCATTGGATATGACGATGGACTGGTCAACGCATGCTGGTATGACACCACAACTCTTGAGCTCGTCGGCGAGTTGACTTTCTCACGCCCGGAAGGCACAGATGTGGTTCGTCTGATTTGGTCGGTTGACCGCCTTCATGTTGTTTCGCAGGCTGACAATCGAGAGTTCCCTCACCTCGATATAATCGACACGGCAGAAGGCGACCTCTTGATTCACAACAATATTCTGCCGACAGCGGAATGGGTCGACTCGATTACCTACGAATTCAATTCCGAATACGGTCGACCGGAAGGCGGAACCCTGTGGAGCTTTGCCAACGGGCAAGTCGTCTCCTACACCTTGCCGCCAATGAACTCTTCCACTGACTCCATCACTCGCCAGACGTTTGGAATTTCGGATGCAACAGAACGGTTCGCCAAAGTCGAGCCAGACCTTCATCTACAAGCCAATGAACCAGGGGTAGGTGAAGACATCCAAACTCATTGCGAATTGACTGGCGAAACAGCCAAGCTCGGGCGCAACGGGATCTACATTTCCAACAAGAGCGGCGAGATCATCCAAAGAATCCGCCCGAAGGTTCTATCAGGAGAAGGTGGCCGCCAACTGATGGATCTAGCTTACTCACCCCAAGGCCGCTACATCCTGGTTAAAGGGCTCTCTGCCGGAGGCGGCGTCGATGATTGGGAAGTGCACAACAACCAAGGCTCACAAGTGTTCCCGGTATGTCTGCCACGAGGCTTCGGGTATTACCGCAACATTCCTCACATGATCTCAAGCCGCGGGTGTTTCACCCCGGCACGCGGATGGTCCAAAGACGGCAAATACATCATCTTCCAAGGCGTAGTGAGCGGCTACCGAGGGGTCGTCACAAGAAAACCAGACATGAGCTTCCAGGTCGTCTTCTGTACCACGCCACCACCGACATGGGTCCTGACTCTTATCGATCGTGTTCTCAAAGTTCGGATCCAATCAAACGGTCAATTCAGCTGCGCTCATTTGAGCACGCTAGAGCCAATCGAAAATCGTAACCTTGCCGTCGATACCGCGAGTATCCCCGAATATGCGCAGTTCATTAAGAGACTCATTCCGACGAACTGATCTTCTCGCAATACCATAGTCACCAAGAGTGTCGCTCTCGAGCCTTATCAGTCGCCATCAATTTATGATAGTTTCTGACGATCGAATCATAGGCTCGGGAGAGGGGCACCGGTGCAAGGAACTTTCCAGAAAATAGACTCGCTGATCTCCTTGGGCACAGAACAAGACCGTTCTGAGGCGTCGAAGAAGTATGTCCGCTACGCCAATGCAGCATCCATCTTGGCGCTCGTCACTACCTTGTTCTTCTTCGCGCTCGAACTTCCGATCATTGCCGACCTTGGCAACATCGGGCTCCGAGAGGCCACGATCATCACCCTCCGTTTTCTGGCGTCATTCGGATTCGTTGCACCCTTGGTAATGAATCATCGCGGGCACCAGGCAAGCGCGCGACTCGTTTTTGGTATTTGGGCAATCTTATTCACCTTAGGACTGGTCCTTCTCTATGGCGCGAACGCGCCAAGCCATCTTTTCTTTATCGCCATCATTGCAGGCTTTGTCGCCATGTTCCCGGAGCATGAGAGATCGCGCCGAGCACTGATCTTGACATCAACCTTTGTCGCCTTTGGCTTGTCATTCTTGATGTGCCACTACCTCACACCGATCGTCGAGATCAACCGGCCAGCCATTCGTGTAGTGGTCGAGTTGGCGGTTTCCTTCGGTGCTTTGACACTTGTGCTTGCCTTGGCGTTCGCACAACGAAATGCCAACGATCAAGCCGAAGCAGCCGTCGTGGCTCAGAAGGAAAAGGCCGACCGCCTTTTGCTCAACATCTTGCCCGAAGCCGTAGCTCAGAGACTGAAGGAAAGTTCAGCATCGATCGCCGATGGGTTCGACGAAGTAACGGTGATGTTTGCTGACTTGGTCGGCTTCACTCCACTCTCCCAGTCCATGGAACCCCGGGACTTAGTCGCCCTCATGGACCGGATTTTCTCGGAGTTTGACAAAGTCGTCGAAAAGCTCGGCTTAGAAAAGATCAAGACGATTGGCGACGCTTACATGGTCGCTGGTGGCATCCCCACACTCCGAGACGACCACGCCCAGGCGATTGCCAAGATGGCGCTTGAGATTCTCCCAATCATTGATGCTTTCAGCGCGCCAGGTGGAGAGTCTCTGCAACTCAGAATCGGCATTGCGAGCGGGAGCGCCGTCGCCGGCGTCATTGGCCGCAAGAAATTCGCCTACGACCTTTGGGGCGACACCGTCAACACGGCCAGCCGAATGGAGTCCCACGGTGAACCGGGAAAAATCCAGGTCAACGAGAACACTTACCAAAGGCTCAAAGATGAATTCGAATTCATCGAACGAGGACTCGTGGAAGTGAAAGGCAAGGGCCAGATCCCTACCTGGTACCTCGTGGGTCACCGAACATCGTCCTGAACAAGTCGAGCCCGTATTCATGAGCGAACTTAGGCTGCCTAAAAAAGCCCCCATGCCGAAACATGGGGGCTCATAAGGCTTAGTTTGAATTAGGTGCTCTAAGGAATGATCTCCAACACGACAGCATTGGTCAGGAAGATTCCTGCTGGACCGTTGCCCATCACTGCTTGCAAAGTTCCTAAGACGCCAGGAGGAAATGACGGGTTGATTTGCAACTTGATATCCATGATGCCCGCAGCATCCGTGAAGAAGAAGAAATCCAAGAGTGTCGGCGTCGGATTGGTGCCGTCGCCAATGACAAAGATACTCTCTGGGATGCCATCACCGGTTGTGTCCGGCGTACCCGTATCCATTTGACCATTTGCACCGAAGTTCGCCACATTGACGTTGAGTGGACCAATCCACAGGGCCACAGCCTGGAAGCCAGGTCCACCACCTATGCATGTGATGTTCAAGCCACCACCAGGACGAGCACACGTATAATAAGGTCCAGTCGTCACGCTGAGATCGGTTGCGTGCTCACCATTGATGTTCCAGCAATCGTTGACATCGAGCCTCGCCATCGGCGTTGGGCCTTGGCCCAGTTCACCGAGAAGGCGGCTGGCTACGCGAAGGTCATCGACCGCAAAATCATGACTGAAACCCTCGTCGCTGTCGGTTGATCCACGGAAAACTAAAGAAACTCGGTCAGAAGTAAAGGCCCCTAAATCGACGGAATACTTGGTCCAGCAACCGCTTCTCAGAACACGGACAAACCAGCAGGTACGGTACCAGGTCTATTCCCCTCAGTCGAAGTAGCAGCAGGTACGGTACCAGGTCAGGTACGGTACCAGGTCTATTCCCCTCAGTCGAAGTAGCAGCAGGTACGGTACCAGGTCAGGTACGGTACCAGGTCTATTCCCCTCGGTCGAAGTAGCAGCAGGTACGGTACCAGGTCAGGTACGGTACCAGGTCTATTCCCCTCGGTCGAAGTAGCAGTGGCTTCATTTACAGGTACGGTACCAGGTCTATTCCCCTCAGGTACGGTACCAGGTCTATTCCCCTCGGTCGAAGTAGCAGTGGCTTCATTTATGACTGCAGAAATTCGACTGCCGATAAAACAGATGGGACCATCAAAGATGAAGTAACGCATCGAAATGAGAACGGCCCCGCACTTTTGTGCGGGGCCGAGCGAAGGGATTAGACCTGATACCGTATGTATAGACTCGACGTTTCGGCCATCAATATGATTCGTGACTTGTACGAGCAGCTACATTAACTCTACTATTCGGTCCGTCTACCATTGCGTGAAGGCCAGAAAGGAACCATTCCAAGTCTATATCAGCGATTCGAGTAATCCCCCTCACGCTTTTTATTCTCTTTGCTTCTGCACCCTCAACATCCGCCCAAGGGCCAGTCGATGTTGAGGACTTGCTGCGGCAACTTCGTGGGTTGAAAGGCGACTCCTCGTTGCTCTATGGACCAGAACTCACGGAGCCGGCCTTCAACGAATTATTCACCAAAGGCGAGACCGGATTGTGGGAATGGAAGAAAGAAGAAGGGAAACCTTGTTCAGTCAAAGTTGAAATCAAAAAGAAAAAAGTCCACCCCAGGAAGTGTCGGCACTGTGCTGGCAAAAAGCGCGAACTAAGACGCTCAGAAGAAGCGCCATGCCTATGCTGCAGTGACGGCAAGATCAGTTGTCATGTCTGTGACGGCAGTGGCCGGCTGATCGTCTCTGGTACATTCTCATCTGGCTCTCCGGCCTCTTGCGCTGGCTGCGGCGGCAAAGGGCAATTCAAGTGCACAATCTGCAAAAGTAAACGAGTCGTTCCCTTTGCACGGATCGGCGGCAAGAAGATTCGTGACGCTAAGTACGAAGACATCAAGACACGGTTGAAGGAACTAAAAAAAGCTCGCAGTGAACTTCTTGAGTTCATGCGTGAATCCGGCCCCGTTGCCGTCGCCAAATCGAGGAAGCTCAAAAGTAAGATTAAGTACTCGTCTCGCCACGTCTCATTGATGGCCAAGTTGCAAAAGCGTCAAGGACAAATGAATGGTTTCGAGGGTGGTGGCTCGTTCACCGGCACCGTTCAAGACCGATTCATCAAGATGATTAAGCCGCAGATAGAGAGTGAAGTACGACTCTTGGAATTCGCCATCGAACGATTCGAAAAGAACAAGAAGATCATCCCCATCCCGCCCAAGGTACCGGCATCGAAAAAATAGCATCCTGTGCGGTCGGCGCATCCTAGGGTGCCGCCGGGCTCAGGGTGGAAAGCAGGCATGCGACGCCCGAACCCACAACAACGGCGCAATTCATTCCACCATTAACCTGACGCCGTATGTTGACTCCCGATGTTCATCAAAGGTGATGTTGCGCATCGGAACGAAAACGGCCCCACACGTTGCGTGGAGCCGAGTAGGACTAATAGACCTGGTACCGTATGTGCGGCTTAGTGGCGGAAGTGGCGGCGGCCGGTGAGGACCATGGCCAAGTCTTTTTCGTCACAGGCAGCGATGACATCCTTGTCGCGGATCGAACCGCCGGGTTGGATTACGGCGGTGATGCCAAATTCTTGACCTGACATGATGCCATCGGCGAATGGGAAGAAAGCGTCAGAGGCCATGACGGCACCCTTGCAGAGTTCCCCACCCTTCTTGCCAGCGAGCTGGACCGAATCGATGCGGCTCATTTGGCCGGCGCCAGTACCGATGAGGCGTTGGTCGCGGGCGAAGACAATGGCGTTACTGGTGACGTGACGGCAAAGGGACCAAGCGAAGAGAAGGTCTTTGGCTTCTTGATCGGTAGGTTGACGGTTAGTGACTGGTTGCATCTCAGGAGCGATGGAACGGTCAGGAGTCTGCACCAACATGCCACCGCGGATCCAGCGAAGTTCGCGTTCACCATCGAGGCGGCGCTCGCCGATGTCTCCGGTGCGGAGGATGCGAACGTTCTTGCCCCACCGGGCGCCCTTCTGCAGAATTTCGAGGCTGTCGCCCAAGAACTCAGGGGCGATGATCACTTCGAAGAACTTGTCCTTGGTAGCGACGAGGCGAGCGGTCTCTTCGTTGAGTGGTTCGTTGAAAGCAACAATGCCGCCGTAAGCTGACATAGGGTCACCAGCATGTGCTAGTTGGAAAGCTTCCTCTTGGCTCGAGCTATGGCTGGCTGCACCGCAAGGGTTCTTATGCTTAATGACCGTACAAGCAACGTCAGGCAAGCTCTTCACACACTCGAATGCGGCATCGGCATCAAGATAGTTATTGAAGGAAAGCTCCTTGCCGTTCAATTGCTCAGCAAAGGCGACACAGCCGTCATCAGGTTTGGTACCAGAGTAAACGGCAGCTTCTTGGTGAGGGTTTTCGCCGTAGCGAAGGCCCTGCTTCTTCTCGTAGGAAACAGTGAGCTTCTCAGGCAAGAACTCGCCGCCCATGTAATCTTGAATGGCTGCATCGTAAGACGATGTGACTTGGAAAGCCTTCTTCGCCCAGCGACGGCGCTGATCCATGGTGGTGGCACCGTCTTGGTTTCCGAAGGTTTCAATGAAGTCAGCGTAGTCAGCGGTTTGAGTGAGGACAGTGACAAAAGCATGATTCTTGGCAGCGCTGCGAATCATGGTTGGGCCACCAATGTCGATCATCTCGATGGCTTCGGCATCGTCGAAGTCAGGCTTCGAGATCACTTCGGTGAATGGATAGAGGTTGACGACAACCAAGTCGATGGGACGAATGCCATTGTCGTCAGCGGCTTTCTGATGGCTCTCGATGTCGCGACGCATCAAGAGTCCGCCGTGGATGCGTGGGTGCAGAGTTTTCACCCGGCCATCCATCATCTCGGGGAATTCCGTGACGTCGCTGACATCGACGACGTCAACGCCCTGCTCACGCAGAAGGCGAGCGGTGCCGCCCGTAGACAGAATCTCGACGCCACCCTTGGCCAATGTTTGGGCCAACTCTACGATGCCGTCTTTTTTGAACACGCTGATGAGCGCACGGCGAATGACTTGTGGAGTTTCAGTCATTTGACTTCCCTTTTCTTCGCTTGGCTTCGAAGCCATGCTTCGATGAAATCATTGAGGCGACCGTCGAGAACAGCTGCGACGTTCCCGACCTCAGTATTAGTCCGATGGTCTTTGACCAACGTATAAGGCTGCAGCGTGTAAGTGCGAATCTGACTACCGAAAGCGATTTCACCCTTGGCGTCGTAGGCTGTCGCAACTTCCTTCTCACGCTCCATTTCTTGGAGGCGAGCAAGGCGACCCTTCAAAACAATCATCGCGGCAGCGCGATTCTTGTGCTGTGAGCGTTGGTTCTGGCATTGAACAACAACCCCGGTGGGCAAATGCGTAATGCGCACAGCCGAGTCAGAGGTGTTGACGTGCTGACCACCCTTGCCACCGGCACGATAGGTGTCGATGCGGAGGTCTTTGTCGAGGATCTCAATGCCGCCAGCTTCATCCAGCTCTGGAATCACATCGATGCCGACGAAAGATGTTTGACGTTTGCCAGCCGAGTTGAACGGTGAGATGCGAATCAAACGATGGACACCCATTTCGGCTTTGAGTCGGCCGTAGGCGTATTCACCCTTAATCTTAAGCTGAGCCATCTTGATGCCGGCTTCGTCGTTTGGCGTGATGTCGACAACTTCGCAATCGAGATTTTCGGCATCGGCCCAACGCTTGTACATACGGAACAGCATGTCGGCGAAGTCATTGGCATCGGTACCGCCATTGCCAGCTTGGATCGTCAGCAGCGCAGGACGTTGATCATGGGCGCCAACAAACAGCGCTTCCAATTCGAAAGACTCGTAACGCGCTTCAAGGCTTTCGACTTCGAGGAGAACTTGAGCTTCTTGCTCTTCGTCGCCATCGACCATCTCGGCGAGCTCGTAGAGATCTTCGACTTCGGAGGCCAAGGAACCAAGTCCATCGGCCACACGCTTGGTCGTCTTCAATTCTCGAATGACACCTTGGGCGGCGTCTGGATTGTCCCAGAAGCCAGCTTCGGACATTTGCGCTTCTAAGACTTCGCTACGTGCGCTTTTGCCTACGAAGTCAAAGAGAGTCCTTGAGAATAGATAGGCCACCGCGGAGCTTTAAGATTCTTGTTTCGAGTTCGTGAAGCATGTCTATCGTCTCTTCGTTTTTGTTCGGTTCGACTTAGATTAGACCAACGTTGCTCAAGAGTTCGTCCTATGACCGGCCTTCTTGTGCTTCGTTGGGATTCTTGTGTTTCGGGCCGCCGACCGAGGTGTTGTAGGTCTGAGTAAACCCATGAACTTCGCCCAAAGTGTAGGCCGAGAGGATTTTACCGCGCTCGCTCTTCAAGAAGCGCATCAACATAGCCAGAATTTTGAGGTAGTCGTCGTGCTGACCATTCGGCCCGACGATCATGCAGATCAACTTGACCGGCTTGTCGTCAATGACGCTACCGTAGTCGATGCCGGCCTGCGAGATTCCCAAAGCAATGGCAAAGTTTTCGACGGTGCCGAGTCGTGCATGTGGGATAGCAATGCCATAGCCTACACCCGTGCTCATCAGAACCTCGCGGCTCAAGATGGCTTCCTCAACGGCCACACGCTCCTTGATCGCCTTCGTCAGCGTCAGAGAATCAAGAAGAGACTGCAGGGCACCAGGCTTCGTGGCATCTTCAAGCTGAATGATGCGGCCGCCCGGTAGAAGTTCGGAAAGTTGATACATGAGGGTCTTTTCTCGGTTACGACTTGGTCTGAGAATATCCCGTCTGGGGGGCGGCGACAACGGCTCGCGAGGGTCGAACTGTGCCAGATACCCGAATTCCTCGGGTTCTTGGCCATTTGGAGCCATCCATCGACAAAGGTTTTTGACGTGAAAGTGGTGCGAAATCAGCATTCTTCTCTGTCATTCTCCTGATTCCTGTCGTCGTTCTCCGCTGTGGCCGAAGAATGGGTCCAGTGGGAAAATGCCATGGCTTGTGGCTTTGTCCCCATTTTCACCTCAATCGGCCCCGACCCCGTACTGGACCTTTGCCGGCCGCAGCGCTTAATCTCCGAACACAAGCGACCGATTCAGGCCAAGAAATAGCCCGATTTCTTGACCCCAAGACGAACGTGATTTTCAACATGGAGATGGTTCGTGACCAACGCGAATTCGGGACAATCCAACGACTACAATCTCGAAGACAAAAGTCAGGGCGACAAAGACCAAGATTCCGCTGTGACTTCTTTTCTCGCCAAGGGAATGAGCGGGCAGCAGATCGCCCACTACACAATCTTGCGCGAGTTAGGAAAAGGTGGGCAAGGGTTCGTCTACTTAGCAAGAGATGAGAAACTCCAGCAGGAAGTTGCCCTCAAGATCCTGAACCATCTTCAAGTGACCAATGCCAAGACGAGATTGCGCTTTGTTCGCGAGGCCGAAACAGCAAGTAAACTGAGTCACCCCCGTCTTTGTGCCATGCATGAATTCGATGAGTTCGAAGGTGTCCCCTGCATCGCGATGTAGTAGGTGGCAGGCACACGCTTTCGGATTCAACGACATGACCGGAAACGTCTGGGAATGGTGCGAAAATGGCGACGATGGTTATGAGAGAGAACCCATCAGCCGAGGATTTCGAGGCACTCCTGAATCATCGCCACAGCGCGTCTATCGAGCTGGCGGTTTCGGTAACAACGCCAAGGGCAGCCGAGCGACGTTTCGTAATGCCCGGCAACCAGCCACCAAGAAAGACAGTATTGGTATTCGACCAGCTATGCTGATCACGAAGCCGTAAAACTTGCGGCCCATCAAACGTCCCGCTATTAATGAACATGAAGAACCAAGACAACTGGACCAGCGATTTCAGCCTGCCGACGGCCTGTCGTCTCGTGCGCCCTGAAGGCGAGTGTCCAGCCAAGACCCTCCTCGTGGCTTTGCATGGCATGGGACAAAACGCTGAACTGATGACCCGAGCCGTCCAGCCTCTGGTTGCGGCGGACCGAGCCATCCTCATTCCTGATGGGCCCCTGCCCTTCGAGAAGACGGTCTCGCGAGGTCGTCGCAAGATTGGCCGCGCCTGGTATCTTTACACCGGCGATCAAGTTTCCTTCTTGGAGTCGGCAAGGCTCAGCGGCGCGTGGCTCATGGCGCAAATCGAACGCGCGAAATCAGAGCTCGGTGACGACAACATTCCTGTTCAGCTTCTGGGCTATTCCCAGGGCGGTTACTTGGCAGCGATTTTGACGTTTGACAATCCCGGGCGCTTCGATCGCTTGGTGAGCTGCTGCTCGCGCATGAAAACCGAAATCTTGGCCGATGAAGGCCCCGAGCCCATTCCGGTTCTTGTGATCCACGGTGCCAAAGACGAGGCCCTTCCGATCGAGCGCGCCAGAGAATCGGCCGACGATTTGACGAAGCGTGGATGGCCCGTCGATTTCCGCGCCTTCCCAGACGCCGGGCACAAAATGGAACTGGAGCAGTGGCAAGCCGTTGATGCTTGGCTGCGAACACCGCAGGACTGAACAGGCAAAAAGATAGGGCGAAGGATTCACTCCTCCGCCCATTGTCTTGCAATCTGTTGGTCTTCTCTAAGAGATCACGCCATGCTTCTTGCCAACCTTGACGAAGGCAGCGACGGCACGCTCAAGTTGATCTTGTGAATGACCGGCTGAGATCTGCACCCGGATGCGCGCTTCACCGCGCGGCACAACTGGGAAGGAGAAGCCGATGACGTAGATGCCCTCTTCGAGCATGTCAGAAGCCATACCCTGCGCCAAACGCGCATCACCCAACATGATCGGCACGATCGGGTGAATCCCCGGCTTGATGGCAAAGCCAGAAGCCGTCATCGATTCGCGGAACCACTTGGTGTTGGCTTCAAGGCGATCACGAAGCTCAGTTGTCTCGGTCAGTTTTTCGAGACAGGCGATCGAAGCGCAAACAATGGCTGGAGCCACGGTGTTGGAGAACAAGTAAGGACGTGAGCGCTGGCGCAGCATGGCGACGATTTCAGCCTTGGCTGAAGTGAAGCCACCACTGGCCCCACCAAGAGCTTTGCCCAAGGTCGAAGTGATGATGTCCACGCGGTCCATCACGCCATGGTGCTCAGGAACACCTCGCCCTGTTGGCCCAAAGAAGCCAGTCGAGTGACTGTCATCAACCATGACCAAGGCGTTGTACTTGTCAGCCAGGTCACAGATTTGATCGAGCTTGGCGATGCTGCCATCCATCGAGAAGGTGCCATCTGTAGCGATCATGCGGGTGCGCGCACCCTGCGTTGCCTTCAGTTTCTCTTCCAACTCTTCCATGTTGCCACTGGCATAACGATGACGCTCTGCTTTGCACAAGCGAATGCCGTCGATGATCGAAGCGTGGTTAAGAGCATCAGAGATGATGGCATCTTCTTTGGTCATGATGGTCTCAAAGAGACCGCCGTTGGCATCAAAACACGAGGTATAGAGAATCGTGTCTTCCATGCCCAAGAACTTGGAGATGGCTCCTTCGAGCTCTTTGTGAATCTCTTGAGTCCCGCAGATAAAGCGCACACTTGAAAGACCAAAACCCCAACGGTCGAGGCCCTTTTGGGCGGCGGCGATGAGATCTGGATCGTTTGACAAGCCGAGGTAGTTATTGGCGCAGAAGTTTAAAACGTTCTCGCCGCGAACCTTAATCTCCGAACTTTGAGCACTGGAGATGATGCGCTCTTCTTTGAGCAATCCAGCTTCTTCGATTTCCTTCAATTCGTGTTGAAGGCGTGCTTTGGTGTCGTTGTACATCGATCGCTCTCCGGCCAAGTTTTAGGCGTAGCGTTTCTTGATATTCGGAATGAGGTATTCGGTCATGCTTCGGTCGAGGTCGAATTCCGGAGCAAAGCCCCAGTCTTCTCGAGCCCGGAAATCGTAAACATCTTCCGGCCAACTATCGACGATAGCTTGACGCTTGAGATCAGGCTCAAAGGTGATCTTGGCGTCGGGGAAATGCTTCTGGACCAAAGTGGCGAACTCACCAGCACTCGGACTGAATGCCCCGATGTTGTAGACCCGGCCCGTGAGCTTTTCTGCATCTGCTGCCATGAGGTCGAGCAAAGCTTTGATGGCATCAGGCATAGCCATGAATGTAATTCGTGCGTCTTCGCGAACGAAGCAGGCGTAAGGCTCGCCCTTGGCCGCGGCGTGAATCATCTCGGGAACGTAGTCGCTGGTACCGCCACTTGGGACCGTGAAAGCTGAAATGAGCCCGGGGAAGCGGATGGCACGAAAGTCGACGCCACCGGCTTCGGCCTCGGCAGCGAGTTGACGATAGTGATCGGAGTAGTAGCGGCCGAGCTGTTCGCAATAGAGCTTGTTGCAACCATACATGGTCGTCGGCAAGTTCCATTGGTTTTCCGACACGCGTCCGACCTCAGTCTTAGTCGCCAGATCAGGAAGACCATAGATGGCGATCGAGCTGGGAAACAGGAACTTCACACGTTCGCCATGGGAACGCGATTGTTCGACGGCGAGCTTCAAGAGATTGAGCGTGCCCTGAACATTCACAGCATGCGCCGTCTCCGGCGTGAATTCTGAACGAGTCGAAAGCAAAGCGGCCAAGTGAAAAATCGCGTGGATTTCGTATTCACTGACAAGTCGGTCCAAAAGTTGTTGGTCTAAGACGTCGCCGACGATGGTTGCCAAGCAAAGCTCACGAATTCCTGGGTCTGGCTCCCTCAAATCGAGGGCCAAGACGTCGAACTCATTTGCCTTATTCAAGGCGTGGATAAGGCCATGACCGACCTCACCGTAGGCTCCTGTCACAAGAACCACTGGTTTCCTACTCAAGATGCATCCTCCGAATGATCAGCGGGGCATTGGAACAGAACCGAGGTTCCGTTTCAATCCGCTGGCTTGGCCTTGCTGGCGGCTCGAAAGGCGCTTTTGGTCAAATCGAGGACTCCTTGGGCATCCTCGGCGCTGAGCACGTGCCAACGCTTTTTTAACATCCGCTGTTCAATTGCCCGTTTCTCCAACTGAAGGGAGGTGACATGTTTGCCTGCGTCGTTAAAAACGTGGATTCTGCCTTTAGGGCCCAGAATGACAAAAGTCTTCTCGGACAAATCCAAAAGGACCTGCTCATGCCGAGCTCGTCCTAAGTCGGCGCGAGCACAGCCTGTAGGACGATTGCCTTTTTCGGCCCGCTCTTTGGCATGCCCTGTACGCCAATTTTCTCGCCTGACGTGTCGTTCCTGACCCAAAGTCATTTCCGACAGGAGACGATCGGCGCAATCGGCGGCATAAGCTAATCGTTTGGTTGCCGGCAGCTTCTTCAGCTCCTGGTTAATCTGCGACAAGGCCCTGTCGGTGTGAAACATCAAGGAACTGAGAGGATGATCCGGGCGCTCAAGAATAAGCTTCAAAGCTGGTTCGCCATTGGGCAAAAGGCCAATAACATTGAGTCCCAAGCGCACCATTCGGCTTCGAGTAGAAGATCGCACCAACTGGACGGTCACAGCAAAGCGCTCGCTGCCGTTATCGGTCATCTGATGAAAATGCCCAAGGACCACCTGACCCCGAATGTCGTAGGCGCGATTACGCCTTTCGAAATCGGGCAGTCGGGCGGCTACGAGTTCTTCTCTCCCCGACTTGATCGCCACGACCTGCCCATTCTCTTGGGCCAAGTGTTCGACGCCGGGATGTTTCTTTTCGATGCCGAAGTCGAGCATGCTCAAGAACTTGGGAACGCCGGTTTCGCTGTAACCAGCGAAAACGTCTCGCGGAGTCTTCGGCGAGCCAACCTCAGGATCGGCGCTCTCGCTAAAGAAGCTATAGACGACGCCCGGACGAAAGGCGGCATTGCTGGCTATGGAATCATCAATATGAGTCTCCAAAGCCTTCAAAACATGGTGCATTTCTTCCCGCTGGCCCTCATTTCGACCGCGGAAACCTAAATTGACTTTCATCTCGAACGCCGGCAAAGAGCGCACAACATCACGGGAATAGGGGCGGCTCAAGAAGAGCCCCCTGGCCAAGTCCTCTAAACGAAGCTGCAATTCGACCATCTCGTCGAGGAGTTGGTCGCGCTTGGTCTTCTTTTTTCCGTTTTCAGGTCGGTTCATGGCGAGAATCCTACTGATCTGACGGCAAAAGGCGACCGTGGAGTCAGAGGCTTTAGACTGCTAACATGCGGCCTTGAATTCCCAGGCCGGCGAATTGCGCCATCCTTAGCTGGGAAAAGGACTTGGATCTGAAAGGAGCGGGATGTGACTGAAATCCCCAAGAAATATAAGCACGCCGACGCGGAAGCGAAATGGCGTGAATCGTGGCAGGAATTGGGCCTCTATGACTGGGATTCTTCAAAATCCCGGGACGAGACCTTCGTTGTCGATACTCCACCACCCACCATTTCTGGCTCTTTGCACATTGGTCACGTATTCAGCTACACCCACCAAGACCTGATCGTCCGCTACCAGCGCATGAAGGGGATGAACATCTTCTACCCCATGGGCTGGGACGATAACGGTCTGCCAACAGAACGCCGGGTGCAGAACATCTTCGGCATCCGCTGCGAGCCGAAGCTGCCTTACGATCCAGATTGGAAACCTCGCCGAGACAAAGGCAAGAAAGATCCAATCGAAGAAGTCTCACGGCAAAACTTCATCGAAGCCTGTTCGATCATCACCGCCGAAGACGAACTTGTCTTCGAAGAGTTGTGGCGTCGCATGGGGCTCTCCATCGATTGGTCACAGCAATACGCGACCATCGACGAGGCAAGTCGCCGCACCTCTCAAGCATCGTTCTTGGAGCTGGTCAAAAAAGACCGGGTGTACAGCACCGAAGCGCCAACGATGTGGGACATCGACTTCAAGACTGCCGTGGCTCAAGCTGAGGTCGAAGATAAAGAACGTCCTGGCATGATGCATGAAGTTCGCTTCGGCATTAAGGAAGGTGGCGAATTCTCGATCTCGACCACAAGGCCTGAGCTCTTGCCAGCATGTATTGCTGTGGTGGCTCACCCTGATGACGAGCGTTTCAAGTCGTTGTTTGGCAAGACTGCCGTCACGCCACTCTTCAATGCTGAAGTGCCGATCCTGGCCGCAGAGCATGCCGACCCAGAAAAGGGAACCGGCATCCTGATGGTGTGTACATTCGGTGACTCCAACGACGTCGATTGGTGGAAGAAATCAAGAATGCCAGTGAAGCAAATCATTGGCTTGAACGGTCGGCTTGTGGACGTGGAGTTTGGCAAAGGCCACTTCAATTCCGCAAACCCAGAAGCAGCGAACAAGGCCTACGCCGAAATCAACGGTCTCTACGCCAAGCAAGCGAAGAAGAAGATCGCCGAGATGCTGGCCGAAGACGGAAGCGGGCCTCTTGGCGAAGGTGCAGCCCTCGTGGGTGAACCAGAAGCGATTTCGCATCCGGTGAAATTCTACGAGAAGGGGGACCGCCCTCTCGAGTTTGTGCCAACCCGCCAGTGGTTCACCAAGGTGTTGGAGCACAAAGAGGCTCTCTTGGCTCAGGGTGCGAAGATTGATTGGCATCCGACGTTCATGCGCAGCCGCTACGACAGCTGGGT
>JBLINQ010000017.1:0-49816 GCA_047639315.1 Planctomycetota bacterium
GGAGTCGGTCTTGTTTGGACCTTTCTTCGCCCACTCGTCGATTTTCTTGTGCTCGCCTTTCAGATCGAGCGACTCGAGAGCCAAGCAAAGATCTTCGACGTTCTTCGCTTCTTCAATCGAAGATCCAATGTCAGCAAGGCTCTGAAGGCAATCTCGGCTCTTCAGTACCAGCTTTTTCTTGCTTTCAGCGAAACAGGGGAGGGCCAAGTCGACCACGTCGCGTATGGCTGTGACCATCGATTGGGCAACTTCTTGGCAACGCGCCTCTGGGTAGGGATCGCAGGCAAGAACTGGAGCCGGAACGCCTTCTGAGACAATGAGCTGAGTGGCGGCCTCCAAGGCGCTGGGGCCTAACCTTTGGGTCATCAGCTGAGTGACATCGTCGCTGGTTTCTCCATTCAATGACTCACTCATCCATTCGCTGACAACATCGCGAATTGTTGTGGCGACAAGGGTGCCATCGGCGTCGAGTTCAAACTCAGGATGAAGCCCGGCGGCAAGAGAATTCTCGGCCAATGTGCGGCGGCAAAAAGCGTGGATAGTCTCAATGTGGATGCGATCCAATTGTGCCAAGACAGACTTAGCTCGTGATTCAGCGATAGCGGGGCTTGGGAGATCGTCGGAGTCGATGCCGATGACTGGCTCCTTTTTGATGATCTGCCGCGTGGCTTCTGCCAATCGTTGGCCCATCTCGACCGAGGCTTTCTCGGTAAAGGTGATCGCGACGATGCCATCTAAGACAGCTGCAGCGATGCGTTCTTGATCGGGATCAACCAAGTCATCGCTCTTGGACATCCAGCCTTGGCCCAAGGCCCACACGAGAACGCGGGCAACCAACGTTGCTGTCTTTCCGGTTCCGGCACCGGCTTCCAAGATAACTGGAGCACGAAATTCGCTGCGGGCGAGCTTGCGAGCAGCCTCATCTTCTTGTCTAAGTTGAGCGTCGTTCTTGTTCATGCCTCGGACTCCAGCTTGCGATCGACGTAGGAGGCCAAAGACCAAAGGTCTTTCAGAAGCACGGAAGTATTAGCGTCGTTGTTGCCCGCGAGCTCAGCTAGTCTCCGTCGCGATCCGCTATCGCCATGAAGGCAAGCGGCCTTCAAATCACAATAGTCGCAAGCTGTGTTTGGCGTGCCATCCTTTGCTTCAAGGCGAGGAGGGAAGAGACCCTGATGCCAGGCGTCCATGAGTCGCCCCGCCACAGCTCGAAAGCGTTTTTCAAGGTCTTCGGTGAAAGAGAGTTCGGCGATGGCGGCATCATCTGAGGTCTCAGGCTTCAAGTAGACGTAGCGTCCGGTCCCCTTGGTCCCGACAGCATACGCAGCGCCTTGAAGAAGGGTTCCTGCGTTGATCGCTTTTAGGGTGTGCCCAAGACGGGTCTCTACTTTGACCGCTTTGCTGAGTGGGCTGCCGGTCTTGTAGTCGGTGATTGATTTACCGTTCTCGGCTTTGTCGACCCGATCAGCCTTGTAGTAGATCACTTGATTGCCGCCGTTTTCGAGTTTTACGGTGACTGAGTCTGTCGTTTCAACGCCAACAACTTCAGGGCTGTGATCCTCGCGCCAATCGAGGGCGAATGCACGCTGAATGAATGGGCGGGCGATGGTCGCCAAGATGGAGGCAAGCCCGGGCAGCCGCGTGTGGAGATCGCCGAGTTGTCCCTTCGATGCGATCAACGCTGCTTCGTTGATCGCATCAGCTGTTGGTGGCTCGGTATTTTTGGCTTCAACTTCAACGAGGGTCTCGAGCGCTCTATGGACAGTATTGCCAATGAGCAGGGCGTCCAATTCTGGTAACTCGGCCCATGGATCTGGTGTCTGTTCCAAACCCAGCAACTTACTGACGAAGGCTTGCCAAGGGCAGCCAGCAGTCTTCTCCAAAGTTGTGACGTAGGTTCGTTTGCGCCGCGAATCTTGCCCCAAGAAGCCGAACCAGGGGCTGATGAGTTGCAATCGCTGGCGTTCTTCTTGATCACTCAAGTTTGGATCGATCTCCATGATGACATCGGTCCAGGCCTGCGCGATCTTATTGCTACTCTTGGTGGTCATTTCATCCGGACGATCGAATCGAAGCATGGCTGACTTCGCGGCGGTCTGACTTTCTCGACTGCCATGGGCGCCGCTCCATAGCGCGGCATCGACTGGAAGGATTGCCCGTTTCAACTCGACATCACGCTCAATCGCTTCGTTCAGATCGCGAGGCACGTGTTCAACTGGAAAACGGCCTTCTTCCAGTTCTAAGCGATCGATAAATGGTGAGCGCGCGCAAGTCTTGCCGTCGTCATCAGCTCTTTGCCAAGACAAAGTGATCTCGTCAGCAGATTCCAGGAGTTGGGCGAATAAGTAACTTTCCTCGTCAGGGCGTTGCTTGTGGCGGCCGAGTCGATTGAGAACTTTGCCAAGTGGCATGCGGATTTTGTCGGTAAGCAGGGGATCTTCATTCCCCAGTCGCGGATATGTTCCTCGCGTGACGCCGACCACAAAGAGCGCGTTGAATGTCAGGCTGCGAGCCTTCTCAAGAGTCAAGACTTCCACGCCATTGCCTGAGTTGCCGGCCCCAACTTCCAAGAACGCTCCCATGTTCGTGTTAAAGATTTTCTGGAATTCTGTCCGCGATACGGGCGCGTCAATGGAATCAAAGCTGGCACGAAACTCAGAAAGTCCTTTGAGCAACTCGGCTGAATCTTGCCTCTCCTGCCAACCCAAAGTCTCACCAAGTAAGATCTGAAGAGCACTGGTCCATTGGCCAACACTTTGTTGTTCCGATTGTCGCTCTGACCATTCCCTTATCGTGTCGACGAGCGTTAGGAATTGTCGAAAAACATCGTTGCTAAGGTGCAGTTGCTTGGCCGTCCAACCGTCGCCTTCGTTCTCGATCTCTGAAGTGAAATCAAGACGACTCGTTTCATGGGTGTCGTGTGGGTGGATTTTGCGCCATTCATCAAGGTCGCCAACCGTTTTGAGGTTGAGCCCACGAAGGCGAAGTCCAATTCTTGAGATCGAATGAGAAGACTTGAATACGCCTGTGCCGGCAGCGATCAACTCCATCAATTGATCAAGGCTGAAAGCTCTGTCGCCTAAGATTAGTCCTTGGAGAGCGCCACAAGTTGAAGACATCGGATGGAAGCCCCGAGGCAGAGCGCCGCCACGGAAAGGGATAGCAAAGGCCTCGAATTGAACTCGAATCGCCGGCAAGAACGTGTGCATGTCCCGCACGACAATGCCAATCTTGCACGGGTCACAACCGTCGTCAACCAAAGCTGCGACACGCCCAGCAACCTCTCTGATCTCTGCCTCGGTGCCTACCGCAGAAAAACCTTGCCATTGGGCCGGCAGAAGTCGCTTGGTTTCCTGGCTATCAACCTCGTCCTTGGTGAACCCCAACCCCTGAGCGAATTCTCTGGCGAAGACCGCGCCCTTTGACTCGGCTTGGGAATCGGTGATTTCTGGTGGAAGATCTAAGTAGTAGTGTCCATCGAATCGGCCGAGTAAGTCCCGCAAGAATTCTGTCGTGCGGCCTGGCGCGTCGCTGAAACCGAAGACCAAGATTTTAGAAAAGTGAACGTGGGGCAGGTCTGGGGCAGAGAGGGCGGTAGACGCTCGTTCGAAGACAAAAGACGTTCGGCTCAGCGACATGGCTATCAGTTGTTGACGCGTTTTTAGGCTGAGATCGATGAGCTCCAGGCCTCGTTGTTTGAGCGGTTCGTCGTCGATTTTCTGAATCTCAGAACGACAAAGATCGGCTGTTTCTTCGTCTAACCCGGCACTCAAGAGGTCGCTGACAGAACCGCTGCAAAGACCGTGGCCGTCATTGAATTTGGCCAGGAGTCGGTTGAGCTCGTGAAGGTTTGCCGCTTCCCGGCGGATGAGGATGGACGAGAACCCGGGATCTGCTTCCGATTCGCTTGAATCGGAGGCGAGAATGGCATTGGCCAAGCTGTATGGTGTCTGTATTTCGAGACCCAGGAGTGCGCCGCCAAATCGTTCCAGAAATAGCCTCGTCAACTGCCTCTTGAGGGCACGGGACGGCACCAGGACTATGATTGGTGCACGCAGATCCGGAACTCGTCCGTCGATGAGCAATTCGCCGAGGTCGTACAATAAAAGAGATGTCGTGGCCCGAGGGCCTCGGCCGATCCGAATCATTCTTCTCTCCGAAATCCGAGGGGAACAGCAATTCTATGCCCTCGACGGGACGGCAGAACAAAGCTAAGTTCCGTTTTCCCAAAATCATTGCCCAATTTGGCGAAGATGGGGCGTAACTTACAGGAGAAATGGTGCCCATGAGTGCGGAACGTAGCCAGCGACCGGGTGGAGTCACGGTCCTTGCCATTATCAACATACTTGGCTTTGTGATCGGCCTGCTGTCTTTGTTGGGTGCGATCTACCAGTTCGTAACAGCTGGTGTCGGAGTCGAAGAGAGCTATCCGACAGCCAGCGGTTTCTACCTTGTCGAAGGGTTGAACGGCGCTTTGTGCTTACTCCTCTTGACGAGCGGTGTTGGTCTACTTGGGTGCCGAAAATTCTTGGGCCGTCATCTTTCTTCGATTCTCTTTCTTGCCTCTTTGGCCAGGTCTATTGCCGTTGTCCAGGTGGCGCCGGAGCAATTTGGTCTCTTTAGCGTTGCCCTTGTGGTTTGGCCATTGTTGGCCGCGATTTTAGTCAACACGGTCTTCACGGATGATCTGATACGATGACAACACAGGGAAAAACCACGAAGGCAGACGGAATCTTCACCGGGCTCCGAGTGAGTGACCTGCAGATTATCGGGTCGACGTGGATGCGTTTTGCATTCCGAAGCGGCGGGGGCGTCGTCTCGCTATTCCTCGTCTTGGTGATCGGCCTGATGATTCCGGTTGCGGCGATCACGCAGATCGAAAAACTCGCGACGCCCATGGGGGCGAGTGAACTTTCCCAATCCGAACGGATCAAGATGATCTCGGAAAGTTCGATCATCACGGGTATCGTAGAGGGGCTTGTTGAGGACGGAGATGATGATGGTGGTGAAATCACCTCTTATCTGATCAAAGAAAAACCGGCCATGCTGAGTTTGGCGCTCTTGATGATGCTCTACATTGTGCCGTTTGGGGCGTGTGCGGCTGCTTTCAACCAGACAGCCGGGGACATTGGATCACGAGGCTTGCGGTTCATACTGCCTCGCGTCGAACGATCCAATATTTTCCTTGGCCGATTCATCAGCGCATTCTTGTTCGTCACGCTTTCGTTCGTGATTTTGATATCGGTGGTGACGGGTTATCTATACTTCAAGATTTCAATTTACTCGTTCTCTGATCTGGCGCTATGGGGCATGCAGGGGATTGTTTCCTACGCTCTGTACGCTCTTCCCTATGTGGCCTTGGCCGCTTGGATTTCGTGTTGCATGAAATCGGCTTTCTCGGCCATGGCGATGACTTACTTGGCGGCCCTTGGACCATCGTTGTTTCTGCAAATCGTCAAGGCGATTTTCAGCAAATTCGGACTCGATTGGTTACCTAAGTTGATGCCCTGGGGTTGGAAGTTCAACATGTTCTCAAACGACATGGGCGACCGAATGATGGGTTACGGTGTGATGCTTGGCTTCACCGTATTGTTCCTCCTTGTTGGTCTTATGACCTTCAGAAAGCGGGACCTCTGATATGACACTGGCCCTCTCAGTCAAGAATTTGACCAAACAATTTGGCGGCTTTGCTGCCTTGGATGATGTGAGCTTTGATGTTCAGCAAGGCTCGCTCTTTGGTTTGCTCGGGCCCAATGGCGCGGGCAAAACCACGTTGTTTTCCATTGCTTCTGGTTTCTTGCAGGCTACCTCAGGGCATGCTGAGGTGCTGGGGATTGATATCCGCAACGTCTCTGCGCTTCGAGGTAAATTCTCAATCTTGCCCCAAGATGCAGATTTCCAAACAGGCATACAGGTCATTGACCAGTTGACGATGTTTGGGCGGCTCGGCGGGTATTCCAAGCAGGATGCCGAACGCAACGCCATGGAAGAACTTGAGAAAGTTGGCTTGCAAGACGTGGCGCACATGAATGCCCAAAGCTTGAGTCATGGTATGTCGAAGCGTGTGGCCTTGGCGCAAGCGTTCTTAGGCAACCCCGAGGTCATTATCCTTGATGAACCGACTGCGGGACTTGACCCAGATAATGCGCGGACGATTCGTGAACTCGTACGCAGTATGAAGGGGGAGAAGACGGTTCTGCTATCAAGTCACAACCTCCAAGAGATTCAAGATCTCTGCGATTCGGTTGTCATCCTGAATGGCGGAAAAGTGCGATTCGATGCCAAAATGGCTGACATCACCCAGTCTGATAACCTCTCCCGTATTTCTGTCTTTGGCGACCTGCCAGAGGCCGTTGCCACTGCGATTCATAGTCTGCCGGTTGTCAGCAAACTCGAGACTGACGCAGCCGAAGACTCGACCAGCATCAACGTTCATTTCACCTTCAGTGATGGAGACAACAAGGAAGCCGCTATGAAGTCAGTGCTGGAGACGCTTCTTTCTGGTGGTGTTGTTCCTCGCAAGATCGTTGAAGGTGCAAGTCTCGAACAACGGTTCCTCGAAGTGACAGATGGCAAGTTTGATGGCGCATCTAGTTCCTAATTAGGGGCCTTATACGTTAGACTGCTGTCATGAGCAGCCCAGAGAGTGAAGCCAATTCAACCGAACCGCAAGCAGGCATGCTTGCGGTTCGTTCTATGAAAGTGCTTGTTGGGATCGTTCTGGCATTCATGGTCCTTGAAATATTCACTCGATTGATCCTCCCAGCTGGAAATTGGACACCCGGACAAGGTTTGTCATCAGCTGCCTATTATCTTGGGCAAGATGGCATTCTCCTAACCAAGCCCAATCTCCGCACTGCCACCTGCGTCAACTTAAGCCCGTGGACTCCCTTATTTACGAATGAGCACGGTTTTCGCGTTCCCGCAGTCGTGCCAAGTGTGCCCGAGGAACCACACGAAAAAATCGTCATCCTTGGAGCTTCCAACACTTGGGGCATGGGTGTCGCAGCGGAAGAGACCTGGCCGATGCTCCTGCAAGGTATGCTGAAGAATAAAGGCAAAGCGGTTCATGTTATGAACGCGGCCCAGGTCGGTTACACGCTTCCACACATGTTTCGACGTGCCGAACAGCTTGCCGAACAAATAGACGTGGGCCGAATTCTGATTGCTGTGCCTTCATCCGGGCTATACATGTTTGGCCTCGGGAGTGAGGCCAGTCCTTGGGATTTCGTTAATTTTCATCCATGGCAGGTGGCCCCATTACCACTTCATTACGCCTTCGCTGATTTGCCCGAATTAGAAATGAAGAACGGTTTTGTTCTCCAGAAGGATCGAGCATTCCGTGATTCCCTTGTTGATGACGCGCGAACACAAAGTGCGCTCGGCCACCGAATTTGGGCCAAGTCGATGCTGCGATATCGAAGATTTGATGTGGTGAAACAAGAAAAAGACATCGATCTCGCCAAGCTCAAGCAATCGGTCACCAAGCTTGGCGAGGAATTCTGTCGTCTCGAAGACAAACTGGCGAAGCGGAAGATCGGTCTTCACATCGTTTTCTTTCCGGCCCAATGGGGTGATCTTGTTCTTGCCAATGATGCCATTCAAAATCAGATCTTAGGTGCTTTTCAGAGGGTCGCCCGTGTTGGGCTAAGGCGCTACCCGCGAGCCGATCTAACGGCTGATCCTAAGTACCGTGTCGATCTCGACGTGAACCCTGGAGCAGATCTTCTCATTGACGCGCGTCATCTTTCCCCACAGGGCCACCATAAAGTAGCGACCGCAGTCGCACGGTGGTATGTCGACAAGAAATTAGGAGTTAAGTGAAGTGCTAAGAGCTGCGCCGTTGAGAATTGAACCTCGATCTTTCTTCATGGAGATTTGAAATTCTCTTTCCTACGCTCCCATTTGTAGTCTTCTTCATTGGCGTTCTACTCGTCCATCGCTTGCTGCGGCCTGGGGTGCCTCGCAAATCGTTCTTGTTGGTCGTGAGCTACTATTTCTACGCCTGCTGGGATTGGCGTTTCCTTGGCTTGATCTTAGCTTCAACGGTCATCGACTTTGTTGCCGGCGAGAAGATCTTCCGAGCCGATTCGAAGCGAGCCAAGCGAATCTGGATGTGGGTCAGCTTGTCTGTCAATTTGGGAATTCTTGGATTCTTCAAGTACTTCAATTTCTTTGTCGACTCGTGTGCGTCGTTGATGTCTGCCGCCGGGTTTCAGGTCAATCCGGGCACTCTTGAGATCGTCCTTCCCGTTGGTATTTCCTTCTACACCTTCCAAACACTGAGCTACTCCATCGACATCTATCGTGGTCGCCTGGAGCCCTCGAAGTCGCTGTTGGACTTCTCTTTGTTCGTGGCGTTCTTTCCTCAGCTGGTTGCTGGTCCGATTGTGCGGGCATCGGAATTTCTGCCGCAATTGGCGGAAACGAAAACTCGACGAGCTGACGATTTCTTCGAAGGTCTTGAGCGCTTTCTCGTTGGCCTCTTTAAGAAAGTGATGATCGCCGATATCGCGGCCCGCATCGTCGATCCGATATTCGCCGATCCCCAGTCCTTTTCTGGATTAGTTTGCGCCGCCGGTGCTCTGTCCTTCACATTTCAGATCTACTTTGATTTTTCAGGTTATTCGGACATGGCGATCGGTCTTGCCAAGATGCTGGGCTACAAGCTGCCAACCAACTTCCGCTTGCCCTACCTCGCCACTTCGATGACAGATTTTTGGCGGCGCTGGCACATCTCATTGTCTTCGTGGTTTCGAGACTATCTCTATATTCCTCTGGGTGGAAACCGAGGTGGCAAGATCATGACCGGGCGCAACCTCGTTCTGACCTTCCTCTTGACCGGGCTATGGCATGGTGCCAATTGGACTTTCATTGCCTTCGGGGCCTGGAACGGGGCACTGCTCTTGCTTGAGCGCTTGAGGCGAAAAGAACCGATGTCCGGTGTCAATCGTGGGCTTGCACTTCGAGTTCTTGGCTTAACCTATTGCTGGATTGCGATTGTGATTTCGTTCACAATCTTCCGAGCTACGAGTCTTGGAAATCTAAGCGAGATACTCACGCGAGTCTTAGACGGGGCTGATGGTCGTAATCTTTGGTTCTCGCCGGTGAGGTTCTACTACGTTGTGGGAGCCGCGGTGCTTTATCATGTGATGAGCTCTCTTTCGCTTCGACAGCGATTGGCCAAATTCCTGGATCCTTGGCTTTGGCGACCATTCTTCTATGCCATCGTTCTACTTATTCTCTTGGCTTACGCGCCGTTAGATGATCGCTCTTTCATCTACTTTGCTTTCTAATGACCGCAGGCAGTTGAGGTGAACTCGCCATAGAGCACAGCATACTCCGCTTAACGAACAGAATTGAGCGTTGAATTCCCCAATTTCGTCCTTCCCAGCATTCTCCTATTCACCTTTTTGCCTCATCCGAAGTATGATGCGAGGGAAGTCATTTTGAGAGATTGAACTATGGGTGAACAAAACGTTAACGACTCGAGTAAGGCGGAAGACTTGCGGGCCTTTGTTCGATACGTCCTGCGCGACCTAAAAGCCTTAGATGAGATGATCAAGGCTGGAGCGATTGAATCAGACATCATTCGAATTGGTGCTGAGCAGGAGTTCTTTCTTTTAGATGAGGCAAATCGTCCGGCTCCAGTCTGCGAACAGATGATGCCGCTCCTCAAAGACGTTGATGTCACCCCTGAGTTGGCAAAGTTCAACATCGAATTGAATGCACCGCCCTTCGAATTCGTTGACACTTGCCTAACCGATCTTGAGGACTTCCTCCTGAAGGGAACAGATCGTATTCGTGCCGCAGCAGAAGAATGCGGCGCGACGGCACTTCTCACTGGAATTTTACCGACGTTGACGGTGACAGATCTCAGCATGGAGAACATGTCTGACTCGCCGCGGTATCGAGCTTTTAATGAGGCTCTGAAGCACCTTCGCGGTGGAGCATTCGAATTTCGAATCAAGGGAACAGATGAACTCGCTCTCAGTCATGACTCGGTCATGATTGAATCGTGCAACACTTCGTTTCAAGCCCACATTCAAGTCGCGCCTGACACATTCGCAGAGTCCTACAACATTGCCCAACTCGTGGCCGCCCCTGTCTTGGCAGCGGGCACGAATTCTCCTGTCCTCTTTGGGCAGAGGTTGTGGCGTGAAACACGCTTGGCCTTGTTCCAGCAATCAATGGACACGCGCAAGGCGTCGAGGCACCAACGCGAAACCAGTCCGCGTGTCAGCTTCGGCAACGATTGGGTCAAAAAAGACGTCTTGGAAATTCTTCGCGAGGACATCGCTCGATTCCGCGTCCTTATGGGTATGCCGATCAAAGAAAATCCATTTGAGGCGATCGCCGCAGGACGAGCACCGCAATTAGATGCACTTAGGCTTCATAACGGCACGGTTTATCGTTGGAATCGACCTTGCTATGGAGCCGTAGGCAACAAGGCCCATCTTCGCATCGAAAATCGAATTTTGCCTGCAGGTCCAACGGTTGTTGATCAAGTTGCCAACATGGCATTTTGGCTGGGTTTGATGATCGGTGGTCGTAAGGCATTCAAAGACTTGCCAACCAGGGTCGGCTTTGACGACGCCCGTGGCAACCTAACAGACGCAGCGCGTCATGGTTTGGGAGCTCACTTCAATTGGCTTGACGGCGCCCAGCCTTCAGCGCAAAAGCTGATTCTGGAGGAGTTACTACCGGTTGCCCGTTCAGGGCTCGCAGAGCGAAACGTTGCCACCAAAGACATTGACAAGTTTCTTGGCATTATCGAATCCAGGGTGTCGACTGGGCTGACTGGATCGCAGTGGATCTTGAGTTCACTCGCTTCGATGAAGAATACCGGTTCCAAGACCGAGTGTCTTTCTGCTGTCACCGCGGGCATGCGGAATCGGCAAGAAGAGAACGTCCCAGTGCATAAGTGGAGCTTGGCGACGATTGCCGAGGCTGGGGGCTGGAAGCAGCATTACAAGCGTGTTGAACAGTACATGTCAACAGAGCTTTTTACCGTCAACGAGAATGAGGCTGTCGATCTCGTCGCCTGTCTTATGGATTGGCGCCATGTTCGTCATGTGCCAGTTGAAGACGATGATAACCGCTTAGTCGGCATTGTCTCACACCGGACTCTGTTGAGGCTCGTTGCCAATAGTTGGTCAACTGACACAGGTGAACCTGTCCCAGTCAAAGACATTATGCACACCGATCTCGTGACGATTGGCCCAGAGGTCACAACTCTGGAGGTCATTCGACTAATGCGCGAACACAAAGTTGCATGCTTGCCGGTTGTGGAAGACGGCCGCCTTATTGGCCTCGTCACTGAGTTCGACTTGGTGATCATCGCTGCCCCGATGCTGGAGCGGGCATTGCGAGACTGAGTGCTCGCTTCGCCAATCTGAAGACTCAAAAAAAGACAGCCGAGTGACGATGACCCTTGTGGGCAATCAATCACTCGGCTGTCTCTTTAGTTGGCAATCGATCGAACTTACTTGACCGGAATCAAGTGAAGGACGGCAAACACAGGATTGTCTCCGAAGGCTCCAATCACGACGTAGTCATTCATTTGAATGGTCGTCGTTGTCTCGAATGCCTGCTGTGTCCGTGTGCCATTAGGGGCAGTCTTGCGAAAGTCGACACTGACTTCACCCAATCCCAATGTGCCTGATTTCGGGTCGAAGCTTGTCGGGATGAACATGAGGTTGGCGGTAACTTGACCGCTACCACTCATCGACAGAGTGACACGCTTACCGTTGCCGGCAGCCACACGGATGACACCAGATGAGACCATCTGGAAATTCTTGTACGGTGAAATATCACGCAATTCGGATGGTAAGATCTTCTTGAGGCGTTCCCCTTCGATCTTGTCGTCGTCTGCAGATTTACTGCCTTGGATGAGCATGCAAGACACCATGAACTGAGTCTTGGGCTGATCAATGCTCTTCAGAACGGCCAGCATCTTGTCTAAGTGTGAGGCTGTGTCGCGCATGATGATGAGCCCGCGTTCATTCAAGATCGTGACGTTGCGTTTTCTTTGCCGACTGTTCACGCTTGCTCGCAAACGACTGTTCTTACGCGGCTCGACATCGATGTCGCGGGCGAATGGCGCGAGAGCAGAATAAGCGTCGCTGGTACTGATAAACCGTGGCTTATACTCTCTCACGACGAGCTCTTCGTTTACTATCACTTTCGGCACCCGAGTCTGATTCAGCTTGGCGAACGTGTCCTTGATTTTGCCGATCATCGAATCGATGTCGTAGAGCACAATCGAATCGCCAAACATCTGGAGGTTGCTTACGATGCGAACCGATTTTCCTTCTGCGACTCGGATGTTACGACCATAGAGACGGTCGAGCATGCCCAAGACTTCCTGACGCCGAGCTCCATCGGCAATGTTGAGAAACTCCAATTTCATCAAAGTCCCTGGTATTGCCGGTTCCTCTTTCTTGGAGGCGGCTGTGCCTGCAGCGGTTGAATTGTTCGGATTGGTTTGGGTTTGGGCAAATCCCGGCGCCATGATGATGGCCCCGACCAGGCAAGCTATTAGTGTTAATTTCATTTTTCGTCCTCCAAATTTATGGGCTCATCCATCGCTAAGGGCTGGACGAGAATGAGCCGCACTCGTCCTTTCTTGACCAAGAGTCCACCTCGCTCAAGGGGGGTCGTTGTTGTCGTAGTCATATCTACGACTTTTGCTTCTTGTTTCGGAATCTCTGCTACCTCTTTGGATTGAATAGGGGTGTCTATTTTTTGACCGCCGCTATTGGAGAACGACCAGATGGTCATGGCTACCAGGATTGCGGCTGCCGCGACCGAGCCGACTTGTCGCCAGGCTCTGAATGGTGACTTCTGCGCGACCTGCGGCGTATAGGTTGGTGCCTCGATCTCACTCCATGCTTGTCGTAACACGGTGACGACTTTCTGCGTTTCTTCGTTACGACTGTCATTTTCGGCGTCGTCAAAATGTGGCGCCTTTATGGTGCGCCAGCTCGATTGCAGATCGTTCAGAAGATCATCGTTCTCGTTATTCATGCGATGTTTCCTCCATCGACATCGAGTCGCTTCGACAGTAAGTCTCGTAGCCGCCGCCGTGCCAACGTCAAGAGCGAACGAACGCTGCTTTCCTGCACGGCTAAGGTTGTCGCGACTTCTGCGGTCGGGACGCCTTCTAAATCTCTGAGAACAAAGACTTCTCTTTCTCTTGGCGAGAGAGATTGGAGAGCGTGAATCAAAGTGCTTTGGAGTTCAGCAGACTCCGCGTTTTGCTGGGGTTGAGTGATCCCGATCTTTGGTTTTAGATTATCTGGATCAATCATCTCGAAGGCCGTCCTCTTACGTTGGCGTAGCCGGTCTCGACAAAGGTTGGCGACGACCGAGTTTCTCCACGAGCGAAAACTCTTCTCTGGACTCCACTTCTCTAAGCGATCCAGAAGCTTGATCATCGACTCTTGTGCCAAGTCTTCGGCATCGGCGTAGTTGCCCAAAAACCCAAGGCACACTCGAAAGACAAGCGGGAAATCGCGACGAAGCCATTGGTCGATGGCGTCGACATTGCCGAGGCGGGCCCGCATGACCAGGGCGTCGTCCTCTTCGATTCCAGTTGCTTCGGTGTTCTTGTTCATAGCTTTCACTGCTCTGACGCTTGAAGTGGGCTGAGTGCTGGGGTGATTCTCGAATTTGCTATATTTTTTCGATGCAAAGGGTCTTCAATCACCTCCCAGAGGCTGTTCGCATGTTTGTCCTCATGGTGCCTCTTGATCTTTTATCCCGGCCCGGGCACATTGCCACCAGTTCAGAGTTGACACATCCAATTGAGCATCAGGCTCAGGAATCTCTCTGATTTACACTCGCGGAACAGGGAAGTGTGGTGAAAATCCATCGCGGTCCCGCCGCTGTAAGTGGTGACAACGTCTGCATTTAGCCACTGCCTCTATGAGGTGGGAAGGCGCAGTCGGCGAACGATCCACGAGCCAGAATACCTGGCCGCGAGTAAGTTTCACGAATGTCTTCGGGTCAAAGACACGTGGGATCTAGTTGCTTGAGTTTCGGCTCATAATGCTCTTTTCCATGATCCTGTTCTTGGCGGCGAAGATCAATTCATGCAGTCCCGGCGCGTGACCGAACTGCATGGGGAATGGAATCGATGTTTAACTTCAAGCAGCTCAGCAGCGCTTTAGCGTTTGCTCTCATCATTTTTGCCGCACTTGCACAAAAATCCAACGGTCAATATGCGTCCACGGTTGTGCAATTCAACCAAGGTTCGGGAAGTGGTGTGTTCACACCGGCCAACATCTTGGGGGCACCAACGGGAGGCGGCATCAGCAACGGCTCACTAGATGTCCTGACCCTGGGGGCCGGTGGCGATGTTACCGTTGGCTTCAACACAGTGATCGTTAATGGTCCTGGTGTCGACTTCACTGTTTTTGAAAACGGTTTTGAGTTTCCTGCGAATTTCGTTTTCACCGAATTGGCCTATGTGGAAGTTTCCACCGATGGCTTTAACTTTGTGCGCTTTCCGAGCATCTACCAGGGGCCTCAGGGTCCGTTTGGTGGGTTCACGACTTTTGCCTACGGCAGCTCGATCAACCTTGTCGGCGGTTTGCCAGTGATGGCGAATCCACTGACCAACACAATTGATCCGCTAGATCCAGTTTACTCCGGAGGCGACTCTTTTGATTTGGATGACATTCGTAGCCATCCGGATGTCGTAGGTGGTCTCGTTGACATCGACAACATCAACTTCGTCCGTGTTGTTGACATCGAAGGCGGTGTCGACATGGACAGCAATGGCAATTTGATCTGGGACTCTGCCAGTAGTGCCGACATCGATGCTATCGCCGCAATCAACACGATTGCCAACACTTCACCTTCCGGTCCTGATTGTGGTTTCGTCGTCGATTCTCTTGGTTTCCTCGTACTTTCATTCTCCGACCCAGATGGTGTGATGGACCTCGACGGCTTGAGCTTCCGGGCATCACTCAACCTGCAGGATTTCTCATCGACACAATTAAACATGATTTACGACGTCGTCTCTATTGATGCGACGAGGATTGTGTTTCGCACGAAGTTCCCGGTTGCGGGATTCGGACTGAATATCGTCGCTGCCGTGGGCATTAGTGATAATGCCGGAAACAGATGCTTCGACCAGTTCGTGATTCCTCAGTAACACCGCTGTTTTTTTGAGGGCATGAGTTTGTCCGCATCCACATGCGCAAATTCATCGCCCATCTCCATTCCCTGGAGCCTTGCCATGTCAATTCACCAAGTCATCATGAGTTGTGTTTTTAGTTTAGCCAGTGTCATTACCCTGGAAGCTCAGATCCTGCTTCATGATTATCGTGGGACTGCGCCGATTGAACGCTTCGGTGTGGCTATCGTTGAGGTCGGCGATCTTAATCGGGATGGGGCTCCTGAGTTGGCGATCGCAACTGGGAATGGGCGGGTCGACGTGATGGATGGTTCCAGCGGCAAGCTGAAGGCGTCACTCACGGGCTTCGCGAACGAGGACTTTGGATTCACCATGGCGGAGATTGGTGATGTTAACAATGATGGCGTCCCTGATTTAGCTGTCGGTGCCCCTGGATTCTCTGATCCTCTTGCGCCAGGACGTGTCGTTGTCTTTTCTGGAGCCAACGCTTCTGTCCTCTATTCCGTGTCTGGGATTGCCCCTGGCGATCGATTTGGAGCGAGCTTGATCGCCATGGAATTGAGTGGCGACTCGACCCTCGATCTTGTGGTCGGGGCGCCTGGGCGCGACGTGCCGACAAATGACGCTGGTCGTGTTGCTTCTTTTGATGGCAAGAATGGTTTTCCGCTGTCATCAGCTAACGGCATCCAAGCCGCTGAGAACTTTGGTTCGTCCTTGGCGAAAATCAGTGACATGAATGGTGATGGTCGCCGCGATCTCGCCGTTGGTGGCCCCGGGGGTAACCAACCGCCGATGTCCAATTTCTTTGGTGGCACTGGCGAAGTGCGGATTCTCTCGAGTGCCACTTTCAACACTCTTAAAGTCGTCAAGGGAGAGGCGCCCGGCGACCTCTTTGGCACGGCATTGGCTTCGACTCGCGACTTGGATGGTGACCGTTTGGCTGAGATTGTCGTGGGTGCGCCGGGACGAGATGAGGGACCGGGAATCGACGCTGGATTAGTGGGGATCTACAGCTCCGCGTCTGGTGAGCTCATCGATGCGTTCCCCGGCGCAGAGGTTGGCGAGAGGTTTGGTGAGATGATCGTTGACCTCGGCAACGTTGACGCGAAAGGCGGTTCTGACTTTGCTGTAGGCTCGCCGAACTGGGGTTCTCTTGCGAGCGGGCGGGTTGAGATCATCGATGCTCAAACCGCCATGACCATAGCTGAATTCAAGGGCACGTCGCCCCTGGAGAATGTCGGCAAGAGCATTGCCAAGAGTCGCGGCTTTGGCGCTGACAAACCAGGAGAGTTTTACTTCGGGGCAATTGGAGCAGCGCACAACGGAGTTTACTCAGGCCAAGTGAAAGGGTACAGCTTTGGCCGCGGCGTCTATGGCTCACTGGCACAGGGAAATGTGGGCCAAGGAGCCGGCGGGCCGTTTGCTGTTCTTACGGTGAATGGGAGTTTGGGCGGGCGATATCATCACCGCGTTGACGTTGAGATGGGAGCTCCGATGACCGTTTCAGTTGCCAAAGCGCCCAACGCGGTCAGCATTTCTAACTTCGTGATTTTTGGCATGAACGGTGTTGCCTCAGCAGCGTCTCGATTTGAATTGGCCGGCGGAATCGGCACGATGTTGGTGACGCCTTGTGATGCCGCTCCTGGCATGCAGCCAAGCTTGTTTGTCTTGGCTGATTCTTTCGGGACAACTTTATGTCCGTCCTTGATACCGGCGACGCCGACACCATGGTCTGCGTTACTTCCGCCGATCTACTTTCCGTTGACCTGGACGCTGCAAGGACTTATTGAAGTGGCGCCGGGCGTCATCGAAATCACTAACGCCGTTGTTATCTCGAACCGTTAGTCGCTTAGGTCTTCAGACTTGTCGGTGGTGTGTTCTTTGCCGGGGAACAAGCCTGCTCTGACTTCCTCGACGTATGAGCGAGCTGCACCACGAATCACTTCCGCGACCTCGGCATAGCGTTTGGCGTGCTTCGGCAAGAAGTCTTCGTACATGCCCATGATGTCATGGAATACTTGTACCTGTCCATCGCAACCAGGACCGGCGCCGATACCGATGGTCGGAATCGTAAGCGCGGCAGAGATCTTGCGAGCAAGATGGCCAGGAACTAATTCCAAGACAATGGCGAATGCACCAGCGGCTTCTAACGCCAATGCTGCAGCCATGAGGCGTTCCGCAGCTTCTTCTGTTTGTCCTTGAACGCGGAAGCCACCAATGATGTGGATCGACTGGGGTGTCAGACCGATATGTCCCATCACGGGAATCCCTGAAGCAACCAAGGTGCCTACCACTTCTGCCATACGACGACCGCCTTCAACCTTGACGGCGTGGGCGCCACCTTCGGCGATGGCCCGGCCCGCAGATTTCAGTGACAGTGGGAGGTCTGAGCTCGAATAGGTGGCGAACGGCAGATCGATGACGATCATGGCGTTCTTTGCACCTTGAGCCACAGCTTGGCAATGATGAATCATCATGTCCAAGGTTACGCGCAGGGTTGAGTCGTGACCTTGCACAACCATCCCAAGTGAATCACCAACGAGGAGCATTGGCGTGCCAACACTATCCAAGATCTTAGCCGAGGTGTAATCGTAGCAAGTGATCATCGGGATCTTCTCGCCACGTTGTTTCATCTTGCGAAGGTCGTGGATATTGGGGCGCTTAGGCATGGTTCAACCTCGTGAGTATCGGGACGGAATCCAAGTGAATCCACCGTGGTTGCCGGAGCGTTGGTCAACCAGTTCCTTGGCCGCGACGGCGATGTCAGCGGCGGTTAGAATAGTAGCATCTTCCAATTTGTGAGACTGAGCAATCGCTGGGATGTTCTTTTGTCCAAGTGCTCGAGTCGGGACCCCTGGGAAACGCTCAACCACATGACCCTGAATCGATCTTACGAAACCAGCAAAGGCGCGATCTTCAGCGCAAATGATGGCATTGCCAGTTTTGGCGACAGACTCATAAACCGTTTCAAGATCTGGCGGCACCAAGGTCCGGAGGTCAATGACGGTCGCCTCGATGCCATCGGTCGCCATGTCTTTGGCGGCATCCATGGCGGTCCATACTGCACGGCCCCATGCGACGATGGTGATATCTTTGCCGTCACGCCTGATCGCTGCCTTGCTGAATGGCACCCGGACATCGCTGTCGATCTCTGGAATCTCACCGCGCATGACGTTCTTCTTGAGAGTCTTGATCTCATTTTTGTCGGTTGGCTCACCTGGGAACGATGGGCCAAGTGCTAAACGGTACATCCACTTCGGCTCGAGGACGACGACGGGACCGCCATAGTCAGCGGCCGTGCGCAACAAGCCGTAGATGTCGAAACTTGTGGATGGCATGACAATGACTAAGCCAGGGATTGCGCTGAAGTAACCTTCAAGGCTCATCGAGTGATACATGGCACCGCCACCAAATGGATCGGATGGCATGCGTAAGACGGTCGAGAACTTGGCTCTGCCATTGGTTGACCAGTAAAGGTTACCCATATGAACGAGCCAATGGAGGACGTTGAGCGAGTAATCACCGAACTGAATTTCTGGCAGAGTGACGATGCCGTCATGAAGGCCAGCACCGCAGGCTGTGCCCAAAGCCATGGGCTCATTGAGTGGGGCATCGATGATGCGCTCTGGATGTTTCTTCTGCAGACCGGCCGTTGCCGTCATGACGCCACCGAGCTTGCCGACATCTTGTCCCCACAAGACGCCGTTATTCTCGATAATGATTTGATCGATTGCCGACCGGATTGCGCCGGCATAAGTGATATTGGTTTGGCCATCGCCAGGTGTTTCGTCTACTTCTGGGAATGGTGGGTAGATGTGCTCCCAGATCGAATCTGTCGGTGGCTCCGGTTCTTTGCGGATCGAACTGATCAAGTTCTTAACGAGCTTGATTTCTTCTTCCATGATGTTGCCGACGCGGTGATGCGAGAAGAAATCGCGTCCTTCGCCTTTGATGCGCACAAGGCGATCTTCTTCGGTCATGAGGCCTCGTTTCATGAGGGCCTCGCCAAAGTGGACCAGGGGGTCTTCTTGGCTCAAGTCGAACGTGACATCGGCTGCCGAACTGTGGCCATTAAACCTTGGTAGGTGTTTGACATGGAAGAGCACTGGTTTCTGCTCTTCACTTACATATCGAGCTGCTTCCAACGTCGTCGAATAGGTGTCCCAGAAGTCGCGGCCGTCGCAACTGAAGTGCTTGATGCCAAAGCCCCCAGCGTAGGCGGCAAAGTCTTTGATGCCGCGACCTTCATCCTGCGAAGTCGAGATTGCGATGCCGTTGTCGGTGATCATGACGATGGTTGGCAGTTGCCAAACACTCGCTGCCATCATGGTGTCGTGAAGGTCACCTTCTGCGGTGGTTCCATCACCGATGATGCCCATGGTGATACCATTCTCGATGCCCTTAAAGCGGAAGCCCATGGCATATCCAGCAGCTTTTCCCAACTGCATACCAACTGGGCTTTGCACCGGCTGAATACCAACCTCAGGCATATGGAGATGGTAGACCATTTGCCGCCCGCGGCTCATCTCATCCGTGTCTTTGGAGAACTGTTGGCGCAAGACGTCGCGCGTGAAGTGTTCTCGGTCATTGAGCTCACACCACATCGAGCACAGGGCACCCGAGCGATAATGAGGAATCAAACCAAAGTTCTTTGGCCCTACGAATTTCGACAAAGCCAATGATGTGGCTGTACCGTGGATTTCTTCACCAGGCCCCCAGATCGCGAACTTAACTTCGCCCTTGTTGACCAAGCGTACGATGTACTCTTCAAGCGCCCGGCTCCTGGCGGCAACACGGTATGCTAAGAGGAGTTCTTCATCGGTCGGTTCGGACGTTTTGGAGGCAGCGGGTTTGGTTTCCTGCTTAGGCATGCTCTGGTCTCGTCGTGGATGAGGGATTGTCTGTCGAAATGTACCCACTTTCCACCTCAATTTCAACCTCGCCACTTCTGGCGCAGATCAACTTAAGTTGCTGTTTTATAAGTCTTTACGGTCATATCCTGGCGTAGAGAAGAGTAGCGGCATCTGTCTGTATCTGATCTTGCCTCCAAGTCCCCATCCTTGGTTAGGCTCGGGCACCTAGAGGACCGTACAGATGCTTCCATATCTCGAGCTCGTCGAAAAAATCCGAAACGAAGGGGCCCAGAAGGGCGACCGCACCGGAACCGGGACGCTGAGCGTCTTTGGTCACCAGATGCGTTTTGACCTCAGCCAGGGATTCCCTGCTGTCACCACCAAGAAACTGCACATGAAGAGTATCATTCATGAGCTTTTATGGTTTCTGAAGGGCGACACGAACATTGGCTACCTCAAAGAACACAACGTGAAGATTTGGGATGCATGGGCCGACGAAAACGGCGACCTTGGCCCGGTTTATGGCGTCCAGTGGCGCAACTGGCTGGCGCCGGACGGACGCACAATCGACCAGATTAAGCAGGCCATTCATTTGCTCAAGACGACGCCTGATAGCAGGCGCATCATCGTCAGTGCATGGAATGTTGGGCAGCTGGAAGACATGGCCTTGCAACCATGCCACGCCTTATTCCAGTTCTATGTCGCCAACGGCCGACTCTCTTGCCAGCTCTATCAGCGCAGCGCCGATGTCTTCTTAGGGGTGCCATTCAACATCGCGTCCTATGCACTCTTGACCCACATGATTGCGCAGGTAGTTGGTCTTGAAGTTGGAGAGTTCGTTCACTCCTTCGGCGATGTCCATCTCTACAACAATCACTCAACCCAGGCAGATATGCAATTGAGCCGAGCCCCAATGCCTTTGGCGAAGTTAGACTTAGACCCAACGATTACGGACATCGATGATTTCCGTTTTGAACACATCAAGATCACGGGCTATCAAAGCCATCCAGCGATTAAGGCACCTATCGCGGTATGACAAACAAGAAACCTCTGATCTCGCTCATCGTCGCCATGGACGAAAATAACCTGATTGGCAAGGACGGCGATCTGCCGTGGCGCCTGTCAGCCGACCTTAAGCACTTCAAACGCAATACTCTTGGCAAGCCTATCGTCATGGGGCGTAAGACTTGGGAGTCCATTGGCAGGCCATTGCCCAAGCGCCCCAACATCGTGGTCACCAGTGGCAAGAGCTATGAGGCTGTTGGTGCCATCGTTGTTCACAGCCTCGAGCAAGCCATCGATGCCTGTGATGACGCTCCCGAGGTTATGATCATCGGCGGCTCATCAATTTATGCCGCATTCTTGCCCACAGCAGATCGCCTGTATTTGACGCGCGTTCACGCTCAGCTTGAAGGCGACACCCATTTTCCAGCATTCGACCTAACCGACTGGCATGAGCTTGATCGGGAAGATCACGTCGCGGACGAGAAGAATGCTCACGACTACAGTTTTCTCACCTTGGAACGAAAGCACTGATATGGTTCGTAAGAGTTTTTGGTCGGCTAAGAAAAGTGACCGCCATCTCCTTTATCAACTGAGTGTTCAAAACGTTGAGCAAGAAGAAGAGTTTCTCACCGGGACCTTTAAGAAACTCCGTGGGCGCGAACCGCTGACGCTGCGCGAAGATTTTTGCGGCACAGCTTTATCGTCGGCCGAGTTCGTCAAGAATGGCGAAAGCCGTTCGGCGGTTGGTTACGACCTCGACGCTGAGGTCTTGGCGTATGGTCAAGAAAAGAACATCGATCCGCTCGGCCCTGATGCCGACCGCGTTCAGCTCCTTCAAAAAAACGTGGTGAGCGTGTCGCGCAAGAAGTTTGATATCTGCGCCGCCATGAATTTTAGCTACTTCATTTTCAAGAAGCGCACCGACATGCTCAAATACTATGAGTGTGTCTACAAATCTCTCAACGACGAGGGCGTCTTCTTCCTCGACATCTACGGCGGCTCAGAGGCCCAGGTGGTGTTGGAAGAGAACCGCGACATCGACGAAGGGTTTGTCTACATCTGGGATCAAGCGGCCTACAATCCCATCGACAACTCCGTCCTCAATCACATTCACTTCGAATTCGCCAAAGGCCCGCGCATGAGCAAGGCCTTCACTTACGATTGGCGCCTTTGGACGCCCCAAGAAGTCGTTGAATGCCTCGAGGAAGTCGGCTTCAAGAATGTCGAAGTCTACTGGGAACTCGAAGACGAGGACGGCGAAGAAACCGGCATCTACGAACCAGCAAAAGTCGTCGAAAACCAAGAGGGCTGGCTAGCCTACATCGTCGCCTCCAAGTAAACCCATACCGAACCAGGTCGACTTCCCTCATTTGGCCCCCCTGAATCGCCCATCACATACGGCGTCAGGTTAATGGTGGAAGGCCGGTGCATGCGGCGTACTTTTCGGCCACCACTTCGCCGATCGACTGGGCATCTCGAGAGTGAAACAAGGTGGCACACGTGTGCCACCTTGATCCGCGGTGTTGTATTGTGTGAGGCACCAAAACTCACTGAGCGATCTCTGGGCTCCACGCGATCCGACCGTTCCTCGTGTGGCATTCTTCGAGGCGTCGGGCGGAGGGGGTAGAGCTGGTACGGTGCAAGTCCAAGTGCGGGAAGTAGACCTGGTACTGTATAGGTGGTTTAGTCGCGCTCTTTTGACTCCATGTCTGGCATGGCGCCGACAGGGGCTTTGAGCCAGCGGAGGATTTCGCGCACCTTGGGTGGTTTGCCGGTCATCAGGATACCAATGCGGAAGATCTTGGCTGCCGCGTAGAATGTCACAGCGATCGAGACGATAAGGATGATGGTGGTCACAACATACTCAAATGTCGTGGGTGGTCCGGCAGCACGATTCATCATGATGAACGGCGTGAGCGGTGGAATGTAAGACAGGGTCTTGGCTAAGCCACCGTTCGGGCTTTGGACCACTGGGATCATTGCCATCAGCGGGAGCATCAGGAACACACTCACTGGCATCATCAAGTTCTGTGCTTCTTTCAGGCTGTTGCACACCGATCCGATACCGGCGATGAGAGCTGCATAGAGCAAATAACCGAACATGAAGTAGACGACGAAGGACGCCAAATAGGTCGGGTCTGTCAGGAGCGGTGTGATGTCAAACGGCGCCTCCACGTTCAAGGCGGGTAAGGCAAACTTGACGATCAAGAAGAAGAAGCAGATCCACGCCAGAATCATAGTGAGGCCCGTGGCTGCGATGCCGCCGATCTTGCCCGCCATCAATTCGATGGGAGCAACACTCGACAACAAGACTTCGATCGTTCGGTTCGATTTTTCCTCGATCGTGTTAGTGAGGAGCATCTGCGCCATCATGAAGATGGTAATCCACAGTAAGTAGACGAACGCCGCTGGGATGAAGCTGTGTGCGGTCTTTTGAGAGTCGACCACTTCCTGTTGCCCATCTTTGCCGATTGTCTGCTTGGAGAAGACCAAGGGAGCTTGAATCTCACGGACGAGTTGCTCGTCGATCTCGTTCTTTTCGAATCGTTTCGCCCGTACAGCGGTGTTCGCGTGACGCTCGAACCAATTCTTGAGTCCGCTATCGGTGATGTTTCTGCTGTTGTAGAAGAACTCACCTTTGCCGGTCACAGGGTCGCCGTTGATTTCGAAGTAGGCGAAGATCGAGCCATCACGGAGTTTACCCTCCAAGAGGGTGCGATGCTCGTCAACAGTTTGTCCTTCACTGGTGAAGTCGCGCAGTTCGTAGTCTTGCTTGGCTAAGTTGAAAGACCCCAACTCGTCGCGGGCGGCATTGGCACTGAGTCCTTGCCACCATGTCCGTAATTCGCTTAGAGACTTTTCAAACTCCATGCGTTGTTGCTGAGGGATACGGTCAAGCAACTCGGGCATGGTGCTCTTCAACGATTCAAAGCGCACGAATCCGTCGGCCATTTGCTTGCGGCCGGCAGGATCCATCTCGCTTAGAGCAGGAGCAATTTTGGCCAGAAGCGGTGGCCACTCTGGGTCTGGCGTACCGGCTTTGTGTTGTTTTGCCACATCTTCGAAGATGCTGGCAATGTCGGGGAAAGCCGAACGTGCTTCGACATCTGCTGCCAACCATTCGCTTTGATCGAGAACGGAAAAGACACGAACGTCCTTCTGGTCTTCGAGCCATGACGGCACGATGAAAGAAGCAAGGAGGATGACCGGAAAGACAAAAATGCCGATCCAGAAAGTCTTCGTGCGCAGGTTCTCGTGGAATTCTCTAAGGCCGATGAGGAGTGTTTTCTTATTCATGGGATTTCCCTCCCACAGCACGAACAAAGATCTCATGGAGTGACGGTTCTGATAAGTCGAATCTGCGCACGGTTAGTTTGTCGACCAGGGTGCGAAGAATAGTCTGTGGGTCGGTGCCATCTTCCAGGAAGATCTCGGCGGTCTTGCCCGCATCGTTGATGCGAGAAACTCCCTTGAGCTGCTGGAGCACAGCCCCGTCACCATCGTAGTCAAGCTGAATGGCCTCGCCACCGCTTTTCCTCACTTCGGAAAGGGGACCATCGAGGACTTTCTTGCCTTTGTTGATAAGGAAGATGAAGTCGCAAATTTGCTCGGCTTGTTCCATTACATGAGTCGAGAAGATAACCGTCTTTCCCTCACGCTTGAGATCAAGGATGAGGTCACGCATCACTTCGACATTGACTGGGTCTAACCCTGAGAATGGTTCGTCCAAGATTACAAGTTCAGGGTTGTGAACCAGGGCTGCCAAGATTTGAACCTTCTGTCCCATGCCCTTGGAGAGCGCTTCACAGCGAGCGTCGAACCACTCCGGCAAACCGTATCGATTCAGGAGATCTCTTGAGCGGGTCCGAGCATCTGCCTTCGACATGCCTTTCAGGCGGCCGAAGTAGGTGATGATCTCACCCGCCTTCATTTTCTTGTAGAGCCCTTTTTCCTCGGGCAAGTAGCCTAAGCGATCTTTGATATCTTCGGCCCTAGGGTGTCCCAGGACCGTGATGCGACCTTGGTCTGGATAGATGATACTCATGATCATGCGAATCGTCGTGGTCTTGCCAGCACCATTTGGGCCCAAAAAACCGTAGATCGATCCGCGTGGAATCAAAAGTGACAGGTTGTCGACTGCGGTGAAGTCGCCGAAGCGCTTCGTGACGCCGTCAAGAACCAGACTATGATCCTGTGTTTCAGTCACGTGATCCATTCCTAAAAGAGCGAGCCCCCTCGGGCGCTTCTGATTCATTGTTGATGGTCTAACACCCCGAGTTGCGGGGGCCTCACCCATGAGTGTCAAATAATGACCAATCAGGCGGTCTACAACAAGACGGGCGCTGCGTCATTATGGATGCAGCGCCGGTTGCGTTTCGGTGACAAGATTGATTTATGTTCTCTTAGATTGTCCGGGAGTACTCCCGGATTCCGGCAACCAGGGCGATCGCCAGGCGTTTTTGGTACGAACGGCGCTTAAGCAAGGACCGTTCTTTGCTGTTGGAGACAAAGCCAAGCTCGACTAAGGCGGAAGGGTGATTGTTCTTCTTTAAGACACGAAAGCCGGGGCTGGGCTTGACGCCACGGTCCTTGACGGGAGTTGCCATGCTGAGGTGCCGAAAGAGCGCACTGGCCAGTTTCTTGGATTTTGGCAGCTTGTCGGAGCGTTGCCCCTGGCTTCGGTTGGAAGCGGAGTAGACTTCGACGCCGGCCGCTTTGCTATTTGGTGCCGAGTTTACGTGAATCGAAATAAAGGCATCAGGGCTCTTCTGGTTGGAGATCTGGGCCCGCCGATTGAGCTGGATTTTGTGGTCCGTCGTTCGGGTCATTGTCACTCTCGCCCCTTCACTGCGGAGCATTTGAGCGACTTCCTTGGCAACATAAAGAGTGATGTCCTTCTCGCGGACTCCGTGTCGTGCGGTCCCGCCATCTTTGCCACCGTGGCCGGCATCAATCACGAAATGCCGCCCGCGGAGAGAATTGCTCGGGATAGGCTTGGCTCGTAGCGGAGCTTTCTTGATGGCTTTCTTGGCCACCACCTTCTCTCTGAGGTTCCTAAACTTGGTGCCGACCGACTTGGCGACCCATACAGTTTCACCGTCTGATTCCGGTACGTCGGTGAGGAGTTCAAGACGGCCATTGAAATAGGCGACCCGGGAATTGGGATCAATTTCAATCAGGTTGCGATTGCGGCGAAAAAGAATGCGTCCAGAGCTGTTGGTTCCGGCGTCTGAATAACCGTATCGCTTGGCGACTTCGGACAAAGAGATCATGTCAGCCTTTTGGCTCACGGATGCTTCAGGCGCGAAGGCTTGTTGGGCTTCTTTCGTTGGCTCGCGGTGTGGTGTTGCACAACTAGCAAGAAAGAGCATTATCATGCTGGCAAACAGCGCCTTGGATCGACACATTGTCGAAACGGTTGCGGTCCTATTCATTCTCAGTCCCTCCCAGGGTTGGAGACATGATAGCCCTTTATAGAGACGTTGGTTACTCAATTGTTGTGGTAGAAGCAGAATGACCATGAGTCCGAACAAGAAATCACTTTTTGTCACTGGCGGAAGTGGCTTTCTCGGTCGTCGTTTCCTGGAACTCATGGATCGCAGCGTCTTTGAGAAGGTTGTTTGCCTTCGACATAGTACACCGGTCGCTGATTTACCGGGAATCACCTTCGTAGAAGGCGATCTCGAAGATTCAGAATCTTATCGCGCCCATATTGAAGAGGGTATGACGATTGTCCATTTGGCCGGGCTCACGGGCAAAGGCAGCAAAGCCGATCACTTCAAGTTTAACTTCGAAGCGACCCAAGCGCTGCTGCGTGCTGCCGCGGACCAGGCGGCCTGCGAGTTTCTGTTTGTGAGCAGTGTGGCGGTCGCTTTCGAAGATCGAAGCGGATATCACTATGCCGAAGCGAAAGAGGTTGCGGAGCAAGCGGTTTTGACCAGTTCGATTCCCAGCCTCATCGTTCGCCCAACGATGATCTTCGGACCAGACGCGCCCGTTCTCCAGGGGTTGGCAAAACTTGCCAGTGCTCCGATTGTCCCAGTTTTTGGCGGTGGCGAGAACCAATGCCAGCCAGTATTTGTTGATGATCTAGCCAAGTGGCTAGAGTTCGCAATTCATGGGATGGTATTCGACGACTCAACCCACACGATCGGTGGGTCGACGAAGCTGACCATGAAGGAACTGCTGGTTGAGCTTCGTCAAAGATCAAACAAAGGGACTGGGGGACTGGTCCGTTTCCCTCTTCGTTCTACACGGTTCATGCTCCGAGTGGCTGAACCTCTTTTGCTTTCACTCTTACCGCTCACGGCAGGTCAGCTTGCATCTTTTGCGAATGACAGCATTTCATCGCCGCTCCCGGAATCTTTTGGCGGCAACCTATTGACGACGCCATTGAGCGAGATGTTCTGAGCGGTTGAGAATCGGCTTCGATCTTTACTTGTGAATCATGACCTCGTCCAAGGACGAAGCATCTTCAGGCTCATCACAGCTGTCAAATTGGCTCGACATCGATTCCATGTCTTTCTTCATTTTCAGAATCAGCTCATCGCGACTCCGAATTTCTTTCAAAGCAATATTCAAGAGTTCGGCCGCAACTTGGAAAGAGACTTCTGCCCTAATCTTGAAGTACTTGGGTGTTTCTCCGTTTGCCAGTGAATTGAACATTCGCTTGAATGATTCGAGAACATTCGAAAGGCGCAAGAACAAGCATAGGGTAATAACGAAATGGGATGCGCAAGTGATTCCAAGGTGAATCCAAAGTCAAGAAGCCTCCGGCGAGGCTAGATTCTCATAGCCCTTGGTGTTGATGGAATTTGGTGCCAATTGGCAAAACAAAAAGACAAGAGCCCAACTGATCAAGACAATGAACGTCACGTAGCTGGCAACGAAGGACCTATAGACCACAGGATATAGCTGGTTCCAGCGAAAGAACTTACGCTCGTGAATCTCCAGAGACCCGGCACGAAAGTGCGCCCTTCGCTCTCGCTTTTTCAATGATCTCCGTACGCGCCATCAGCCAAATTCTCGCAGAAGTACTTCGAACAGTGAGTCCATCCTAAATATCGGAATTTGGGATGTTTTTCCTTTCGAGAGGGGGCGTCCCCGACCTGAAAATTCAGGGGTCTTTTCGACAAACGACTGTCACTGATCTATCACCGTTGAGCTTTCATGCAGTGATGATTTGCAGCACCATGATTTTTCTACCACGACTCACACACCGAAACAGAGACTGGGCGTACCGGCGATCCTCCTTGCTTTTTGGCGGCGACCGATTTCGCTCTGTGCGTTCAGAAACCTCCAAACAAAGCGAGCGAAGCCGCACGAGGCTGGATCTATAAATCCCTGACCTGAAATTTCCGTGACTTTTTGTCGGAACGGATTCGATTCTCCGACGTCTTTGGTGCGGATGATAATCAGGGAAATCTAAAGAATGAAAATACTCAAACAAATTGCGGTCGCGGTGTGCCTACTGAGAATCGGATGTTTGAATCTAAATACTCAGGAGGAGCGAGCAAACCAACTGATCGATTCTGCGGACTTAGCCATCGTTGACTACCGCTTCGTGATGACTCCCCATGAGGCCCGCAACGCTGGTTTCTTTGAACATGAGGGGCGTTGGCTACAGAAACGATGGCGGAAGAAAGTTAAGAAATGGAAGCGGCTCGACAAGTCGCATTCATCGTGGAAGAAAGCCCAACGCCTTTCCTCTAAGCACTATCGCCTAGTGACGAATTTGCCCAACCATATCGTCGATGCCGAAATTGAACCTTACTTGGATGCGCAATACAGAGCGTTCACCAAGTTCTTCAAGCGTGAATTCAAGATGTCAGCCAAGGCTGCCAACAAGAAACAGATCAACATTCACAAGAGCATCGAAGACTATGCTGTGAATACGGGGAAGTCGGTGCAGCAGGCACGTTACAATCCGGGGTTCATTGCCGGTGGGGCCGAGCTCACGGTGTACTACGATGTGCGCGATCCTGATGTTTTCTTTAGCACCGTCATGCATGAAGGTGCGCACCAATTCATCTCGGCTATCTTCTCTGGGGCCTCTTTTCCTAAGTGGTTAAATGAAGGCTTGGCTACCTACTTCGAAGGGTGCTCTTACTCGCGAGCCGATAAGAAATTTGAAATCGGTAACTTACCGATGCCAAGGCTTGCGACTGCCAGGCGAGTTCTTGAAGAACGCCCGAATGACTCGATCGACGATCTCTTTCTTTCCGTTCCAGATCTGAAATTCGGAGCCCAAGAGTATTCATTGGCCTGGAGTTTCTTGCACTACCTCATGCATGGAGAGAATGGCAAATACAAGAAGACGTTCATCAAGTTCCTCAAGGAAATGAATGGAGCAGGGGTGAAGCGAACGGCGTCACAGATTTTCGCCAAGATCGCGAAGGTCGAATTTCGGGAACTGGAATCTGGCTGGAAGAAGTTTGTCCTTGGTTTGCAAACAAGGGACGTGCCTTATTGGGTTCAACTACGTGCAAGAAGTGAGGAACTTGCAAGATTCGGATTCCGGGCCATGGATCGAGTGACACACCTCGATGGCATTCGTGTTGTGAACGCCAAACACTTCAACGAGCTGTGGTCTGCTCGGGACTCAGCCAAAGTGTCGAACCTGATCCTGCGTTCTGACAACAGAGAGAACAGTATGTTGCGAGGATTAAGGTTGCCGGCAAATGCCGACATGTCCCTGGTTGGATACAACACACGAAGCCGAGCTGGCAGTCTAAAAGACTAAAGAGATGCCAAGATGCGGACTATTTTCAGCCTTAAAGTATTATTTTAAAACATCTTAGGGGATTCAGTCCAGACAAAAGAACCCAAGAGGTTGTGATATACAGACAAGTCTGTATAGTGTGGCCATGGTGAGTCCAAAGAAAAACTCGAGTGCTAAGCAGCGCATCATCGAAACAGCGGAACGGCTGTTCTACGCCCACGGTCTTCGAGCGGTCGGTATCGATCGTATCATCGCCGAGGCGGGTGTGGCCAAGATGACTTTATACAACCATTTTGCCTCTAAAGACGACCTCATCCTCGCTGTCTTGGAATACCGCGAAGGCGAGTTCGCAGCATTCCTCGAATCCAAGATGGCAACTTACGTCAAGCAAGGGGAGAGTCGCATCGATGCGTTCTTCAGCACGCTTAAGGAGTGGTTTGAGAGTCCTGGTTTTCGTGGGTGCTCCTTCATTAACGCTGCGGTCGAGTTGGCTGAGCCAAATCATCCAGCCGCCGCGTTCGCCAAGAAGCACAAGGAACAGTTTCGCCAACAGATGGTTGAGATCATCACCAAGTCTGTTGGACCAAGTGGGGCGAAGATGGCACCGGCAGTCTCCCTTCTGGTCGAAGGCGCCATCATCACTTCAACAATCGACGGAAATCCTGACGCAGCGCAGATTGCCTGCGAAGGGGCTAAAGCACTCATCGGGGCGGCTCAGGTTTGAGTCACCCCTATCGGCTTTTTTTGCCAAGGAAATAGACAGACCTGTCTGTCTTGTTAATCAAAGAGGCCCCTCTAAATGGATTGGGGCTCGTTTACAATCGAAGGAGCAGAACATGCAACGCATTCAATCTATTGATCCCAAGAACGCTGAAGGCAAGACCCGCGAGTTGTTTGACCAAGTTCAGTCGACGTTCGGAATGATTCCGAACACGGCTCGTGTCATGGCGAATTCGCCTGCCGTTTTGGAGAGTTTCCTGGCGATTTCAGATGCTATGGGCCAGGCCAAGATCGGTCAAAAGTTGTTGAACCAGGTCAAGCTCTCCACCAGCGAATCTAATAGCTGCGACTACTGCACCTCAATTCTGAGTGCGGTTGCTCCAAGCGCTGGTTTGAGCGCGGCTGACATCCTCAATAGTCGTCGCAAAACGGCAGAAGATGCCAAAAGCAGAGTGGCTCTTCAGTTTGCCGATTCGGTCTTGCAAAACGCTGGCAAGATTTCTAACGAGGATCTCGCCGAAGTGAGGCAGGCTGGATTTGATGACGGCGAAATTGTCGAAATCGCGGTCAGTGTGGTTCTTGGATGTTTCACCAACTTCCTCAACAACATGGCTCTCACAGAGATCGATGTGCCCAAGGCACCTGCCGTAGACCAATGCGCCGTGAATTAAGACGTCCGATTCTCGTCGACGACTCTCTTGAGTCGTCGACGCACCTCCTCTTTTCCGTCACGTGACCCGATAAACAAAGGCCCAACACATGTTCGATTACATCAGCGACATCGCATTTACACCTGCTGTAAAAACTGTCCAAGAAAAACGTGGGTCACGAGGCATGATCGCAAAGGCGGAGAAGAAGGGTGCCTTTGATGAAATTGTGACGCCGGCCTTAGCTGAATTTGTTGCGACGCAGGACATGTTCTTCTTGGGGACCGCCAACGAGGATGGGCAACCTTACATTCAATACAAAGGAGGCGCACTTGGCTTCTTGAAGGTCATAGACGAAAAGACCTTGGCATGGGCCGACTTTGCCGGCAATCGGCAGTACATCAGTGAGGGAAATCTCGTTGGCAATCAAAAGGCCTTCATTTTCATGATCGATTTCGTCACCAAGAGACGCTTCAAATTGTGGGGCACCGCCCAGGTTGTTGAAGATGATCCAGAGCTCTTGGAAAGCCTCACAGACGCCGAGTATCCTGGTCGAGTCGAGCGCGCCGTCGTGTTTACACTTGATGCATGGGATGCAAATTGCCCCCAACATATTCACGTGCGTTATCCAGAATCTGAAGTAGCACCGATGATTGAAGAGATGCAAACGAAGATCGATGACCTCCAAGAACGACTGGCCAAATACGAGCATAATTCGACGGAAGATTAGAGATCTGAAGTGCAAAGTCACCTTCTACGGTCTACAATCGAATCATTACCGGTAGATTCAAACGTGAAGAAGTGATGAATGCTTGAACTCAAATCGAATTGCGAGAAATGCAACCGAAGCCTTCCGCACGATTCTCCCCAGGCATTCATTTGTTCCTACGAATGCACGTTCTGTCGATCTTGTACTGAGACAGTATTGAAACATGTTTGTCCCAATTGTGACGGCAAGCTTGTAGAGCGACCAACCAGGATCTCTACGTGGTTGCCATCAGATTCTCGAAGGTAAGCTATGCAGATTGTTTACTACGCAGCCTCGAGTCTTGATCATTACATTGCGCGGGAAGATGGGACCGTCGATTGGCTCGATCCATTCAATGATACAGCGGAGGAAACCGGGATCACTGAGTTCTTCGAGAGTGTTGATGGCATTGTTATGGGCAGTGCTACCTATGACTTCGCACTGAACCATCCGCCATGGTTAGCCCCTGATACACCATCTTGGGTCTTCACCACGCGGTCTTTGCCCCTCGCCGATCCAAGCATCACACTGACTTCCCAGGAGCCCAGTGACTTCGTGAAGGAACGAAAGGCAGCAGGGCATAAAAAACTGTGGCTCATGGGTGGTGGCAAACTTGCAACTTCGTTTCGGGAGCAGGGGCTTATTACACATTATGAGATCACCATTGTGCCGGTGATCCTTGGCAGTGGAATCCCTCTTCTGAACGACGCTCCAGGTCAAGAAAACCTTCATCTCCTCAAGTGCAATCCCATGCCGTCTGGCTTGGTCACTCTGTCGTATGAAACAGGTCATACTCTCTAAGTCGCGATCACCATGAGCCCGAAATCAAAATTGACCAAGAAGATGTCAGTCGACGACTTTGATTGCGGCTACTGGTATGCCCTTGAGTTGAAAGAGTTCGCCAAGAAACTCGGCATCTCCAATATCAGCAAATTGCGGAAGGACGAAATCGAGAAGGCGATTCGCACTTATCTCCGCAGTGGTAAAGTTACCAAGCCGACGAAGAGGGCGCTCACGACGAAGGGCATCAAGGATTCTGAGCTGGGGCTCCAGATGGATTTGCCGGTCGTGGTCTATACCAACAACAGCGAAACGAGAGATTACATCGAGACACAAACAGTGAAACTGAATCCTGACTACAAAATAAAGTCGGGAGCGCGGCTTCGGCTCAATCGCTGGCGGGAAGAGAAAATGACGGCTGGCAGCAAGATTACTTACGGTGAACTGGTGCAGGAGTACGTCCGCCTGAGCAAGCTGAAAGGCCCCTTCAAACAGCTACCAAGTGGGCGCTACATCAACTTCCTCAGCAATTTCCATCAGGGTGAAAAAGGTGCGACGAGGGAGGAAGCGATGGCTGCGTGGCATCAACTTAAGAAACTCGATATTCCCAAAGACTATCGCTCCTGGAGCAAGTGGCGCAACGCCAAGAAATAGAACCCGAGTTTTTTGAAAGACGCGACTCGATGACCATGTCTGCAGATGAATTTCGTGACCTTGCCTTAGGTCTTCCCGAAGTTGTGGAATCGGCTCACAACAAACATCCTGATTTTCGTCTTGGCGGAAAAGTCTTGGCTACGATTGGCCCAGATGCCAAATCTGGCATGGTCAATCTGACGCCAGCGCAACAAGAAGAAATCATCGAAGCCGAGCCGAGAGCCTATGAATCATTCAATGGTGCGTGGGGCAAACGCGGATGCACCAAGATCATTTTCGAACACGTGCTTCCGGCGACGGCTCTTAGCTGTTTGACTCAAGCATGGTTGAAAACAGCATTGGCAACCCTTCATAAACGCTATCCGGATCTATACGAATAATCGGCGTCCAGACCTGATCTTAGAGAAGCTTGAAGCAAGGTTTTTGTTTTTCGATATCCTCGATGGCCGAACCCGTGAACATAAGGCAGTAGTGGGTTCCGTTTCTCGAGAACGTGAAGATTTTCGCGTGGTGAGATCCACCATCGTAATGAACCCAGGTGCAAGGAACTCCGGCAATGACGTCTTTTCCTTCGCTCGGATCGTCGTCGAGGACATCGAAGGAACCACTCGAGAACGAATCAAACCAGTCATCATCGGAATCCTCTGGAGCGCACATAGCAATGAGAGTCAGGTTGGTGTCTGAGCTTAATTCGCATGAGAGAATCGTCCCCAAAGCCCTGACAGGGGCTGGAGTGGAGTCTTCAATTTCGGTTGACTTGGATGGCAACTGCAACTGAAACCGAAGGCGGTGATCGGTATACTGTTGTCCCTTGCGCTCGGTCTTGGGCATCTTCTTGCCATGGAATTCGAGACCGCCGAGTGCTTGCTGTATGGATTCCTCGGCAGTCTTCATATTGCCCGGAAAGCCCCAGAAAAACAGCTGAACGCCGCTTGTGCCGACTGAGGCCGTATAGACGTAGTAGATAAGCGGGGTCTCGCCCTTCATGTCTATGATCGTTAGGAACCCAGGATGCCCTGCAACTTTTGTTTCAATGGTCTTTCTTTTGGTGCCGGCAAACTCATCAACGATGACCTCGTGGTAGCCCTTTCCTTTGAGGCCACCGAGTTCTGAATCAACGATACTGAAGCCAAAGATTCCTCGGGAAGGTTCTTCCAACCACATGACGGCTTTTTCGTTTTTAACTCTTGCCTCTTCACCAATCGAAATGCGCCAGAATCCATCTGGGCGTGACCAAGTGAGGCCACTTTCGAATTCTCGGAAGACGCCATTGGAGAGCACATGGTTCAAGCCGATTCTGGTGTCCAAGTAAGGTGCCTTCGCCATTTTCTTCGACAACGCCAGCAGTGCCTCAGGATCCAAGAAACGAATCGACTCAAGGCCAGCCTTCAGCGTACCTTTGGCTTCCTTTTCTAGGTTCGTCACGTACCACGCCTGGATTTGGAGACAGGTGTCACCATGAAAGACAACACCATGATAAAAGGTGATCGCTGGCGCAGTCGTCTGATAGGTGATGAACGAGACTTCGCGCCCTCCAACCTTCATTTTCTCCCGACTTGGTTTGGATGTCGTTCCCTGGGATAGAAGCAGACCGGATTGTAGGTTGGCGGAAAATTCCTTCTGATTGACACCGACAACCTGCTCACCGATCACGACCAAATAGGCTGTGTCATGGAGAATTCCGACCTCCGCTTCGGGACTCATCGACTTGAGCTCGTCGCCGACGGCGACGCGCCAAGGGGCCTTGGCTACCACTTCGATTCCGAGTGGCGCGCTCTCGAACTTCTTATCCTTATACTGCCACCCAACACCACCCATACTCGGAGTTTCAAAACTCGATTTTCGTCCACCGACTTTGCCTGCCAGTAAGCGGAATGCGTTTAGGGTGGGAAGAAATGTCGACCCATCTTTCTTCGTGGAGCTCGCGATGCCCCAAGCGATGACTTGGTAGAGAAACCCAGAATTCATGAAAATCATGTGTTGAAAGCGAACGTTGATGTCCTGTGTCGTGCCAGTCACGATTGTCTTCACAGCATCCCGTCCGGCAAACTTAACCTTCGTCCGCGACTCCACGACCTTATTCTCGAGACCGAGTTGACCAACGATCGTGTCAGACCAGGTGCTTGCGTCACCGCCTGGAGCACGTTCGATGACAACAACCGAATAAATGTCAGACTCAAGGACCATGCCGCCCTGGGAGTCCGGCACAATCTGTTGGGCGGCCTTGGCGTCAAGGACTTGTGCCGACTTCGGGCCTCGCAATTGAAACTTAAAGTCGTGATCCGTCAGAATGTTCTTCTTGAGCGTCTGACCGCTCTGCACTTGGCAGAAAAGCGGGACACAAGTTGCGATCAGGACGGCTAAGCTAAGTTTGAATCTGTTCATTTTTGGATCTCGGGGGCACCAATAGTCGCTGAGTTCATAGCCTAAAGATTGGCCGTGTTCTCATCGACCCTGAAGCATGAGGATTTTGGTATTGTCCTATTTCCCCAACCGGTGGCGATTTGAGCTTCAAATCGGCCATTAAGATGAGGGAATCGATCTCGAGCGAAAGTAGAAATCCAAAAGTGAAGCCAAGAATCAAAATCGGGACCGCAACTTTGCCAGACGGCTCGATCATGGAACTGATCCAACACGATCAGGATTTCATGCTCACCGTGAATCGTGATGTCTTGATGAGTACACGGCTCAGACTCTCAGAGGAAGTACTGGCCGAATTGGGGTTAGCCAAGATACCGGCGAATGCAAACATCCTCATCGGTGGATTGGGGATGGGTTTTACTCTCCAAGCGGCCTTGCATCTCTGTTCGCCAACAGCGGTGGTGAATCAAGCCGAATTGGTCCCAGAGATTGTCGAATGGAATCACGGGCCTTTGGCCGAAAAAAACGGCCACGCCATTGATGATGCACGAGTCAAGATTCACCTCGCTGATGTCGTCCACGTGCTTTACGAATCGCCGGATTGCTTCGACGCTATAATCCTCGATGTTGATAATGGGCCGTCGGCCATGGTCAGTCCTGAGAATGCCTCGTTGTACTCCGATGTCGGACTGAGTGCGTGTTTTGAAGCTCTCAAGGAAGAAGGGCGGCTCACGGTTTGGTCTGCGGACGACGATAACGCTTTTAAGAAACGAATGAGGAACGCTGGCTTTCAGGTGTCGATGCAGAAAGTTCGTGGAAGCCGAGGAAAAGGGGGTCCGAGGCATGTCATTTTCATCGGTGACAAAATCACTTGATCGAATACGCAAACAAAAAATTGAGCTGCCAGTCTAATTGTTTGGCCTTCGTTCAACCTCCGAACTCTGAAATCCCGATAATGGGAATCGCCAGCACCCTGTTCGCAGGATGGGTGCTGCGCTACGATCGATTGGTGAGCCGTTGGCCGCTCATTAATCGTTCGACGATACGAATTGACGTTGGTCAAGGGGAGTTGCAGATTGGTTGCTCATGATGCGCAAGTTCGGGCTGGCTTTCTTGTCATGTCACATCGCTACGGAGTTCATCATCCGTCCGATGTTGTTTGGCAACGCTATCAGTCTTGGTGCACCGCGGAAGCGACGCCTCGTTCACTGATTGATCGAGCGCTCGTGTGGTCGACATCTCTTGGACGATTCTCGGCTTGGCTCGCTTCTTCCTATGCTGGGCGCTTTCATCGTCAGTCGGCCTTGCGGCGACAGGAAGTTGCACTCTTGGCATTTCTTGAGTGTGATAGAGAAGCTGCCGCAGTCGTTGACACCAGTCGTGCTGGCGGCGCTATCTCGGCTTGGCTCAGATTTCTTTGGTGGGGCACCTCAGAGGCCTTGGGCTTGCTTCTCGGGTTGCCGTTCTTTGCCGTCTTGCATCTTGCAGGAGGTAAGCCGTGAAGGCAGACATCCTCATTATTGGGTCTGGAGCCAGCGGCGTTCATTTTGCCCGCCGGGCGCTCGAGGCTGGGCGCATCGTTCACATGATTGATGTCGGCATCGGCAAGCCTCCTGCGGTGCTACCGTCGGCGAATTTTCATGAGCTGAAAGCGCAACACGAAAACGCTCATGATTATTTCTTGGGAGCCAACAACGAATCCATGATCCTCCCGGATCACGGCGACGAGTTCTATGGTTTCCCGCCCAGCAAAGAATTTGTCTTTAGCGATCCGCTTCCTCAAGAAACGAAGAGCCGTGGATTCTCGCCTTTGTTCTCTTATGCCCAAGGCGGTCTCGCCGAAGCATGGACAGGCGGCTCCTATCCGTTTAACAACCAAGAGTTGGCTGACTATCCCTTCGATTTTCAAGACTTGGCGCCTTATTACGAGGATGTGGCTCGCAACATCGGGATTTCTGGTGCCGACGATGACTTGTCGTCGCTCTATCCTTTTCATGACGGCATCGAGTCTCCTGTTGACCTTGATGCCCACGGCTCCCATCTGTTGGCAACTTATCAGCGCAAGAAATCGAAGTTCGCCAAGGAGTCTTTTGTCATGGGGCGGGCCCGACTCGCTGTTCTGAGCCAGGACCGGGGCGAGCGAAAGGCATGCCAGAAACTTGATCGCTGCCTCTGGGGATGCCCGATTGGCTCGCTCTATGTGCCAAGTTGGACTCTTAAGAATCTTATGGCTCACGAACGATTTCATTACCAATCAGGGCTGAAAGTCAGCCACTTCAAGACTAAAGGGTCTGGTGTTTCTTCGGTGGTGGCTATCGATATCGCATCAGGGCAAGAGCGCAACTTCGATTGTGAAAATCTGGTCATGGCTGCGGGCACCTTGGCCAGCGCCAGGATCTTCTTGGCTTCGATTGCCGAGGATGGTTCGGAAGCTCCAGAGCTCACTGGGCTCATGGATAATCGGCAGATGCTGATGCCATTTGTCAATTTGAGCCTGCTTGGCAAGAAGTGGGACGTTGACAACTATCAGTATCATCAACTTGCGATGGGGCTAGACCTTGGCGGTCCCATGGATTTTGTGCACGGCTTGGTCACCACGCTCAAGAGCGCTCTCATTCATCCTGTCATTCAGAACTTGCCATTCTCCTTAGGGACATCAGCCCGTTTCTTTCGCGAGATGCATACCGCCTTGGGACTGGTCAACATTAATTTCTCTGATCTACCGCGAAGCTCGAATCGAGTCGGGCTGGAGAAGACGGGGGAGGGTGATCGTCTTATGATTCACTACGAGCCTGATGCGGCCGAGGCGGCAAGAATCAAACGGGTGGCGAAGATCTTTCGTCGGGCTCTTCGGCGGCTGGGTTGCTTCGCTCCCAAGGGGATGAGTCATATTCGTCCGATGGGTGCCAGTGTTCACTACGCCGGAACTTTGCCGATGAAGGACCAAGGAGGCGACTGGACGTTGGATGCCACGGGGCGCAGCCGGTGTTTCAAAAATCTCTGGTTCGTTGACGGCACAGGACTGCCAGCCTTGCCGGCGAAAAATCTCACATTTACTCTCATGGCTAATGCAGCCCGCATCGCGGAGGTCTCATTCGCATGAACCCATGGCGATTCTTCCTTCTCCTCTTTGTTGCTTGCGGTATCGGGGCGTTCTACGTCGATGTCGACGAGGTTGCCGGGGGCGGTACCACTTTAGGAGGGTGGTTGCTCGCGATGACGGGCCTGTGTTTCTTGCCATTGGCCTGGCGTCGTGAATGGGGGCTCAAGGCATCGCTTTGGAGTGTCCTGTTCTTGGGCGCAAGCTGTGCCTGGCTAGCACTGACACGTCCGCTGTGGTTGCATGAGTTCCTGATCCGCCCACACAACCTGGAAAGTTGGGGTTCACGGTTAGCGCTTGCTGTCGTTAGTTTGCAACTTCTCTTGGTCTGCGGTGGGCTGTGGCGCATGAGAGGCGAGCTCAAGGGTGTTCTTCGTTTTGCCTTAGCTCCTCGTGCCATTCTTGTCGTGGGACTCTGCCTCGTGTTCGGCAGTGCGCACTTTACATTGCTCTATCCACATCTTAGCAAAACCAGTTTTCAGGTCCATTTCGTGGTCCAACTGATCCTGGCCTTGGCGATGGGTGCCACTTCTCTCGGCAACTTGATTCTGCTCTATCGGGTCTTGGATTCGAATTGGACCAGCCGGTGCGTGGCCGGACTTTCGTCTCGCCTGTCTCTACCGTGGTCAGAGTCAAAGGGAAGTTGGGACGAACGTTTCCCTTACATGCTCGCCTTGGTCACGCTTTTGGTGACGGGTGCCTTGGCCATTTTTGTTTTTGATCGTTTGCCCCACATCCCCGATGGGGTGGCCTACCTGTTTCAGGCCCGATCAATCGCCAATGGCGCTTTCGCCTTTTCTGATTTCCCGGTGCCTGAGTCTTTTCGCCACTATCTGATTGACCATCGCGATGGGTTGGCCTTCAGTATCACTCATCCGGGTTGGCCCATGGTGTTGGCGTTGGGCGACGTCATCGGTTTGGCTTGGCTGGTCAATCCAATTCTCAGCGCCTTGACAGTTCTTTTTGGACATAAGTGGATTCAGCGTATGTGCTCGCCTGGTTGGGCGAACCTAATCTCTTGCCTGTTGCTGTCTTCGCCATGGTTCTTGTTTCTCGGCGCTTCACATATGACGCACATGGCCACGGCATTCTTCTTTGTCGTCGGCAATCTCGCCGTATGGACAGCTCGAACTCAGCGTCGCGCAGATCGCGCTTTCTTTGGTGGCCTGTGCCTTGGCATGGTGCTGCTGATTCGGCCCCTCGATGGCCTGCTGTTAGGTGGCGCGACCGGCCTGTCCCTTTTGATACGATCGTGGAATGACGCACGCTTAAGAATCAAATTGCCGTTGGCATTCAGTGTCGGTGCCATTCTTGTTGCCAGTATCCTGCTGGCCTTCAACAATTCTTTGACTGGTGATTACTTCTCGACACCGACGAACACCTATATCGCAGAACTATGGCCAGGGAGCACCAACCGACTTGGCTTTGGCCCGGAAGTTGGCAACCCCCCAGAGAAATGGGGCCTCTTGGATCCCATCGTTGGGCATGGTTGGCGTGATGTTGCTTTGAATAGCAACCAGAACATCGCCAACATGAATGTGGAATTGTTCGGTTGGACCACAGGTTCGCTGTTCTTACTTCTTCTTTTCTTTCTCATGGTGAAGCAGAGGTCTGCACTCGATCGCGCGGCGATCGCCGCAATCGTGGTGATGGCCCTCAGCTACAATCTCTATTGGTTCAGTGGTGGCCCTGATTTCGGCCCGCGCTATTGGTTCTCTATGCTGTTCCCGATCTTGTGGCTTTCGGCTCGCGGACTTGGAGCGCTTGTCGAGCGATTGAAGACGTCTGATGAAACGGCTTCGGGACGCATCTGCGGCCTGGCGCTGATCCTTGTCATCGCCGGCCTCGGGGTTTTCGGTTCTTGGCGGTCGGTGAGCCGTTATCACAACTATCGCGGATTTCACTCGGATTACCGGCAGATGAAAGAAGCAGGATCCTTTGGACGAGCCGTCGTCTTTGTCGATACGCCGAGTGAGACCGATTTCGGTTGTGCATTCCTTCTCAATGAGCTGCCATTCACGACCTCGTCGCCGGTGTTTGTGCGCGATTTAGGGATGCCTGCTAACGCCAAAGTCATGAGTGCATTTCCTGGTAGACCTGCTGTGTTTGTCGATGGGAGAGCGAAAACTGGCTACAAGGCCAAGATTCGGCTGCGCTGACCCCCGAACCGCATAAAATTCGCTTTTCGATCAACGGTCTAAACTGGCAACAATCCATGTCCTTGGAACGGGAAATACAAGAAGCCGAGTCTATCCGGGACAGTCAAATGGGCGGCTATTTCGCTCGCAAGAACCGGGCTGGCCGGGCTTGGAAGGAAATCCGCGCCAAGTTGCCTGAGAATCTCCCTCTGCCCAAGGGCATTCTGATCGCCCGGGTTGTTGTTGTTTTGAGCATTGTTCTTTTTGCCGTGTTCTCGGTTTTAGCTGTTCTTGAGCTGAGGCCGATGCGTGTGAGTGCCCAAATTCAATCGACTTGGCACGATCAAATTGCGAAGAGTCGTTTTGACATTTTAGCAACTCCCGTTGAGCAAAAGACGGGCCCGACTCTCGAGTTGGTTGTCTTAGACCTGCAAGTGCGACTTGACCAGCTGATCGAACGTGCCGAAAGCAATCGCGAGTTCTCAGAGGTTTGTCAGGCTCAGGCAGGAGTCGTACGTGACCATCTAAAAACAGCTTCTCTTAGTGACGCCGATAAGCAAGTCACGATTGACTCGTTGGAGCTGTTGCAAAAAGCCTTGCGTGCCGATGAACTTGAACTGAGAGAAGAGCTCAACGCCCAAAGTAACATTTTGACCTTTCTGCTCGCGGGGGCGCTGGTGCTTTGTTGTGTGACTCTCATTCTGATGGAGCGAAGTAATCGCGCCAAGGAGAAGGTCGCGTCACTGCGGTTCCGCGCAACCCATGATCCATTGACTCGTGGGCTCAACCGTTCGGCCATCTTGTCCTTGGCGGCGAAAGAACTGAATCGAGCCAAGCGCGTCGATCATACCCTCTCTTTGTTCTTGATTGATATGGATCACTTCAAGGAGATCAATGATCGATACGGCCATCCGGTTGGCGACACCGTCATACGACAGACGGCAAATCGGCTACGCCGCAACGTTCGTGTTTATGATGCGGTTGGGCGTTACGGTGGTGACGAATTCTTGATTGTTCTACCTGATTGTGACTTCGATGAGGCCGAGATTATCGCCGAGCGTCTTCGTGTCGCTTTCGACATCCCCTTAGACTTGGGCAAGTCGAAGAAACGTATTTCGATCTGCATCGGTGGTGCTGTCTATCGAATGGGCGATACTGATTTAGAAGAGCTAATCGTGCGCGCTGATCAGTCGCTGTACAAAGCCAAAGACGCTGGTCGAAACGGCTGGGTCGTTACCGACGCACCCATTCCGACTTTAAGCGAACCCGGCGTCAGCGAAGTCTCAGAAGTTGAAGCTGAGGCTTAAGCTTAGGCTAAGGAGACTGCAGATGCCGGAAGGGGCAAAAGGGAAGGTGCAGAAGAAGCTGATTCAGGCCGTTCGCAAGGGCCTAAGAGCGAATGCTGTCCCTGAAGATGCCGCAATCATGCAGGCCTACATGAAGTCTGACATGCCCAACTACGGCGTGAAGATGCCGATCATGCGTCAGATCGTGAAGGAATGTGACGCCAAATTTCCGATCACAAATCGTGATGACTTCATTGCCACCGTCCTCGACTTGTGGCGCACAGCCAAGTTTCGAGAAGTGCGTCATGCCGCTATCGACATCACCAGACAGCGCCGTTACAACGAATTCCAAGATCCGAGCCTACTTGGGTTCTACGAAGAGATCATCACCAGCGGAGCTTGGTGGGATTTTGTCGATGCCATTGCCCCGTATCGCTTAGGTGAGATCTTGCGCGCCAATCCAAAGGTCATGACTCAGAAGATGCTGGCCTGGGGCAAAGCCAAGAACTTCTGGATAAGGCGTTCGTCCATCATTTGCCAACTCAAAGCAAAAGATAAAACCGACGTCGATCTTTTCTTTACCAATATCCTGGCGTCGGTTGACGATGACGAGTTCTTCATACGGAAAGCGATCGGCTGGTCGCTCAGAGAGCACAGCAAGACCGATCCTCAAGCTGTTCTGAAGTTCGTGAAGAAACATAAGAACAAGCTCAGCACGCTCAGTAAGCGAGAGGCTCTACGCCGCATGTTGTCGAAAGAAGAACTGCAAGAGTTCCTGGCTTAGATCGGGGTTCAGCCTAAGTTGATAACTGAGCATTGGTCGGAGCGACCTTCGCCGAGTCAAACCGGCGGCTCCACAAGTATCGTCGAACCCGCAGGACCCCTAAGATATCGTCCCACGCCGTTGAGAAGATCTTCACGCGGCTGTCATCATCGTCAATCCACTCAACTGGGACGTCCTTGATCTTGAAGCCCTGCTTCTCGGCAAGAACCAAGAGTTCGGTGTCGAAGAACCAACCGTTGTCTTCAATTTGCGGAATGATCTTCTGTGCGACTTCTCTTGAGATGGCTTTGAAGCCACATTGGGCATCACTGAATTTCGTTCCGAGCACGAGCTTGATGAACAAGTTGTAGGAGCGAGAAATGAACTCGCGCTTCAACCCTCGGGTGACCCGTGATTCTGACAACAGGCGTGAACCGGTGCCCAAGTGATAGCCGTCTTCGTGCATGGCACGGCAGATCTTTTCAAGGGCCGGCAGCTCGGTCGAAATGTCGACATCCGTGTAAGCGACAATGTCGGCGTCGCTGTTAGACCACGCTTCCCTAAGTGCTCGCCCTCGCCCGCGTTGATTCAGCTTGAGGCAGCGGACGTTCTCGTACTTGGCAGCCAATCGGTCCGCCAAATCACCGGTGCCATCCTGCGAGCCGTTGTCGGCGACCAAAATGCGGGCTGGATAGGGGAAGTCGTCGGCCAGGTATTGGCGGATCGTCTCTACACTGCGTTCGAGGGTGTGCGCCTCGTTCAGCGTGGGGATCACTAATTCGACTAAGGGACCATGTTTCACGGCGAATCCTTGATGGCTTCATTCAGGGCACAAAACTACCAGCTTGAAGCTGTTGCCACCACTATCATGTGTTTGGGTGTTTACCCGTTCCATTTGTCACCGAATGCGCACTCCCGCGTTCGCCCAACTTCCAGATTCCGATCGAGATCGCAAACATCAGAAAGAAAGCGACATAAGGCCAAACCAACCAGTGTGAAAAGTGGTTTGGGTCGGGGGAAATTTGGCGCAGCACATTGATGCTCGGCAACTGGAACCCTTCGCTCAAGAACCGACGCCAACATTCTGCAATCGTCTGCGCGCCTTCGTTGAGGTCTAACTTGGTGTAGCGGACCATGCTTAGCACCCACGTGTGCAAGACACAGGGTGCACCAATGACCCATAACCACTTTGTCGGTATGGCGCGAAGATGTTCAGCCGCCATCAAGAACAAGAAGGGGACCATCGGCAGCAAATATCGAAATCCTGTGTTGAATTGCATCAGGGAATATTGATTGCCAGCACAGAAAATGAAGAAGGCGATGATAAACGCATGGACGCCGTAGCGCTGTGGAGTCGGCGTAATGAGCGACTGAACTCGCTTTCCGAGCACTGGCAAGAATGATAGTGCGAGGATCGGCGCGAAGGTGATCAGGCCATAATTGGGAGAGAACAGGTTGCCGGAGAACACGTCCCAGTTTGGCCAATCAAAGCCGACATAACCGCGCTCGGTAAAAGTCACGGCCGGCATGTGTTTTTGACCCGGCAAGAACGGATGCCCATACATGATCCATTGAGTCCAGCACAAGAACACGACCGGTGGCACTGAGCCGATTACATAGGCGAGAGACTCGCGCCAGGACTTAACAAAGCCGATGACATTCCAGCGGACTATGATGAGATAGCCATAGAAGACCAATAATGGGACCACGCCAGCGTAGTCAAGGGCAATCGATGCGCCGGCGCAGAAGCCTGCTCCGATCCGCCGCCACGTTGCTGTGCGTTGGTCTTCCTCGTCAGACCAAATCAACCAGAACGTGAGAAAAACGGTGATCATTAAGAAGACGTTGTGATTGAGATAAGCCGATCGATAGAAGATCGGTGTCGCGAAGGCAAACAGGAACGCCAAAGCCGTCGCACGTTTTTCTTCGACCCCTCGTTTTCTCAGCACCATGAAGAAGAAAGCGACGAACAGGGCGCAGATGGGGGCCATGCAGAAAAAGCTGGTGATCACTGTGGCGCCAGCGAATCTTAGATCAAGGCCTCTGGCTTTGACCTTGGCCATGAAGGCGCGTCGGTTCTTGTACTCGCTGTCATAGTCGACAGACGGAATTCCACTGGTTGCGATCTCACGGAGGCGTTTTTCTTCGAGGTGATCGAGAAGTGGATCGAAAACCGCTAACATGGGAATCGCTGGCAAGGAGCCAGTGATCTGATTGCCAATGTAATAGTGGCCATCGGTATGCTTGAATATGTCGGCGTGGAAGTCGGCATATTCGTCGAGCTTGAGGTCGCCGTCTTCGAGAAGGCTGAAAGCTGGGTAATGCTCACGCACGACGTTCGTGGCAAAATGAGCGGCAAAGACCACCCAGCAGATCAGAAAGATTCTCGTTGTTCGTGACGAAAGAAGTCGCATCGATAATTTCCGGACTCGTTGTTTCTCAAGACCTACGATTGCTGTAACTGAGTAGCCAGATTCACGATGATTACCCAACCCGAAAAGAAAACCTTCGAGAACAAGAGCATCGTCGTTCTTGGCGCCTCTGGTTTTATCGGCCGTTGGATCGCTAAGACTTTGTCTCAGTATGATATCAAGCTGACTCTGTTGGTTCGCGATCCTCAGTCGTTTGATGAAATCGCGCGTCGGTGGCATCTTAAAGGTGAAATCGTCGCCTTCGATGCCCTTGAGCCCGGGAAACTGGCCAAGCTTCTTGGCCAGTATTCTCCTGATATCGTCATCAATTGTATCGGCTATGGTATCGATCGCAGCGAAAAAGACGAGAACCTAGCGGCGCAGCTTAATGGGATTTTTCCCAAGCGGCTGGCTGAGATCTTAGGCGAGCGGTCAAGCACGACCCCGACCAGGCTTATTCACCTCGGATCGGCCCTGGAATATGGCCAGCAAGATGGGGACCTCCTTGAGAGTTGTGTCGCCAAGCCGACCAGTCTATACGGGCGGACCAAGCTACTTGGCACGGAGGCTGTCCGGGTTGCTGTGAGCCAAGGGCTCGATGCCACTGTTGCCCGTTTATTTACCATCTATGGCCCAGGAGAGCATTGTGGGCGTCTTCTGCCGACTCTGCGGCAAGCAAAAGAAGCCGGCCAATCGGTTGATCTGAGTGATGGCGGCCAGTTGCGAGATTTCGCTTTGGTCAAAAATGTCGCCCAAGCTGTCGTCGCTCTCGCAGCATTGCCCGAACTCAAGTATGACGTCCTCAACTTGGCATCTGGGGCTCTTGTTTCTGTGCGTGAATTTATTCTCACAGCCGCGAATATATTGCAGCTATCTTCAGACCATCTAAACTTCGGTGTCGTGCCGCGTTATGCCGATGAAATGCAACATAGGCCGGTCTCGACAGAGCGGTGTCGAAAATTGCTCGGAGATTCTTTGAGCACAGACTTGGAACGGGGCCTGACTGCCGCCCTTCGATTCGAGGAAAGTGGAGAATGAGTGAATCAGAAGTGACGCTTTGCCACCGAAGAGGGGATTGTCGAGGGTGTTCGTCGACTGATCTCGAGTTGATTCTTGATTTGGGTCAGCAGCCTTGCGCCAACGCTCTATTGGAGTCTATTGGTGATGCCGCCGACGAATTACGGTTTCCGCTCGAGGTCTTCCTCTGCCGGAGTTGCGGTCTTGTACAGCTTCTTGATGTTGTCGATGCTGAGCACCTCTTTGGCCACTATCTCTATCTGACCGGAATGTCGGAGACGATGCGGGTCCATTTCGCCGACTATGCCCAGTTCGTCTACAGCCACGCCAATCTAAAAGACTCTGATGGTCTGGTGGTTGATGTTGCAAGCAACGATGGCAGCTTGCTGAAGGCATTTCAGCGGCTCGGCTGCCGCGTCTTGGGAGTAGAGCCAGCACGGAATGTTGCCAGCCTGGCTGAAGCTGATGGCATCCCAACTGTGTCAACGTTCTTCAGCGAGGCTGAGGCCGAGCTTATTCGCGAAGAGCATGGGCCTGCGGCTGTCTGTTGCGCGAACAACGTCTTGGCTCACGTAGATGATACCCTTGGGTTTCTGACCGGCATGCGAAAGTTGGTTGAACCAGCTGGGCATGTTGTGGTCGAAGCACCTCAATTATGGCACCTCATTCAGAACCTCGAATACGACACCGTCTATCACGAGCACTTGTGCTACTTGTCAGTCACGGCGCTTGCTGGTGTTTTTGAACGAGCTGGGCTCTACCTCGAGAGTGTCCATGATGTCAGCGTGCACGGTGGTTCGCTTCGTTATGTCGCTCGCCCCAAGGCCGTCCTGCAGGGCCACAGTGACTCGGTTCTGAAACGGATTGAAGCTGAAAAGAGATTCGGGCTCACCGATCGAGATCGCTTGTTGAGCTTCGCCCAAGACGTCGTCAAAAATCGCGATACGCTCACCACGATGGTTCGTGACTTGGTGGCCGAAGGGAAAAAGGTTGCCGCTTACGGTGCACCGGCCAAAGGTAATACCTTGCTCAACTACTGTGGCTTGACGTCTGAGGACATCGCCTTCACGGTTGATCGCAGTCCGCTCAAACAGGGCTGCTTGCTACCAGGGACGCATATTCCTGTATTGAACCCAGAAGAGCTGCTGCGCCAACAACCAGATTTTGTCATCATTCTCCCGTGGAATATCGCTGACGAGATCGTCGCTCAGCAAGCCGAATACCGCCGTCGCGGTGGTCGATTCATTGTGCCCATCCCCAGACCGAGGATTCTCGAGTGACAACAAAAACCGAACAAGTGGTCATTCTCTGTGGTGGCGAAGGGACCCGACTGCGGGCGGAGACAGAGTTCAAACCAAAAGCCTTGGTAGAGATTGGCGGCCGGCCGATTATCTGGCACTTGATGCGTATCTACGCTCATCACGGATATCGACGTTTCGTTTTGTGCTTGGGCTATAAGGGTGAGATGATCAAAGACTACTTCTTGAACTACCGTAGTCATGACTTTGATTTCATCTTGGACATGAAGACGGGCGACCGGAAGTTCTTGAACGGCGATGGCGTCGAAGACTGGGAAATCACTTTTGTCGAGACCGGGGCCAACTCGCAAACTGGTTCGCGCTTGTCGCGCGCACGTAAGTATATCGATGGCGATACATTCTTGTGCAATTACTGTGATGGCCTTTCCGATCTGAATCTCGATACCTTAGTTGACTTCCATCACGACAAAGGCAAGGTCGCTACGCTCACAGGGTTTCACCCTCGCTCTCGGTTTGGAGTGGTGCGAGCCAAAGACGGCATTGTCGACTATTGGCAAGAGAAGCCTCTCATGACTGACCAAACCAGCGGCGGGTTTTTTGTCATGAATCGTCGAATATTCGATTACCTCAGCGATGATGTTGATTGTGTCCTTGAAACAGCGCCTTTAGAGCGGCTGGCAACAGAAGGTGAGATGGCTCTCTTTGGGCATCAAGGGTTCTGGTACTCAATGGATACTTACAAAGAAGCTTTGGCTCTGAATCGCATGTGGGATGAAGACCAAGCGCCTTGGAAGGTTTGGGCATGAGTTTCTGGCAAGGACGTAACGTTTTTGTAACTGGTGCCACGGGGTTGCTTGGATCAGCTTTGATCGCAGAGCTCTTGGCCAAGGGCGCTCGGCCGGTGTGCCTCGTGCGCGATTGGGTCCCTGCGAGTGCTCTTGTTTCTGCGGGTGATCTCGGACGATGCGCCTGTGTCACCGGCGACCTGCAAGACTTAGAACTCTTGACACGCGCCATCAATGAGCACGAAATCGACACGGTGTTTCACTTAGGGGCTCAGACGATTGTTGGCACAGCTAGCCGTTCTCCTATCTCAACCTTCGAATCGAACATTCGTGGCACTTGGAATGTCTTAGAGGCCTGCCGGCGGGCGGGAGGCCTAGTTGAACGCATCATCGTTGCGTCAAGCGACAAGGCCTATGGCGAGCATGATGTTCTCCCATACCAAGAAGATGCTCCGCTCCAGGGGCGCTTCCCCTACGACGTCTCGAAGTCTTGCGCCGACCTGATTTCGATTTCATATCACCAAACCTATGACTTGCCTGTTGCGATCACGCGATGTGGCAATCTCTATGGTGGTGGCGACCTGAATTTTAATCGTCTCGTGCCCGGAACGATCATCTCGACGTTGCATTCGGAGCGCCCGATTATTCGGAGCGACGGTAAGTTCCTCCGCGACTATTTCTACGTACTGGATGCAGTCCAGGCCTATCTCTGTTTGGCCGAGGCGATGCCTGGTGAAGAGATCTGTGGCGAGGCCTTTAATTTTGGCAATGACGAGCCCTTGGACGTTCTGCAGATGGTGCAGCGCATTCTGAAGGTCATGGGGCGAGAAGACCTCGAGCCTGTGGTGGAGAATGAAGCGAGCCATGAGATCAGGCGCCAATTCCTCGACTGTGGCAAGGCCCGGCGCCTCCTCAAGTGGAGTCCCGAGCGCAGCCTTGACCAAGCCTTGGCAGAAACTGTGGCCTGGTATACCGAACGCTTCCAGAGTGAGGCGGGAGAGTGACCGAGGAATCTCTTCCTAGTCTTGCGGTCATCATGCCGGCTTACAACGCTGCCGCGCATCTGCCAAAATCGCTCGGCCGTCTTGTTGAGATCGGCGGCTGGGACGAGTTGATCGTTGTGAATCCCGGGTCGAGTGATGAGACAAGTGCCTTGGCATCCGAAATGGGTGCCAGAGTGATTGACCTTGGACATCGTGGCGGGCCCGCTGAAGCACGCAATGCCGGGGTCGACGTGGTGCAATCAGAGATCGTCCTCTTCGTTGATTCTGATTGTGTTGTGGCTGAGGACGCCCTTGATCGTGTGCGTCAAGCATTCACCGATCCCAAGTTGGTTACCATCACCGGATCTTATGATGACCACCCGCCCGAACAGAATCTGGCATCGCTTTACATGAATCTTCGGCATCACTTTACCCATCAACA
>JBLINQ010000018.1:0-49269 GCA_047639315.1 Planctomycetota bacterium
GAAGGAGAAAAAAGAGCATCCTGCCCACCGTTTGTATTGATGCGAATAACCAAAAACATGCCAATTACCGACGGAGTCAGGATGCTTCTCAAGACGATTCTTAACGGTGTCGAAAGACACGCGTCATTTGTTTACGGCCAGCCAAAATTTGAAGACGCTACCGAATCGATCGTGATCCCAATTTCTCCGCGGGCCAACACAGTAAACCTATTTGCTCAGGATGTAGCGACGCGTGGATTCTCGTATCAAATTTGAGTGGCGCTGGTCGGCACCCGTGCGAGGGATGTCAGCCAAGGATCTTGCTGTCACTTGGGATGGGTTTATTCGCACTCCGAGAAAAGACAAATATGGCTTCTTCCTCGTTTTTGAACGGGGAGCTCGGTGGACGATCGATGGAGTTGAGGTGAGCGACTTTCCCAAAGGCAACTCTGACAAATTTGCCCAAGTGATTCTCGATTTGGAGGCGGGTGTTCATGCCATCAAGGTGGAATACTAGGGCCGTCGCACACCGAATGGGATCAACTTCGAAGCGAAAAAAGCCCTTGCCGCATAGCTTGTTGCTTCATCAGCGCTGAGTGATCCAATCGAAAAGGAATTCGGTTTCGGCAAGCGATTCGACAGCCAAGTCGGCCCCACATGCATGAAGGGTGTCGGTATCATGCAAGCCCGTGGCGACCGCAAGCGAAACACATCCATTCGTCTTAGCGCATTCAACATCATGCGGTGAATCACCAATCACGACGACTTTTTCTGGCGCAATCGAAGATTCAAAGTGCAATTGGTAGCGCTGCATGGCCACTTCGACCAGATGGCTACGAAGCGGTTCCGGGTGAGGGGATGCGTCGCCGAAAGCATTGACGACGAAGGGAGTTGTGTCGAGTCCGCAGACATCGAGCTTCATTCGCCCCGTATCTTCCCAATTCCCTGTCAGCAGTCCGAGCGTCAAGCTGTCGACTTCTGAAAGCCGGCGCACGAGAGTTTCGGCTCCTTCGAGCAGGTAGCCTGTTCCCTGAACCTGTAAGCGAACCGAGAGATTTCTACGGTACTCAATGCGGAAGGCGGCAATGTTCTCGTGGGTTATTTCGACGCCGTTCTTTGCCAAGACAATGCCGAAAATAACTGGATCGAGGCATCCAGCGTACTGGACACCCTCCAGGTCGCATTCACGGCCATGTAAGAGCTTGAAGCCGTCTTGCATGGCGTAGAGGCCTGCTCTCGAAGTCTTGATCAGGGTCGCGTCGATGTCGAATAGAACTAACATGGGGAATCGTAGGTTCGAATCAGAGGGTTTCAAGTCAGAAGGCTATGAAGTCGAAGAAATGCGTTAGAGTTACTCTCGACGAACCTGGGTCGCTCCAAGAGGGATTCTTGGATTTGTATGAATCCGCTCAAGGGTCGTGATCTACCGAAATGGGAGCAATCCATTGGAATTGGTCGTTGTTGGCACCGAGTCGGATAATCCATTTGCAATCGACGTGGCCCATGCGCTTGGGCAAGTCGAGGAGGTCGCCGATCTCATTTCTTTACGAAGTTTTGCCAATCGAGAGTTTTGTCCATCTTTCATTCCGTCGAATCAGAACGAGGCTGGGTTTGGTCTCGAGAATAAGACGGTTGTGATCGTGTCGACTGCGTCGGGGCACGCTTCACGCGACGCCTTGGCTATGCGTACCCTGATCGTGGCTCGGGCCGCGCGAGACAACGGTGCCAAGGATGTCATCTTGATCGAGCCAGACCTTTTCTATTCTGCGCAAGATCGTGGGCCGCGGCTCTCTCAAGGTGAGATGAACTTCAATCGGGATGCACGTGACCTTGCAAAGTTTGATGGGCAGGCATTCTCCGCCAGGCTTTATGCCGAGTGCCTCCGTGAAGCAGGTGTCAGCGGCACAGTTACCATTCATAACCATTCGGAATCGGTCGGTAAGGAATTCGAGCGTTGCATGGATTGGGGTTATCACAATCTTTCCCCCGACGCAGTTTTTGCTCACTACATTCAAGATTCCGATGTGCTCAATGTCGGCGATAACGGCAGCAATCTTGTAATTTGCGCACCTGATGCGGGTGCGGCTGAATTTGCAACGAGCATGCGCAACGCTCTTGGTTATCAAAACACGAAGATCTTGGAATTCAAGAAGGAGCGCTTTGGTGAGCGGTCAGTGAAGGCGCAAGTTGCTGATGGTTCAGAAGTCGACGTTTCTGACATCGATGGCAAAGACGTCTTGATTGTCGATGACATGGTTCGCACCGGCTCGACAATCATGGAATGCTGTAAGAGACTAAGAGAAGGCAATCCACGTCGGGTCGTGTTTGCAGTCACTCATTTCTACTCTTCTGACGAATGCCGCGCTGTACTCTCACGAAACATCTTGGACGAGATTATTACCACCAACACTGTGCCGACGATTCTTAATCGAGATATGCAAGGGCGTTTGCGCAAGAAAATGGTGGTGCTGAAAGTTGAGAAGTGGCTTGCACACTTTGTGATGGACCAGCTTGGCATGCTGTCGACACTCGGAGTCGACGACATCTACGCCACCGACATGTCCTCCAAGAATCCAAGATGGCAACGTCATTGGAGTCCTGGGAGCTAACTCACACATCTACGTTGAAGCGTTAAGGCAACCGACCGTAGAGCGTTGCCAGACACCGTCTTGAGTGGTGCGATGTGATGATTGGCCTCGTGCTCACTGATTCGAGCAGAGCGGGCGGCGCTGGAATGTCGCTATAAGTCAGAACCCAAATCCGCGATTTTGGTGCGGCAATGGCAACGCGGCCCCAATCCTCCGCAACCAGTCGTTCTTTTTCTTGGAATAGGTGATAGAGGGACGGTGTCGTCACCCAATCATTCTTCTTGATGAAGATAAGATCACCCGTCTCCAAATCTTCCATGAGCTGAGCGGTGATTTGCCTGTGCGCATTTGGTTCAGGACGTTCATTGAAATACTCGATGCTACGGTACATTGGCCACCCGAAGGCCAAGACAATTAGAGCGACACCAACTGGGCGACTCAAGAATTTTGACCATCCGATGGCAACGGCAGCCAGAAGGAAAGGGACAAAAGTAATCATCCCTCTTGTTTTAAGGATGGGAGAAACTGCCCCCACACAAAACAAAAGCATGAACGGGACGACACTGAGGATCAAGAAGAGCATGGCCTGATTGCGAGTGAGAAGTGGGGCGATGCGTGAGCCAAGGATCTCAGCCACATGTCCCTGAAACCAAGGCAGTAGGAGTGCTCCGATTGGAAGCAGGGCTGACAGGAAAAGGTATGGTTGGCGGCTCGTGGCTGTGACGGCCAAGCCGCAAATGAAAACGGCAGTCGAGACGGACATGATGGCGAGTGTGGAGAATGGCATCAATGCCTGTGCCTTCCCCTGAGGCGCTTTGCATTTTCGGTTGGCCATGGCGACACCCATAACCGTGAGAGCGATCGCAACAAACCACGGGATCATGGGGATGTCGACTGGCGGTAGACTGTAACTATCGGTATCGAATAAGAATCCCAGCCCAAAGAACTGACCGGCGAAGCCAGCGGAAGGACCCGCGAGTGGTGCACTTCGAGCCCGGTAGAGAGCATGTGTCCAAAGAGGAGTTCCAAGAATCACGACACAAGCTTGCAGGCGAAAAATCGTCTTGTAGTGCTTGCCTTTCGAATCTCGCAAGCATGCCATCAACAGCATTTGCGCTGCCAAGAAGGGCCAGAAAAAGATTTTCGTTGCGACGCCGAGCCAGGCCGACAGGACATAGAGGAGCTGGATCGAAGGTCGTTGGTTGCCGCGGACCAATGAAAGCAAAGCCCAAGTACTTACTAATCCGCAGAATTCTCCCATGGCGTACATGCGAGCCTGCTGACTCCAGTAGATCTGATGTCCATGGCAGGCCATGAGTGTGGCGGCGAGCAATCCGGCTCCGGTACTTGACTCGCGCCTTACCAGGAAGAAGAGCAGTGCAATGCTCAAAACGTTGAAGATCAGGCTGGGTAGCCGGATCGATTGAAGACTCGTTCCACAAAGACGTGTCCAGGCATGCATCAAAAGGTAATACGCCTGGGGATGAGGTTCATCATGAAAGTGATACATGAGGACATCGCTAAGACTGTAGCGAGGAGGTGGCGTTGAAATATCAGCGGGTAGCTCAAGACCTGGAACGTAGGCTTCGACGTGGGTCATTCCACGGTTGTCTATTCCGGAAAGCCGAAGCCCGACCGCGACGGCCAAGATGGCAAGTAAACTGAAGGCCACGGCTCGGCCCAAAGCTTGGCCTCGGCTTGTCGCAATCTCTGTCTTCTGATTGGTTCTGATGAACCGAGCAAGTGCCACGAAGGCACCAATCGTCGCGAGTGTCAGAAGGACAGTCGCGGAAGTTGAAGGTGGTTGCAGGTTTGTCATCTCTCAAGATCATAGGAGCCGTCACGCCGACGTCAATCGTGGCAAATTTGGTATTGAACCTATTCTCACTCCATCCGGTGTCTTGATTATGATGTAAGGTGTCGAGCGAACTGGCTGGTCAAATTGTTCTTCGAACCAAAGATGCTTGGCACTTAATGACAACCGAAATAGACATCTCGATTGTCATTCCGGCACTGAACGAGGCGAAGCGGCTGCCGCTGACGTTGGATTCTCTCGTGAACCAACATGAGGGGTTTCCAGGGATCCGAATTGGCGAGGTCATTGTTGTCGATGACGGGTCAAGTGACGAAACCTCGGTGGTGGCAAAGAGTTTTGCCGACAAGCTCCCGGGCGTGATTGTCGAGATCCTGCCCGTAAATCGAGGCAAAGGATTCGCCGTTCGACGGGGCATTGAGATCGCTACCTCCGAGTGGATTCTGGTTGCAGATGCCGATATGTCGACGCCATGGGATCAAATGTCCAAGTTAGTGAGCCATGTGGCTGATGGGTCATTCGACATTGCCATTGGTTCTCGAGGCCTCAGTGAAAGCGATGTGACAACGAGGCAGTCGTTTATTCGCGAGCATCTCGGGAAGTCATTTAATGTGCTTATCCGAATGCTGACAAGATTACCGTTCTCCGATACGCAATGTGGGTTCAAGCTGGCTCGGCGCCGCGGAGTTATAGATTTTGCGGGAAAACTGCAGATTGACCGATTCGCGTGGGACGTTGAGTTTCTCATCTTAGCTCAGGATCATGGTATGAAGGTCGTTGAGGTGCCGGTGTCTTGGGAACATCGGGATGCTTCCCGTGTTAATCCGCTCTTCGACGGATTTGACATGGCCAAGGCTGTGGTCAGCTTGCAACTGCGTCGCCTGTTCCGACGTTCTTAACAGGGTCGTGTTTCTAAGCGCACTCAGAAAGGTGGAGCATCACTCGCATTCCGTCAAGGCCATTCCAAGTCAACAGTAGGGCCCCAGGCGATGTGATTCGACCAAAGAGCTCTTCAATGACTTCTGTTTCTCCGGGCCAAGGGTAAGCGAAGACAACATCGATGTCCTCAGGATCCACGTCCAAGAATCCGTGTCCGTCTTGCCCACCGGGTTCGAGCCATTCAGGGCCATCAGCGTTATCGATCACGTCCTGAGACTCGGGTGGGACATAGCTCCCACATACGAACTCAGCATCGATTTCAAAGTCTTCGGCTAAGCGTTCAGCTTGATCGACGAGGTCAGGCTGAATTTCAATGCCGCCTGCGTCGAAGCCTAGTTTTGCCGCAATCAGTGTCGCGACACCGAAGCCAGAACCCCATTCCACGAAGCTTCCCATGCGATCCTTGCTGATCGCCAAAATGGCAGAGTAGACTTCATGAAAGTCGCTCGGCACGAACCCTACGAGAGGGCGTTCGCCACGTCCTCGAACGAAGTGTTCGATTCGGTCATTGGCTTCGTCGATAAGAGACTTGAAGTCTGTCGGCGGAGAGACAATCGGAATAGGAAATTCAAGTTCTTTGAGTGCCATGACGGGACAATAGCACTCTTCACTGTTGGGAAAAGGTCATGGGTGGGGGATTCTCTGGGACTGGTGCTGATTCTTGCTTGAGATAGATGTCCCACTGGTGAGCGAACTAATTGGGTCTCAGCGTCTGTATGAGCGACTCTCGCACGCCAGCCAGGACTTTGAGTTTGTTTCTCTTGGATTCCATCTTTTCTTTTGATGGAAAGATCTCAGCGTCTAGTTTCTTCAATTCCTTCTCAACCTTGGCCCGATCTTTCTTGATCTGTTTCAACTTTGCCAAGATTGGGCGAATCCTGTCAGCCCGTTTAGTCAATCGCCCAAGCTCGGCTTCTTGAAGGAGAGCAGTCAACTCCTCCTTGAGTGGTTTCTTGTGCAGCTTGGATTTATTCAGGACCGCCGTGATTTTGTGATTGCCGTCACAGAGAATCACAAATGGCGCGCTCTTTTCGTTAAAGAGTGGCGAATCTGCTTTCGTCTTGTGGCTGACATCAAAGCGAAAGCAAGTGAAGCCGCGCGTCAGCATCGAGATATCGCAAGATTCTGGATAGGTAAACACTTCCTTGTCGGCTTTGGCCGAGTTCTTGCTCGATCGAGTCAGTCGATTGCGCTTGTCCTGCTTTGCAGAATAGCAGTAGATCAAGATCGGTTGGTCGGACTTGGCTTCTTCAAACCATGCCTCGCTTGAGAGGAACTTGCCGATGTCTTCTTGTTTTCGGCTCCTTGGCAGATTGGCCGACAGGGGTGGCGTATCCCAGAAAATGGCAATTCGTTCCTGCTCACGTTCTCGCAATTTCTCGAATTTGTTGAGCCAACGCCTCATTGGCGGGAGAATCGATCGCCCGTTCGGAACACTTCCTTCGCCCGGAAGAACAACCTGTTCAACAAGTGCTCCAGCTGCCTTAAGAGTCTCGGCACCGGTCATAGCATCCTGGAGATTCTTGCATGAGTCGCCATTGATAAAGAGCACATGCTTTTCCTTGGTGACTGAAAGATCGGCGAGTTTTCCGTTCTTGACGCCAGCGGAAATAAGGATGTAGCCACGATATCGATCTCGTGCTGCATCTATGAAACCGTAGAAATTCACTCCCCACCCACCCATGAAGAGGCCACAAAGAAAGACGTTCTCTTGATCGACACCGTATTGTGCGTCGATCGAAGCCCTTGCATTGTCAATGAGCTGCGCCATTTCGAGGCAACTGGCCTTGTCGGGCATGATCCCTGATTTGGGATTGTAGGCTCGCTTGGTGTAGGGGAGGCCGGCAATCAAGTGGCCTTGACCGTTGGTTGCGATGGCGCACAAATCGGTCGTGGCGCTCATGCCAAAGCCGTGAAGTACGAGGATCAGGGGCCACTTCTTGTTGGGACGGTAATCCTTAGGCACGTAAAGACGACCTTTAGACTCGCATTCAGGGATTTCGAATTGTCCTTCGCTGCCTGGTTCGATTCGACGTTTTTCTTGGGCATGGCTGACGGGAGTAAAGGGGGAGAAGATCAGGAGAACCAAGAGGCACTTCATCATTGCGAATTTGGGGTGGTCAACCATGAATTTTCCTTTGGATGGGCTTGCCTGTACGAGACTCACCTTAGCCCAGAATTCTCCAAGGTGTTGGTAAAAAAGAAGATCGCCGAACGGTGAAGTTCGGCGATCTGGGATCTAAAGGTGCTTTTTAGCTTCGTGGAAGCTTACTTTTTACCGCTGTCAGTCGAGTCTGATTGATCGACTAAGCCCGACTTGAATTCCTTCAGTTCTTTCTTGGCAGCTTCTTTTGTCAATCGACCTTCCTTGATGGCGGCACGAAGGCGAGTTTCCTCGCGTGAAATGGAGTCTTCAATAGCAGCAGGAGTCTTGTTGGCGGCTTTTGCCCAAAGAGCTGCAATGTCGCTACGACCTTGTCTTGTGGATTTCTTTCCACTGCGAACGTCGCTGCGGATCTTGTCCTCTTCGTCGTGAAGGCGTTGGGTCACACCTTGAGGAGTTTCATCTTTGTTCTCGACGACAATATTAGGGTCATTAAAACGATTTGGGTCTTCGTCTGGACGTGCTGAACGATTCATGCGTTCCAAGAGATTCTTGATTCTCTGTTCTGCTTCATCGGCAGATATCTTGCCGTCAGCAACTTGCTGGCGAATAGACGCTTCCAATGCTTCATAACGAGCGAGAGTCAATTCTTCTTGATCTTCCACTGCCACGACGGCTGTTTCGCCACCGTTTTCTGCGCTCACACGTTCCCGAAGGAGGGCAAGGCGACGTCTACCTTCATCTTCAGTGATACGACCGTCACGGATTGCTTCGCGGATACGAGCCACTGCTTCTTCGTAAGAATCTGAAGTTGCCTTAGCAGCTGCTGGACGAGTTGAACGTGCCAAGTTTTCTCTTAGACGATTCAACATGTCTGTTGCTTGATCTTGATTCAACTTGCCAGCCTTAACTTCGGCGAGCAGGTGATTCTTGACCGACTGGTAAGCTTCTTTGGCCTGACGGTATTGAGCAACACGACGTGCGCCTTCAACAGCTGAAAGATCACCGTCTTGCACTGCAATGCCAATGTTCTTTTCAAATGTTTCTTGTTGGCTTGCGCTTGCGCCAGCGTTCTTGCGTTGAGTTTCACGCAAAGCGTTGATGCGATCACTACCTTCTTGATCAGTCAATTTACCTGACCGCACAGCGTCTTTGATGCGCTTTTCAGCAGCTTCAAGGGCTTCTTGTTCGTTAGTGTGCGACTTTTGAGTCCGGCGCAAGTATTCTTCAACGTCGCTCAGTTGATCTTGAGCTTGTTGTGGAGACAACTTGCCAGATGCAACCCTGAGGCTCAAGCGGGCTCGTGCCGCATCAATGGCGTCCATTTGATCGCTAGTAGTGCGACCACTTTTGCGTCGGGCGTCGCTGATGGCTTCGATGCGCTTCTCAGCTTGTTTTGGTGTGATTGCACCCTTGGCTTCTGCACGACGGACGCGAGCTTCAGCTTGATCGTATGTATCTTCGACAGGGGCGCTGCCTTTTCCCTTCGCGGAACCGATGCCACGTCCCCAGCCTTGACCCATGGATCCAGCTTGTGTGCGTCTTTTCGAGCCGTCAATGATCTCGAATTGTAAACGCTTACGGCCTCTGAGGTCATTCAGAGTGTCCATCATCGATGTTGCTTGCTTGACAGTCATTTCGCCTGCAGCAATAGCCTGTCGAAGACGCTCTTCAATTTGTGGTTCGTCGGCCAAAGGAGAGTTCTTCATTGTATGGGTAAGTGCATCAGCCTCCTTGGCTGTCAACTCTCCTGCCTTGACAGCGGCGCGAAGCCGTTGTTCAACTGCAGGGAAGTCGGAAACCTGGGCCAGGGCAGAGCCGCCAGCCAAAAGTCCAATTGCACAGGCCATAAGTAGGGCACGTAGTCCGCGGTTTCTTGCGGGAAGTGAGTGACTTGAATTTAACATCCGAGTCTCCTTCGTAATGATTTGCTTCTAATGTCTCCGCGGCGCCACATTGGTTCGCGGAGGGCCGTTCGAATCACCAACTTGCTATCCATAGATAGCTCGCTTAAGTGATTTCGGCGTTGTGGCGGGGCCAGTGCAAATGTTGATTGAGCTGGAAGAAGAGAACTCGCGTAAACGCCAGAACCTTGCCCCAATCTTGTTTGCACCTGCCGCCGGCTACACACATGAACTCCAAGGGCTGTCTTCCAAAACAGCATCGTCCCAACCGCACCGTCCATAGAGTGACGTCGCTGTACGTGCAGCTTCTTCACTGTTGATTCGGTTCGCATTGGGTTTCGTCCTCGAAGCATGAGACTCCTCGCTCTTTCTACGACAAGCTAGTGCAGCGTACGCCTGTCCCCAGACAGGGTCAAGAAACCAATGGGGGCGATTGATTTTGCTGAATTGGGTTCTTAAGTGAATCAAACTGTTGAGGTTAGGTTTCTGCGCTCGCTATTGTCATAGAATCGTTCGTGACCAAAAAACACGTCGATTTTTCGGCGAAGCGCTCAAATTGCGGAAGATTAACCTCTTCTTAACTCTGGTGGGGCGGGAATACGATTGAGTAAGTTGCGAATTCGGCGTCGAAAGGTAGGTTTCGCGCACGACTAGCAGCAGCGGTCTCGCGTGGTTCGCGTTAGAGCTGGAAGACGCCTACTTGGACATCAGCAGAAGTGATCGAATCTTGAGATAGGAAGACCTCAATTGTCACTGGCGAGCGTGTTTGGGCATTCTCGCCGAGCCCCAGGGCTAACCAAGACCCTGGCTTCACACTGACATGGCCATTGATGCCAATCTTATGGAATTCAGATCCAGCCGGCATGGCAGCGATGAACCACGGACCGACGTTGGAGAACTTGAACTCGATCTGTTTCTTCTCGCCAGGCTTCAAGTGAACCGTTCTGTTGATGACGTGGCCAAACGTGAGCTTTCTTTTGGGCTGATCGAATCGTTCCGAGATGTGATCGAATGCCAAGAATTGGAAGATCATCTTGGGATCATGACCGCGTTTCCAAGTAGCCAAGTATTGCTGTCGCCACGCTTTTTCGAGCTCGATTAAGTGGCTTTCAGCGTCGCCATCGATGAGTTCCCGCAGGATATCGGCTCGTTGTCCAGCGTTGGTTGTCCCTTGGCTGATTCTCTGGTCACCGATGAATTTGTAATTACCGGCACTATGGACCGCGATGACTTCGCCTTCACGGTTGAGGACAGGACTGCCGCTCGCGCCACCAGTTGTGGCGAGGGTGTAGGTCAAAAGGTGACGGTCTGTGGGATGAGTTTTCTCCATGAAGAAATCGACTGCCTTAACCAGAGCACCATCATCGCTTGATGCTTCCCCCCGGTTCATTGTGCCGGTTGTGTTTCCTTCCACTGAGAAACCGAGAAAGGCGAGGCGGTCACCACGTTTGATTGCCAACAGCGTTTCAATCGGCGCTAACTCGAGAGGGGGGCCCAATTTGGCGACGTCTTTTGCTTTGACGTACATGAGGGCAACGTCACAGGCTGGGAACAAGCTGAGGAAGTCGATGGCGCTCTTGTCGAAAGGATTGAACTCTTGGCCCAGCTGGAGCCATCGTTCATAACCAGGATGAAGCTTGACCCTGTCAATGAGGATGTCTTGGGGGTTGTCTCCGGTCGTCCGAATGACCAAACCTCCACCTTCTGCGCGAAGCTTTTTGAAGTTCGTCGCAACATGGGCATTGGTGGCCAAGATACCTTTGCCGACGACCCACGCTGTACCACCGCCTTTGACATCAATGTTGCCGGTACCGCCACCCAAGTTCTTACGATTAAAAACGGGGTAAACCGAGGGCTCAATTTTGGCAAAGACTTTGCTGAAGTTTCTTGCTCCGTCAGTTGCCGCCCTTCGGGCTTCTTCCGCAGCCCTCGTCAGGGCTTCATCATTCTTGTTGTCGACGACGTACCAGGCGATGCCAAAAATGACAATAAACACAGACACGACGATGATGAGGTTGCGACGAGATGTTGCCCGATGGGTGTTTCCAACCTGATTGACGATGCGGATGAGGGTGCCACGCCCGATGCTGGTCTTTTTCGGGCGATTCGTCGTTCCGGTATTGCGGGTTGATGCCAAAGGACTGGAGACAACTAGTTCGGAGCCATTTTCTCCCAGGCAAATCACGTCCCCAGGACGCAACTTGGTTGGGCCATTAATGCGGCGATCATTGACATAGGTGCCATTGCTCGATTTGAGGTCACGAATCCAGAGGCGCTCGACCGTGATATAGATTTCGGCGTGGTTGCTTGAGACTCGTTTGTCCAATTGATCATCAAACACGACATCATTATCTGGCCCACGTCCGAGGCTGACGCGTTGCTGGTCGATTTCGTTGATTTCGCCGGTTCTTGTTGACCCGGTTAGGTGCTTGATCTTGATCATCTTGGACAGCTGTCTCCTCGGACAATATCTTACTGGTCTTGGTTAGTTTCCACCAGTCGATTGAGTGGGCGAATAGGCGTTGGCATCCTATTCGCTGAACAGGCATTTGAGGAACCTCAGCTCTTTTTTTTCTTTGGTGGTTTCCAGCTTAAGATTAGTGGAAATCCCGCGACTTTGTCTGAAGCCCTTGGAGAAGGTGGCTCAGGTTTTGGACGTAACCCACCAGGACATGAATAACTCCCTCTGATTTCTCAATTTGGCCTTTCATCAGCAACAAACTGCCACTGAGGAGAGCAATACGGAATCGCTCTTGCTCTTTGACTCGAAGGATTGCGTTCACGTGGCCGAATTCGTCCTCTAATGTCACAAACATCACACCGGAAGCCGTTGCTGGTCGCTGGCGACAAATGCTGATTCCGGCGATGGTGACTGACTCTCGCCTTGAGGTCATGGCGAGATCCTTGGAATCGAGAACACCCAGGGGGCCCAATTGAGCACGGAGCAATTTCATGGGGTGAGCCTCGAGGGATAGCCCAGTTCGGCTGTAGTCTGCGAAAACGCGATCGGCTTGATCAGGCGCTGGTAACTCAGGGGTTTCTTCCTCCAGTAAGGACGTCGGAAATAAGGGCATATTTTTGAAATTTTGCCCGGCTCGCCACCACGCTTCGCGCCGATGTTGGCTAAGACTTCGAAAAGCTCCGGATTCAGCCAAAATCGATGCATCTTTTGAGTTGAGTCTGGCTCGTCTCAGGCAGTCTTCGACACTGGTAAAAGGGGCCTCTTGACGTTCACGAACCAGACGTTCGGCTCCGATGTTGGATAACCCTTTTACCAAGCGTAACCCTAAGCGCAGAGCGGGCCCGCCCGCACCATAGCGAGCGGGGTCAAGATTGGGGTCGTGATTGTGTCCGGCAAGGGGAGATTCCAAGTCGTGAACTTCGAGCGTGGAATCAAAGGAACTAAAGAGGACGTCGATGGGGCGGATCGGAACACCGTGACGTTGAGCACATGCCAGGAGTTGAGCGGGTCCGTAAAACCCCATCGGCTGACTATTGAGAAGGGAGCAGGCAAAGGCCGCAGGCTCAAACCGCTTGAGCCACAGCGATATGTAAGTGAGCAAGGCGAAGCTAGCGGCATGACTCTCTGGGAATCCGTATTCGCCAAATCCTTTTATTTGGTTGAAAACGGCTTCGGCGAACTCGGGCTCGTAACCCCGTTCTGCCATGCCAGCCAAGAGTTTCTCTTGAAAGCCGTGAATGATGCCGGGGCGTCGCCAAGCACCCATCGCTCGTCTGAGCATGTCTGCTTCGCCCGGAGTAAAACCAGCTGCTACGACGGCCAGCTTCATGACTTGTTCTTGAAAGATGGGGACCCCCAGAGTCTTGTCCAAGACTAACCGTAAGTCTTCTGAAGGATAGGTCACGGTTTCTAAACCCGCTCTTCTTTTGAGATAGGGATGAACCATGCCGCCTTGAATCGGGCCTGGACGAACGATGGCGACCTCAATGACAAGATCATAAAAGCACTTGGGTTTGAAGCGAGGCAGCATGGCCATCTGTGCGCGGCTTTCGATTTGAAAAACACCGATAGTATCGGCTCGCGTCGCCATTTCATAAACAGCTGGAACTTCTGCTGGAATGGTCGCTAATTCATATCGATGACCACGGATGGTGTGAATGAGGTCAAAGGCTTTGCGAACTGCGGTGAGCATGCCCAAGGCCAAACAGTCGACCTTGAGGATTCCCAATGCATCCAGATCATCTTTGTCCCACTGAATGACTGTGCGGTGATCCATGGCGGCATTTTCAATGGGGCAGAGCTCATCCAAACGACCTTCCGTGATCACCATGCCACCAACGTGTTGAGAAAGGTGCCGGGGAAAACCCTGGATCTCTTTGACCACCTTCATGACCAAGCGCAAAAGAGGGTCGTTGGGGTCAAGCCCTGCTTCAGTGATGATCTCTGGATCTAATTCGGCTCCGTCCCAATAGTGCAGGTTCTTGGCCAAACGTTCTGTTTGATCGAGGGATAGTCCTAAGGCTTTGCCGACATCGCGAACCGCAGAACGACCGCGATAGGTGATCACTGTGGCTGCTAAGGCTGCTCGCGAGCGTCCGTATCGTTCATAGACATATTGGATGACTTCTTCGCGACGTTCGTGTTCAAAATCAACATCGATGTCAGGCGGTTCGTTGCGGTCTTTCGAGATGAAACGTTCGAAGAGAAGGTCGAAACGATCTGGATCAACAGCTGTTACGCCGAGGGCATAACACACAGCAGAATTCGCGGCGCTTCCACGTCCTTGGCATAAGATACCTCGAGAACGCGCGAAGCGAACCAAGTCGTACACCGTGAGGAAAAAGCCTTCGTAGTTCATTTCTTCGATCAATGCGAGTTCGTGTTCAATGAGGGCTTCTATCTTTTGCGACAAACCAGAAGGCCAGCGCTTTTTCGCACCGTCATAAGTGAGAGCCCTGAGATTTCTGCCAGTAGCCTCATCGGGGTATTCATAGCGCAATTCATCTAAAGAGAACTGACATTGGTTGGCGATCTGAAGGCTATTTTCAAGAAGGTCTGGACGTGACCAAAAGAGACGCTTGATGTCTTCGATCGGTCTCATGAAGCAACAGCCAAGGGCCGGCACTTTGTGCCCCAGGTCTTTGACTTGGCAACCGTGATGGATAGCTGTCAACGTATCCCTTAATGCGCGGCGCTTCTCGGTATGGGCATTGATGGCTCCGGTCGCAACCAAGGGAATGCCCGTTGCTTTCTCAAACCAGGTGTAGCGTGCCAAGCGACTGACGTCGTCAGGCCCATCATGAAGACTGACAGCTAACCAAAGGCGGTCACCAAAGATGCAATTCCAACGTTTTAGCGTCGGGAGATAAGCGTCCAGTTCCTCTTTCGTGACCCGAGGGCCGAGAAGGTGTTCAGGAATGATGAGCAGTGGGATCAAACCAGAAGCGTAGTGAGCGACATCCTCTTGTTTGAGTATCGATTTGCCTTTTCCGCCTCGGCGTCTGCCTAAGGTAATGAGGCGAGAGAGGCGGCCATAGGCTGGGCGGTCTTGGACTAAAAGCACCAGGCATCCGCCATCCTCTGTGTTGATCTCAGCACCAATGATAAGGGGCACGTTGTGGTCTTTCGCTGCCACGTGGGCGCGAACGACACCAGCCAAAGAGTCGGCATCGGTGATGGCCATGGCTTGGTAGCCGAGGGTCGCAGCAGCTTCAACCAATTCGTCTGGATGAGAAGCACCACGAAGAAAACTATAGTTACTGACACAGGTCAATTCGGCATAGGTCTGGTCAGGGGATCGATCACAGGATGTTGGAGCATCCGACTTCTGATTCGATGGGCCAAAGAGGAGAGGCTGCGTTTTTTTGAAAGGATGAGGACGACGTTTTGGGTTTGGTTGTTCAGGCATGAGAGCAATCCTAGCTGAAGAGCCCCTGCTGATACCATTCAGCCGTATTGCGATCTTGGTAAATCCAGAGCCTTGAACCTTCCTTTGTTTGAACGACGTAGTAATCTCGCCTTGCATCGTGACCATCCCACCAGCCAGAGTGAAGACGTTCGGGACCATTGATCACGCGAATTAAGCCGCGTCCTTTTCCGGTCAATATTTCTTCTGGTCGCCCAAGGCCGTTGGTTGCGATGGTGATTCGTATGGGCTGGGCGGCGATCTCTAAGGGCCGTGTTCCAACCGCAGCTTCGATGCTTTCCTCTGGTTGTTCATCAACACCGGCTCGTTGCCACGTGTATGCTAGCTCCGGACGATGCTCTTCCGTTAACCTTGGCGAGAAAACGCGATCTTCTCCTAATCGACAACCCAATTTGTCCATCAATTGAATGGCTTCATCATTCCAGTAAAGCGCTCCTTCTTCAGCAAAGAGAAGCCCTTGTTCTGGTAGAAGCGAGAGCTTCTTGTGAAGCTTGAGGCGCATCTGATCAATTGCCCCGGGAAGAATGACGTTTTCTAATTTGTTGTCTAAGTGTTTGAGGAGGCTCGTAGCTTTCCGCTCTGCACGACGGGGGCGAATGGCGATGCCGAGTTCTTTTTTATTGTCAGCCAAACGGAAGAAAATCTGGGCATCAGATAACCCTTCATCGCGTCGTTCCAGTTGTAACTCAACCTGATCAAAAAGCCGTTTTGCCGCAAAGAGAAGACTGCTCTTGTGACTCGTCGGGGGCCACCATTCAATTTTCTCTTCTAATTTGCGTGGTGGCCGGTGACGAGGGAGGGGTTCGTTTCGATCGCCATAGACGAATTGCATTTTTTCTGCCAACACGTCTCCTAATCGTGCTTCCATACCAGCAAAAGGAAGAGCGCGAATATCGCCCAGAGTTTGAAGGCCAGAGAGCCGTAAGTGTTCTACCGTGGTGCGATCTGGTTCGAGGACCATCCAGGGAAGTTGATTCAAAGCTTCTTCTAAGGCGCTGACACCTATATGTCGTATTTGTTTTTCACCATGGAGGCGACTGAGATAACTTGCTGCCTCGGGCCTCGCTGCTACGACCAAATGATGGTGGTAGTGAAGTTTGTGCAACACACGCCGAACTTGCTGGACCATCTCTGATTCGCCACCAAAGTGGCGTGTTGTACGGCTGATCTCGACCAACAGAGCTGAGCCTGACCCAAAGGGATCAAGGACCACGTCGGGACTAAAGCGAAGCATGCTCGTTGCCAGACCGTTCAATAGGGTTCGTTCGCGATCAGGATCGTGAAGGCACACCTCGAGAGTCGTGCAGATTGCACGAGCGGCCGTCACGGTCTGCCCGAGACGAACGCCCCTTGCATGGGCACACTGATTGATAGCAACCAAAAGGTCGCGTCGTGCTTTACGCGCGGAGAGCGCGAATGGACGTGTTCTGCTGTCGGGATGGGCTCGTGTCAGACTTTCCAGGCTGAGATCGGGAAAACGCAGGCTCATCCAACGCATCGTGACTCCATTCAAGAAGAACCGGGGAGGCAAAAGCGCGACCCCGACATTTCAAAATTTCAATGAGAAGACGACGACGTCGTCCTTGAGATGGCAAAGGGCGCACAGCCAACCTCAAAGCAGCGGGGGAAGAGGAGGTTGCGCTTTGTCTCGAACTCAATAGAAGAGCGGTGCAATGGCCTTCTCGAGCAGCTAATTGCAAGCGTCGCCAAGCAGGGTCCATATTTTGCTTTTGATGCTGTGCTCCCATGAAGGTCACCAATCCTTCACAAAGGCCGGAGCGAAGAATGGTCTCCAAGGCCCAGAGATGTTCTTGATGACTACTTGGGCGGACCACCAACCAACGGTCGAGTTCAAATCCTAGTTGTGACAAGGCCGGTGGGTAGGGAAGTCGTTGAGGATGAACCCAAGCCCAGAATCGTCGTGGGTCGCCAGGAGCTCTGGTGACGTTTTGGAATGTGGGTAAAAGAGCCTCCAGAATCCCACAGGCATCTTGAGACATTTGGACTTCATTCAAAGCACCTCGAAAAAGACCACCTCCGGTCGCATCATCAAGTGCATCCCATCCTGTTTTGACATGAGTCGGTAAAGGTTGACGGGAATTTGATTCCGTTTGCTGATCGAGTTGTTGCCGAAGATTTAAGATCAGATCTTTTTTGGCGGAATGTGCTAGTTTCATGCGTGTTTCCCCATCTCTAAGCGCAATAGGCCAACGACCCGACCTTCGACGTGAATGTCTTGTTTCTTGGGATCAATGACGATGTCCTGAAATTCTGCGTTGGCAGGCTCTAAGATCACTTTTGAGCCGCGACGACGCCAAGTCTTTACCGTGACTTCGTCATCGAGCCTGACGACGGCAATGTCACCGTTTTTGATACGGCTTGTTTTTGCCACAGCCACCAGGTCCCGATCACAGATGCCACGGTCGATCATCGAGACACCACGGACTCGGAGGAGATAATCGGCTCGGGGTTTGAAGAGGCGCGATGAAACAGCGATGCTCGTTTCGATGTTTTCTTCGGCCAAGATTGGTTGACCCGCGGCGACCTGACCGATGACAAAAAGTTGGTCTGTTAGTGTTTTACTTGAGGCGTCAGAGTCGTCAGTCAGCCGAATGCTTCTGGCGATTCCTGGGGTCAAGGAGATGACGTCTTTTTTAGCAAGAAGGCGAAGGTGTTCAGCCGCTCCATTTGCCGATCGAAACCCCAGGCCCTTGGCGATTTCAGCCTGGGTTGGTGCGAAGCCTTTTTCGTCTATGAACTTACGTAAGTAGTCCATCACTCGTTCTTGGTTTTTGGTCAGCGGCCGCATGCTTATCTGGTCCTTTGCACATACTGGGGATAAAAACAGTATCAGGCGCTGAGGACATCGCCGGCGACTGCCTTGCTTCGGGCCTGAAAGGTCGTCAGATCCTTTAAATCTCGATTCCACGGAAATGGAGTCTGCCGAGGCCCTTGGCCTGGCTGTCGTTTGAGCGGTGCAAATTCAAGAAACACTCGGCCGTCAGGACTGTCTCCGCTAAGGTCCAAATACGTCGCTCATGAAGCCAATCACTGGAAACCGAAGCATGCCGCAGCCGCAGTTCAAAGTCTTTCCAACTCGACACTTAGCCATGGTGGCTGGGTTCTTCTTGGCGCTGATTGTGACGCCGCTTTCTGCTCAATCCACATGGGTGGGCACCTTGGTGGGCCAGTCATCTCAAGACCAATTTGGCGCATCCCTTGAAGGAATCGAAGATGTGAATGGCGATGGGGTGCGTGACATTCTTGTCGGTGCACCATTTGACGACAGTGGTGGTCCGGGCGCTGGAGCGGTTCATGTTATTTCCGGCCTCGATCAGAGCACGCTCTATGTCCTGACCGGCGCGACGCCATTTGTAGAATTTGGCCGCTCCATCTCAAACCTTGGTGATGTGAACGGCGATGGAGTTTCTGATTTTGTCGTTGGTGCTCCCTTTGACCAATGGAATGGAGTTGCCGGAGGTACCGTGCGCGTTGTCTCTGGGATCGATGGGCAAGTTCTTTTCACCTTTGGTGCCACAACCCCAGGCGACCGCTTGGGAGAATCAGTCGATGGTGTTGGTGATGTGAACGGTGATGGCATTCCTGATCTCGCCCTTGGTGCGCCGGGCAATGATGACTTCGACGAGGCTGCTGGAGCGGTCTACGTCAGGTCAGGGGCCGATGGTGGACTGATCCATACGTTCTTCGGTGTCGCTACGAACGATGTCTTTGGTTCGTCCGTCGACGGCCTTGGTGACGTCAACCTTGATGGGCGAGGCGATATCCTTGTGGGGGCGCCGTTCGAAGATGCTCAAGGTCTAAATTCTGGAAGCGCTCGCGTGTTTTCTGGACTTGATGGCTCTGTTCTTTTTGCCATCAGCGGCCAGACAGCCGGAGCTCAATTCGGCAGCGTTGTTCTTGGGCTCGGCGATCTGAATGATGACGAAGTCGTCGATTTCGCGGTTGGCTCTCCGGCGCCGGGAGATCCAAACGCTCAGGATGTTCGGGTCTTTTGCGGAGCCACGGGTTGTCTTGTGCATGTCGTGACCTCACCCCAGGCTTTCGCGGGGTTTGGCATGGTTATGGCCTCGGGCGGAGACTTTGACGGTGACAATGCCGGAGATATCCTCGTGGGCCTGCCGTTCCATCAACTCACAACCGGAACCTTGGTTGGACAAGCCCAGGTCATATCTGGACGCGATGGAGGAGTCTTGGAGGTGGTGACAGGTGAGTTGCCCGGCGGCTTGTTTGGCAGTGCGGTCGCCAACAATGGCGATGCCAGCGGGGACGGATTCGACGACTTCCTGGTCGGTATTCCCGGAGCTGGGGGCAGCGTCTTCGGTGCCGGAAGTGTTCGAGCCTATCATGCTCCCACCCGGCCAATTCTCCTCTACGAAAGCGAAGGCAAAGGAACCTCCTTATCGCTTTCATGGGCAGGTAATCATGGCGACCTTCACGCGACCGTTGGCACCATACAATGCCTTGGGGCAACGCCCGGTGCCCTGGGCCTGTTCGGGGTTAGTTTGGCTCGTGCTGACATACCCCTCAGTTTTGGTTTCCCAATCTTGGTGGCGAACGATCCCGTCAATCTGATTGGTCTCGGATCGTTTGGATTCGATTTCTCCGGCGCCATCATCATACCCAACGTGAGCCGTCAGAATCCCTTCCTCGCAGGCACAGAACTCTTCATCCAGTTCTTTGAAAGCAGCCCGAGTCTTGCGTGTTCCAACGGCCTACGGATGTCCATTGCGCCTTAGAATGAGATTCACGTCTGAAGGTATTCTGCCCATTCGATGACCAGGGAAGTCGTTATAGGGCACTTATCAAAAATGGATGTTATCGTGTATCAAGTAAGATGAAGAAGCGAGACCCAACGGTGGTCGCTCCCAGAACTACGATGAACGAGACAAAGATACGATGAACGTGCGATTTTGGCTTTTCATATCGGTTTTGGTTCCGATCTTGTCGGGGTTTGGGCACGGGCAGAAACTGGATACGAGTGGGCGTGCGTTTGCGCGCGACCTCAGCCGAGCGCCTTGGGCGCGACCCATTGACAAGGGCCCCATGAAAGTCTCCGTGAGGAAAGCACGCCTTGGTTCTTCGGGCATGCTGAACGCCGTTCGCAACGCCGGAGAATTATCAGGTCCGGAAAGACTCGCTCTGGCGGATGTCGCCCGTGTCACCATCAAAGAAAAAGGCTGGTTTGTACGTTCGCCAATTGAGCCCGGCGAGTACCGATTCGGGTTGACCAATGAAAAGGGCAGTGTTCATTGGGTCTTGCGGGATAGCCAAGGCAAGCTTCTCGGCAAACGTGCGATCATCATCTTCGATGCATCAAAGCGGCTCGCAACCTACGACATTATGGAAGGGAATGAGTGCCACGTTCTTCGCATCAACTGTAGCGGCATCACATTTAAATTTCGCTTCATCTCGGCGAAGGCCCATGATCAGGTCACGCGCACTCTTGAAACGGTCAAGTCGAAACGAATTCACCTCCACACTGATCTAAAGAACGAAGAGTTTCTCGGGGCTCTCATTGCCGACCTCGAAGCAGGGATTGACTCACAATTGAAGATTTATCCGGGTACAGCGCCCCAAGGTATCTTCAATCTCTACCTCTTTCGAAATCAAGATGACTATCTGCGCATGGACAGTCTTATGACTGACGGTGAGTTTGCGACAACGGGTGGGTTCGCCAGCCGGTTGACCAATCGAGCCTACTTCAATTTTCGACTGGCTCCGGAACCGCTCCGTGATGGCAAAACCGGCTATCCACTGCTTGCACGCGCAGCGATCATTCATGAACTCAATCATCTCGTCGCTGAAGAGCTTCAGCCTGGTGCGGTTGGGTATTGGACCAGCTGGTTTGCTGAGGGCTTGGCGGAGCTGGGAGTTGAGTTGGCCTTCAAGTCTCAAGGGAAAGGCGATGACGATCGTTTCTATCGTCAGCAGGTTGGCGCCATTCGCTACCACGAGTCGAAGGGCACCTTGCCGACCGTGACGGATTGGTCAGGCGGAAAAATGGAGACGAATCGAGAGGCGTTCTATTCCCTCAGTTATCTCGTTTGCCGCAGGCTCTTTCGTGATTCGCCAATTTTGACAGAGCTCTTGGCCATCAATGACACGGTGCGCGCAACGGTTAATTCTGAGCGATTATTACGCCTTCACTTGGAAGAAAAGTATGGCAGCCTAAAAAATCTGTTCACTCTCGTGATGGACGAGGTTCGGGCCCAACCGATCGAACCTGCCAAGGTGCACGGTTTCCTTGACACAGACAAAAGTCGTTTCCGCGTCACCGCCCTATACGGCAAGGATGCGAGAGTCATTTGGCCCGTGATTCACAAATCAAAGCAACAATTTCGCCTGTCCGTAGATTTCTCATTCCTCGACTGCAAGAATAACCAAGTCGACATCTATTTTGGCTACCACGAAGGACGACATACGAAGCAATTCATGAAGGTTGCTTTGTTGCCGCGATACATTGAACTTTGGCGTAGCACCCACGGCAAGTGGCAGAAAGTCGCGTCGCGGAGATTTAAGGACGCTCTCGATCTGGGCGAGGCTGGCGACTTGCGGTGGCACAACGCCGTGGTTCGATATCAACAAACGAAGAAAACGCTGAAAGTTAACGTGGGCTCCAAGCGCTTGGTCGAGTTCGAGCTCGATCAGGAGCCTTTGCTCGTTGGTGGCAATATCGGGATCGGAACGTGGGGCGGCGCTGCTTGGTTCAAGAGCCCCAAACTGAAAGATTCTGCTAAGTAGTAGGCGCATTGGTGAGGCCGGCGAGAACGCGATGACGTACGTTCGCCCCCCAGGCTGATCCAGTGCATGGACAGGGATTCGGCTGGTCAACAAGTCAGTAATCAGCTATGAATTCCTGTCGTCAAGGATACGGAGAATTGAATTGAAAATCGAAAACACTGCCCCTAAGACCATTCGTTTAGCCGATTACATGGCGCCCAATTATTTGGCGCCTGAAGTTGAATTGCATTTCGATCTCTTCGATGACTATGCGATGATTCTGAGTCGTGTCCACTATGTCAAGAATAGCGCAGGAACTGATTCCTCCCTTGACTTGGCTGGCCAGCCCGAAGAATTGGTGAGTATTGCCTTGGATGGCGTCTTGCTGGGTAAAGGTGACTTTGAGACGTCGGCGCAGGCTCTGCGCTTGACCGATCTCCCAGATGAATTCGATCTTGAGATCACCACCCGGTCCGAACCGCAAAACAACAAGACGTTCGAAGGGCTCTACTTGTCGAGCAAGATGTTCTCGACTCAATGTGAAGCCGAAGGTTTTCGCAAGATTACGTTTCATCCAGATCGCCCGGATGTCATGGGAATCTTCACGACGACGATCACAGCAGATAAAACAAAGTATCCTGTTCTTTTGGCCAATGGCAACCTGATCGCTGAAGCAGATCTCGACGACGGTCGGCACTTGGCGCGGTGGCATGATCCGTTCAATAAGCCAAGCTATCTGTTTGCTCTGGTAGCGGGCGATCTCGGCTTGGTTGAAGACAGCTTTACCACCATGACCGGACGCGAGATCGCCATCAAGATCTACACCGACAAGGGTGACGAAGACAAGACAGCTCATGCCCTTGATTCTCTGAAGAGGTCAATGAAGTGGGATGAAGAAGTCTATGGCCGCGAATACGATCTTGATCTATTCATGATTGTTGCTGTCGCTGACTTCAATATGGGAGCCATGGAAAACAAGGGCCTCAATATCTTCAACTCTGCAGCCGTCCTGACGCGATCTGACACGGCGACCGACGCTGATTATCAACGTGTCGAGGGCATTGTTGCTCATGAGTATTTCCACAATTGGAGCGGCAACCGAGTTACGTTGCGCGATTGGTTCCAGTTGAGTTTGAAGGAAGGCTTCACGGTTTTTCGTGATCAAGGCTTTTCGGCTGACATGAATTCGAAGGCGGTCAAACGAATTGAAGACGTACGTCATCTTCGGGCCGCCCAATTTGTTGAAGACGCCGGACCGATGTCGCATCCGGTGCGCCCCGAGTCTTTCATCAAGATTGATAATTTCTACACCCTCACGATTTACGAAAAGGGGGCCGAGGTTGTCGGCATGATGCACACATTGCTGGGAGCCAAAGTGTTCCGGCAAGCAACTGACCTCTACTTCGACCGCAACGATGGGAAGGCCGTCACTTGTGAAGACTTTGTCCTTGCCATGGAAGAAGTGTCTGGGCGCGATCTCACCCAATTCCGACGCTGGTATTCGAACGCAGGAACACCTCGTATCCGGTTCGACGGTCGATACGATGAGGGAAAACAAACCTACACTCTTACGCTCGAACAGATTCAACTCCCAAGTCCAGGGCAGGACGAGAAGTTGCCACTCCATATTCCTGTGGCGATTGGCCTGATTGACGACAACGGTGAAGACATGTTGTTGCGTCTGGCCGGGGAAGATAGTGGCATTTCAGGAACTCGGGTTCTTGACCTGACTGAGCCGACCCAGGAATTCACGTTTGTCGCTGTTGACTCTGAACCAGTGCCAAGCGTGCTGCGCGGATTTTCGGCGCCGTGCATCATTGACTGTGATATTCCTCGAGGTCACTTGCTCCATCGACTGGGCGAAGACTCCGACGGATTCAATCGTTGGGATGCCGGACAGACCTTGGCGCTCGATTGCATGAAGGAAATGGTCTCCGCCATCAGAGCCGGAGAGTCGCCAGAACCGTGGCCTGAGTTAGTTGAGGCCTTTGGGCAGGTCCTTGGTGACACTCAGCTGGATTGCGCCTTGGCAGCGGAAACTCTGATTGTTCCTTCGGAATCTTATCTCGGCGATAACATGGATGTTGTCTATGTCGATGAGATCGCTACGGCACGCAATCTTTTGCGCAAGACCATTGGCGAGGCTCATAGAGAAGCCTTTCTAGCTCGCTATGAAAGTCTCCACGCCGAAGAATTGACTTTTGATGCAACGGCCATGGGGCGTCGGCGTCTACGTCATGTTTGTTTAGGCTACCTTGGTGCCCTGGAAGACCAGGCGAGTATCGACCTCGTGGCGAAGCACTATGAGAATGCCACCAACATGACGGAAGAGATCGCGGCTTTTGCTCTGATGTCCGATGTTGACTGCCCAGAAAGAACGGCGGCGATCGAAACGTTCCGGAGCAAATGGGAGAACGAATCCTTGGTCATGAACAAGTGGTTCGTAGTTCAAGCCATGTCGTCATTGCCCGGAGTCTTGGATGAGATCAAGTCGCTTTGGAACTCTCCCCATTTCGATGAGAACAACCCCAACAAGGTGCGGTCTTTGTTGAGTGTCTTCGCGGCGAATCAACTGCGGTTCCACGAAGAAAGTGGCGCTGGATATGACTTCGTTGCCGAGAAGATCGTCGAGATCGATGGCCGAAATCCGCAGCTCGCGGCTCGGCTCATCGCGCCATTGGCAAAATGGCGCCGCTTTGATGACCAACGACAGGTTCTTATCAAAGCAGCATTGACGACAATTTTCGAGGCGAAGGGCATCTCGGACAACAGCTACGAAGTTGCCAAGAAGAGCCTTGAGGGATGAGTACGGATTCTGGATATGTGATCGTTGAGGGTCCTGATAAGGACGCCGAGCGCCAGCTCTATCTCGTTCACGGTATTCTCGGATCTTCCAAGAATTGGCGCTCCTTTGCTAAGCAGCTTGTTGCCAATGATCCTTCTTGGCGGGTTGTCTTGGTCGACTTGCCGGGCCATGGCATGAGTCGGGGCGTGCCTGGCCCATATGATCTGCCGGCCTGTGGCGCTCAACTCCTGGAGATTGCGTCAAAAGTGGGGCCACCTCGCGCCCTGATTGGGCATTCATTCGGTGGCAAAGTGGTGTGTCAGGCTTCACTGCAGTTTCCTGCCAACCCCTTGGCTGTGGTGGTATTAGACTGTCCACTCTTGGCAATGGAGTCGGTAACCCGCACCAATTCTGAGATTGGCAAGGTGATCGAGGTCATCCAAGACGTCCCTCAACCATCTGAACGAAGATCAGATGTTGCTCGGCGATTCGAAAGCGCTGGGTTTAGTCGGTCTCTTTCAGGGTGGATGGCGACGAATCTGGTCCGCCAAGATGACGGGGCTGGCTACGTCTGGCATTTCAATTCTGAAGCGATCCCAGACTTGCTCGAGGATTATTGGGCTCGTGACTACCATGAGCATTTGGAGAATCCTCAGAAGGAGCGGGAGTTTCTTCTGGTCAAAGCGGAGCAATCCGACCGCTTTGGGCCCGAGGAGATTGCGAAATCCCATGCTCTCGCGAAAGACGGGCGTATCCAATGGGTTGAGCTGGAAAAGGCCGGACATTGGTTGCATATCGACAATCCGACTGGGCTTCAGGCCATTCTTGGCGAGTTTCTTTCTTCCCTCTACTGATTGCGCCTTTCTGGTTGTCTCAAAGGTGTTTATGATCCAAGCACGGCAGCGGGGCTGCCCACTGAAATTCCTCCTGAGTCACAGGATTGAGGCGAAAAATGGCTGACGAAATTGACATTGATCCGGAAGAGACAGGTGATTGGCTGGAGTCCTTGCGAGCCGTCGTAAATCACGACGGGCAAGATAGAGCTCAGTACATCATCAAGAAGTTGATTAGCGAAGCGCGGCGCTCCGGGGTTTATCCCGAGCAAATGCTGAATACCGACTACGTAAACACGGTTCCGGCTCACAAAGATTCGATTTATCCCGGTAGCGATGACATGGAGCGGCGGATTCGTCGCATCAATCGTTGGAATGCCGCGGTCATGGTTGCGCGAGCGAACACGCGTTTTCCTGGGCTCGGTGGGCATATGTCGACCTTCGCCTCGTCGGCCACCATCATGGATGTCGCTTTTCATCATTTCTTCCGTGGCAAGGATGGTGATGGCTCTGGTGATCAAGTCTACATTCAGGGGCACGGCGCTCCCGGTATCTATGCACGTGCCTTCCTCGAAGGGCGGATGTCAGAAGAAACACTCGATCGATTCCGGAGAGAAACAGAAGAAGGAGATGGCCTGTCTTCATATCCTCATCCACGCTTGATGCCAGAGTTCTGGGAATTCCCAACCGTCTCTATGGGACTCGGCCCTATCTCAGCCATCTACCAAGCTCGATTCAATCGCTACCTCGAGGCACGCGGACTTTGTGATACTTCAAAATCGCGAGTCTGGTTCTATATGGGCGATGGCGAATCTGATGAGCCAGAATCTTTGGGCGCACTCTCCATCGCAGCACGCGAAAATCTCGACAACTTGGTCTTTGTCGTGAATTGCAACTTGCAGCGATTGGATGGACCGGTTCGCGGCAACAGTAAGATTGTTCAAGAACTTGAGCGAGTCTTCCACGGCAACGGCTGGCGCGTGATCAAATGTCTTTGGGGACGCGACTGGGATCCTCTTTTCGCTAAAGACGACGACGGTATCTTGGTCGATGAACTCAACAAAGTTGTTGATGGCGAATGGCAAAAGTATGGCTCGGAATCCGGCGACTACACCCGTCGTGAGTTCTTTGGCAAAGATCCACGAATGTTGAAGATGGTCGAGGAAGTGAGTGACGACAAGATTCTAAGGCTGAGGCGTGGTGGCCACGATCCGGTCAAGATCTATTCGGCCTACAAAGAAGCCTGCAATACCAAAGGGCAACCGACGGTCATTCTTTTCCATACCGTCAAGGGGTGGACCCTCGGCGAAGGATTCGAGGCCAGCAACGTCACGCACCAGATGAAGAAGTTGACCTTTGATCAACTCAAGAAATTCCGTGATCGCCTCCATTTGCCGATCGAAGATGAAGACATTCTCGAATCGAAATATTACCACCCAGGGCCAGAGAGCGATGAAGCCAAGTACATTCAGATGTGTCGCAACGCGCTTGGGGGATTCATTCCGAACCGTCGCACCCAAGAAACAAAGAAATTAGATCCGCCTGACGAAACCGTCTTCGCCGAATTCGACAAGGGCACCGGATCTGGACGTGGCGTTTCAACAACTATGGCCTTTGTGCGATTGTTGTCGAAATTGCTCAAGGACAAATCGATCGGGCGCCACATCGTTCCTGTCGTCCCTGACGAAGCCCGAACTTTTGGCATGGATTCGCTCTTCCGTCAAATCGGTATCTATGCCCACGGCGGCCAAAAGTACGAACCAATCGATCGCAACATGTTGCTCTACTATCGTGAAGCAGCAGACGGCCAGCTTTTGGAAGAAGGCATTACTGAAGCAGGCGCCATGTCGTCCTTCATTGCCGCAGGAACAAGCCACGCCACCCACAACGTGCCGATGATTCCGTTCTATGTGTTCTATAGCATGTTCGGCTTCCAGAGAATCGCTGACCTCATTTGGGCCTTTGCCGATAGTCGAGGGCGTGGCTTCCTGATGGGCGCGACTGCTGGTCGAACGACTTTGAATGGTGAAGGTCTTCAGCACGAAGATGGCCATAGCCATTTGATGGCGACGACTGTGCCGTCAATCCGAGCCTATGATCCAGCATTCGCCTACGAAATTGCTGTGATCATCAAGGATGGCATGAAGCGCATGTATCAAGATTGTGAAGACACCTTCTACTACATGACTGTGCAGAACGAGAACTACGAGATGCCGGCGAAACCAAGCGGCAAGAACATTGATGAAGGCATCATCAATGGTCTCTATCGGTTCAAGAAGGCGGCGAAGAAGAAAACGCATTCTGCTCATATCTTCGCCAGTGGCTGTATCATGCTTCAAGCTGAGCGTGCCGAAGAAATCTTGGCTGAGAAGTATGACGTCAGCGTCGACATCTGGAGTGCAACGAGTTACCAACTCTTGCGCAATGATGCCCTTGCTTGCGAACGCTGGAATCGCCTGAACCCGAAGAAGAAAGCAAAGATCCCATTTGTTGCCAAGGCACTTAAGGGAGCAACTGGACCGATCGTTGCCGTCAGCGATTACATGAAAATGGTTCCGGAGCAGATCACACGCTGGATCCCGAATACGTTTGTGCCTCTCGGTACGGATGGGTTCGGCATGAGCGATACACGGGAAGCACTACGTCGTCACTTCGAAGTAGATGCCGAGTCAATCGTGATTGGGGTCTTGGACGGTTTGTATCAAGAAGGAATATTTGACGCCGATTTCATGGCGAAGGCCATCAAGGAAATGGGTGTTGACCCTGGTAAAGTTGATCCAATGTCGGTGTAGATCGCGAAGTTATGAGTCGAACAAAGCTAAAGGCAGTCTTAGATTCTCTGGAAGCAATCGCGCCTCTACGGCTAGCCGAAGAGTGGGATAATGTTGGTCTCTTGGTCGAGGCCAAGCGCAATGCAACTGTGAAATCTGTTCTGTTCACGATTGATCTGACCCGTCCTGTGTTTGACGAGAGTGTGCTACTCGGGGCCGATCTTATTGTCAGCTATCATCCGCCGATTTTCTCAGGGCTAAAGCGGCTCAGCCGTCGCAATAGCCAGCAAGAGATTATTCTGGATGCGGTTCGCAAGGGGATTGCGATTTACTCGCCCCACACAGCTTTGGATGCTTGCGAGGGCGGTGTCAATGATTGGCTGATTTCAGGTCTGGGCATCAAGAACGTCACGGCCATTAGCCAAGCAAATCAATTCACTAATGGCATGGACACAAAGCTCGTCGTCTTTGTCCCCGATACCCATGTCGACGAATTACGCCGAGCCTTGGTCGAGGCTGGATGCGGTCGAATTGGCAAGTATTCCCATTGTTCCTTCGAGCTTGAAGGGCAGGGCACATTCCAAGGTGACGCTTCGACCAACCCTCTTCTTGGTAAAGCAGGCAACTTAGAACGTGTCGACGAAATTCGGCTTGAGATGGTTTGCCGCCAGTCTGACTTGGGACAGATCGGGAAAGCGATCAAGACTCATCATCCTTACGAAGAAGCAGCATGGGATGCCTTGGCAATGCGTACGAAAGTCAGGGTGAAGACTGGCCAAGGGCGCCAGGGAAAACTCAATCGACCGCTCTCACTTCATACGGCGATCAAGAAAGTCAAACAGCACCTTGGACTCTCATACCTTCGTGTCGCGAGCGCTCCCCGTCACCAGGACGGAGAGCGACTCGAGTCGGTGGCTGTTTGTGCAGGTGCGGGTGCCAGCGTCCTTCTTGGCCAATCTGCTGATCTCTTGGTCACAGGCGAAATGCGTCATCATGATGTTCTGGCCTGCGTTGCCAAAGGGCAAAGTGTCATCCTTTGCGAACATACAAACACAGAGCGCGGTTTCTTACCGATCTTGGCTAAACAGATCTTGAATCGTCATAGCGACTTGGAAGTTCAAGTCTCCAAGACTGACCGGGATCCGCTTGTCATTCAGTAGTCCGTCAGTTGCCGCGAAATCTACTTTTCCAAGTAGGGCAAGATGACCTCAGGGATCTCATTGTCCTTGAAGAACTTCGGAACCCAATAAGCCGAGTCGTAAGGAGTCAGGTCGACTTTCTTTCCAGTCTTGAGTTCCATACCGCTCAACGTTGCTTTGCCCTTGGCATCGACGTCAACGACAATGACGGCATCTCTGTCTCGGTCGCCAATTCCGGCTCCCAGATAAGTGAGTTGAGTGCCAGGAATTTTCGTGTCTTCCTGTTGGAACAGATGAATCACCGCTGAGAAAGCACCTAAATCACCGCCAAAGAAGTACGTTGGAACAGACTTGGAAATTTCCCTTAGTCGAGGGCGGATTTGGCGGTTGAACGTTGGCCATGAATCTGGCTTCTCGACATAGATGCCGAGTGACTCGGGGCTATTACAGCCGTAGGCACAAACGATCGTTTCCTTGGTGCCAGCCCACACGACTTTGTGGACGAAGATGAATAAGTTCTTTGGTTTGTTCGGACCTTCACACAGTTCCATTTCGTTCTTGAAAAACTCGAGCTGTTCACCGCTGATGTTCCACGGGTCGATTTCGGTATCCAAGATCACAAAACGGGAGTTCGCGTAGCTGAACGCGAAGTAGGTCGGACCAAACTTACTACTCCATTTGTCTCGAACAACCACATCGTGATTACCGACGGCATTCACAATTGGGAATGGAAATTCGGCCAGGTGACCAAGCGTTGCTGCCATCTCTTTTGGCTTCCACAAATAGAAGATATCTCCCAAGAGAACGCCAAACTTTGGATCAAGTGCTTTGAGGTGAGGCTTGCCAGCAACGAACGATGGCGCCGGACGTTTGAATTGTCTCCCAGGTTCGCCGTAGATGTGTCCAACTGTGAAGAAGCTGAATGGTCCATCTTTTTGCTCTTTTAGATCGACTCCGTTGAGCGCGGCTTTTGCGGGCAAGACCGAGGTCCTCGTGTCATCCGACTTACTTTGATCCCCATCTGAACATGCCATGGTCCATGTTGCCATGAACAGAACGATAGCCAGCTGTAGTCTACTTGCCATTGAGTGCCCTTCTTCTCGATGCTTGATCAGGCGATCTTAGTCGAAGATGAGAAAGAACCAAAGGTCCGTCTTGGGGCAGGGTTTCGTCGCAGTTCTCAGGGGATGGAGCTTAGAGGAGGGGAGATTGCAGAGCGTCAAGAACGAATAGGACACCGATGAGCTTGGGCCCATTGGTGTTCTATTGAAGGACGATTTCGCCTACGGCGATCAACGACCTTCCCTAATCGCGTGGCGAGAATGTCACCATGAATGCGACGAGGGCACGTAAGTCACCGGGGGTGAGGTCCTCTGGAGCAGGAGCCTTCTTAGTGCTTTTTGCCCATTTTGGCTGAAGCTTCTTGGCAGTCCGCGTTTCTGGACGACGTTCCACTTGTTTGCGAATGCTCCTGATCTTGCCCCAATTCGCTCTGACCGCTCGCAATTCCCCGACATGACTCTGGACCGCTTGGATGAGAGTCTTAGCTGAGCCGTCACGAAAATATGGTGCCGTCCGAGACACGTCCCAGAGCGAGAGGGTGTGCATCTGACGGAAATTCGGATCTTGCCCGTCGTAAGTCGTCCGTTGGTTACGACTGGATCCCATCGTGGCGTCACATCCTTGTTGTTGGGGAGGAGGCGCGAGTCGTTCAAATAGGTCGCGACCGATTCCTGATTGCGGAAGTTTGACGCCTAAGTTCTTGAAGCGCTGACGGGCATCACGAGCCAGAGCGAGACTCCTCTGCGTCTGAGCCAGATCTCGTTTGCTTCCCGGTAGGAACGCTGGGTGAAGGAGGCCATCGCTCAAGCCTTTTCCTGAGTGGCAGCTGGCGCATTTTCCAGAACCATTGAAGAGTTCTAAGCCACGTTTCTCGATCGCCGTCATTTCAGGTTGATTGCCCTCCAGTAGATCGCGATAAGGACTCGAAGGAGCCTCAACCGTCCTCAGGTAAGTCGCCAACGCATCACCGATTCTCTTGGGGGTGATCCCTAAGATTCCTGGTCCATATGCCTTGGCAAAACTGGCTCTCATGCCACGCGTCTTACTGAGGCGCTCGACGGCGTCTGCGACACTTGATGCCATTTCAAGTGGGTTTTCAATGGGAACCAAACAGCGTTCGGACAAGGTCAAAGCCCGCCCGCCCTTGAGTGGGTTAGAGCTCAGGACGTTTGGCCCTGGGAAATGCTTGATGTGGCCAATCGCGAGCATCGTCGGCGCATTGCGCCCGACGCCGCTACCCAAGATGCCCGGGGACTCGGCACTGCCATCGGTAAACGACAGTCCGGGTTCATGACATGTGGCGCAGGTCATTTGTTTGTTGCCGCTCAAATGCGAGCTGCGGAATAAGGTCCGTCCGAGTACAATCTTCGCAGCGAGATAATCATCGGCTTGCGATAATTTCACGTCCTGGGCCAAAATTGGAGGCCCCAGAAGGGTTCCAAGGGCAAAAATGACTATTAACGACGATTTCATTTCTTTCTCCAGTTCCATTGCCGACATCATTAGGACGATGCCTTAGTTTCGAGGTAACGGAAAAAAGGCTTTCAGAGATGTCGAGCATCGCCGCCCATGAGAGATTCGGAAGGAGAAGCCGTAGTGGCTGACGAAAGGTCATCTGAGCCCTTATCCAAGGGCCTTGTTCTGACAATCATTGGATTGATCCTGTTCGGACTCGGCTATCGAGTTGTCGAGGCTCAGAAGAGCTTTTGGTTGGATGAATTGCATACGACTGAGCTTGCGCATGTCGGTCCTCAGCGCATGCTCGAGAAGTTGGGCGAAGACTTTCACGCGCCTCTCTATTTTCTTGCCGTCGGATGGATGGAAGCCCTTGGGTTAGAAGGTCATGGACTGAGATCCATTTCCATCTTGTTCAGCATGCTTTCTCTGTGGCCACTTCTCATGATTGCCCGCAGTGCCAAGATCAGCGGGTATGCAACAGTCGCGCTGGTTGGTGTCGTCATGCTCGCGCCATTTCAGATTCGCTATGGAGCCGAACTAAGACCCTATTCTCTGGTTGCCTTTTTCGCGCTTCTGATGGTCTGGGCGGCCTTTGATTCTGAGCGCCCATTCCATGTGAGATGGGCTATCTTTGCGCTGACCGCGGCCTTGGCCTTATTCACGCATTACCTCGCCGCTGCGCTCATCATTGCCATCGGGTTCGTTCGCTTATTCGTTCGTCCAGCCGGTTCCATTCCGGTCTTCCGTTTGATTCTGGCTGGCACCTTAGGCGTGCTGTTATTCCTGCCTTGGATCTTGACCATGGAGAGCTGGATTTTTAGCGACCCAGAAGCCCTGGTGCGCAGTGATCAAGTGAAGCAAGTCGAAATGGCCGAGCCCGAAGATCTTCCTGGGTTCGGTGAGCTGAAGGAGGAAGTTCTCCTGGCATTCCCTCGCGCCTTCTCACCAAGTATGAACAGCCTTGGCGGATCTTCCAAATATGTTGTGATGGTCGGCACCGGGTTAGCCCTTGCAGTGATCGGATTTGGGCTCCTATCAATGTTGCGGCGCATCAAGATCTCTGGTCAGTTCTTTGGGGCGGCCTCTTGTGGGCTGTTTACCATGTCTATTATTGGTCTTCTTTGTGTGCAGTTTTGGCACCGCATCCCGATTCAATATTTTGCCATTGGCGCGTGGATGTGGGCCTTCTTGGCAGCGATTGCCATCGATGGATTGCGCACCAACAAGATGCGAAGCATGGCTTTGACGGTTCTCTTGATCGGCCTCGTCCTGGCGGCAACCGGTGAAGTCAGTGGTGAACCACGCGAGAATCTCGAAAGCGCTGTGCGCCAGGCAGTTGATCTTGCCAAAGAGGAGAACGCTCACCTGACGTGCCTCATGCGGCAGCCAAAGCAATACACCAATACAGAGGTGTTTCGTGTATATCACAAATCGGCAGCGGCGATAGAGCCGACTGACGTTCCAGAGGATGACGGGCGAAGCGTTGTTGTGATGACGCGGCGAGTCTCCTTAGAAGCCAAGGAAGGCGAGGTTGAGTTTGAGGACTCGATCCGTAAGAAGAGGAAGCTCAAGCGCAGCATTGTCGTTGGCCGTGCGATCAAGATTTACTTGTTTGAAAGCCGTTAGCGCTGGCTGTGGCTTAATCGCGCTTGAATCTGTAGATCGTCAATTCACCGCCGCCAACAGTGCCGGGGAAAGTCGACACGACTTCGAATCGATCATCAAGCATCGCAGCTAAGTCTGGGGTGCGTGATCTGAGGTAGGTCGATAACGTGTCGACTGCGTACACTTCTTTGCTGCTCGACATGATCTCCTGCAGCCGGCCCACCTGATCAACTCCCTCATAGGGCTTCTTGTAGTAGGCCTCGTAGGGTTTGACAGCCAATCCCACCGTAATGACCTTGGCTCCTTCGGACTGTCTTTTATCCAAGTATTCCGCCGCGGCAGGGTAATTCTGTTTCGGAGTAACTAATGCCGGTGGGAGAATGAACAGAAACGCTAGGCAAACTGTGCTTATGGCGAGGGCATAAGTCAGGCGAGGGCGATGGAGGAGCCGATCAACGATTTCTACACAGAAGTCGATGCACAAAATACCGACGATGAGGAAAAAACCGAGGAGGTTGAAATAAAACCGAGGCCAGATGTTTCGTTCCAACAAGAGCATCGTGAGCGTGCCAAAAACTGCTGGAAGGAAGAATAAGTACGGGAGTCGCCTGTCAATACGACTCAGCTTCTTCAGACCAATCACTGTAAAGAAGCAGGCGATGGCACCGGCAACGAGACCCAACCAAGGCGCGATACCAAATGTGCGCAGAGCTTCGTTGATCGTCCAGAGTGGGTTCGTCCAGCTCGAGGTCACTCGCTGAAATCCATCGTCACCGCCAAGAAAAGCAATCATGTCACCAAGGATCGGTGCATGAAGGCAAAGCGAAAAGAACGTGGCCATCATGAGGCCAAGAATTCCGCGTGGGCGCGAGCGTCCTGACATGAATAGAACAACAACAAGGTGGGCCATGCCAATGAAGACGCCCGTTGTGTGGACCCAGGTCGCCAAAGCCAATGACAGCGAGTAAGTCAGCAGTCGTTCGCGTCCTCGATCGTCGAGCAAGCAAATGAGCTCGTGCGTAGCCGTGAGAGTGAAGAACAGAAGTGCTGTGTAGCCTCTCGCGTTGTTCGAAAACCAAATGTGGTGATAAGAAATGGCCGCCAACATGGTGATCAGAACGGCTTTCTTACGACCAAGTACGAGCGTGGCGAGCTTGGCCAGCGCGACGAGAGAGAGCATCCCAAACACCAACGCTGGAAGTCGCAATGCCCAGATCGACTCACCAAAGGCCGTCGTCGAGAACCATGCGAGTACGGTGTAAAGAGGATGGTTGTTGTCGCTGCCGTAGGTGCTGAGCAATTCGCCCAAGGGCAAACGGGTGAACTCGGTGATGAGGCGAATCTCATCAAACCAGAGACCTTCACTGAGCATGGGAATCCTCAGGACGAAGGCAAAGCCGAGGATGAAATAGAGGCTATTTCCCAGTCTTGGTGAAGGTGTCTCGTCAAGCATCGTGATTGTCTTTGTGTTCCTTCGCCAGCAGGCTGAGTGCACCAAACAAGATGCCACCTGCCACCAGAGTACTTTCCCAAGTCAGAGATTGCGCCAAGAGAAGATCTTTCGGTGCGAATGATCCAGCCAAGGCAACAAAGGCGACCTCTCGGACTCCGATACCGCCTAAACTAACAGGAGCCATTGCCGCAATCTTGGCCAGGGGCCAAAGTAGAAACCACATTCTTGGATCCATCGTGAGGCCCATGCTTCTGCCAAGGTAAATGTTCACTCCAACAAAGCCAACCTGGAGGAGAGTGCACCACAGAAGGGCAAGGAGAGCTTTCTTGGGTGAAGACAAGAGCCCTCGCCAAGAGCGGATAAAGCCGATCCAAATTCGACCGATTTTCCGAGGCAGGGATCTGGGGCGCAAGCGTCGCAAGACCAAGGGTAAAGCAAAAGCGCCAATGACGACGAAGATTGTGCCACTCAGGATGATGTTCTCTTGAGTCTTCGATAGGTCGCCGATGTGATTGAAGGCTGATGGAGCCAAGAGGAAACCGATTGCGACCAAGGAGCCGAGCCCGATGATATCTAAGAACCGATCCGTGAGAGCGGCAAAGAGAACAACCTCTTTTGGACCCCCGTTTTTCATGATGACGCCTGCGCGAATCACATCACCGCCGATGAGCGATGGTAGACACAAGTTCGCAAAAAGGCCTAAGCCGTAGGCGCGTATCGTCAACCTTGGCGAAATCTTATGCCCGGTCAGCCCCATGACAAAGCGCCACTTCATGGCACTCAGAAAGTGGAGGGTCAAAAAGCCAAGAAGGGCGGTGACCCAAGTTGAAATCGAAACAGAGGAAAGCGCTCCCAAGAGATCATCTAAGTCGACGATGGTGAGAATGAGAGCCAATGCAGCTCCGCTTAGCACTAAGCGGATGAGTGCCCGTCGCCAACGCAGAGGATTGCTGGGCGTTAGTCCTTCCACGCTTGGCGGTCCACACCGAATCGAGAGTTCTGGTCAGCTAAGAGACCGACGCACCAAATCACCAATGCCGTCAGAAGACACATCACAGCAGATTCGGATAGATTCATTTTTCCGATGTCGTAGATCAACTTGCCACATCCAACAACGAAGACGAAGGCACCAACTGGAAGGAAGACCTTCAATGGGTTGAAGAGCACAATGACACGCAGAATCAAAAGAAGGAAATGATAAGCGTGAGATGCCCTGATCTTGCTGGCACCAACTCGCTTGGCGTAGTTGATTGGCAAGTAGCCAATCGTCATTTCGTTGCACAAGTGGGCCAGTGTAATCGTGGTGGTAAACGAAAAACCTGACGGCAATATGTGCGCGAAGCGTCGGACTTGCTCTCGGCGTATGACCCGTAGCCCAGAATTCAGATCAGGAATTGGAAACTCGGCAAGGAAGCTCGCCAGGCGTCTCAAGAACCACTTCGCCGGTCTTCTGATGAGTGGAATGTGGACCGAGTCGCCCGTGCGCGAACCGACGACCATGTCGTACTCTTGCGCAGCCTCAAGCAGGCGAGGAATCTCTTCAGGCGGATAAGTGCCATCGGCATCCGTAATCACCACGAGTTCAGACTTGGCAGCTCGAAAGCCTCGTTTCAAAGATGCGCCATAACCCATGTTTCGTTGTTGGCGAATGAGTCGGCAGTTTTCTTGCTCCGCGACCTCGTGGGTCCCATCTTCAGAACCATCGTCAACGACGATGATTTCGTAATTTAATCCTGTGGCTGACAAGACTTCGTTGATGCGCCGAAGTTCTGGACCAATTTGGTCGACCTCGTTGAACGCGGGAATCACAACGGTGAAGTCAAAGGTCAGCTCTTGCTCAGATTTTAGCTTGGGCTCTGTCACGCATTGTGCCTCAGACATGAATATTCTCGATCATGGTCGCATTATCATTCATCGACCGATAGTCCGCAACGGCTGAGTTATTCATGCTGGTGGAGTTTGAAGTTGGACAACTTGCCCGGAGCGTTCAGATTCATAGACCGCTTGAGCAACCTCAATGGAGCGGGCGCCACACCAGCCACTGGCCAAATCGACCTGGTTGCCGTCAATCATGCTTAGGAAGTCATCCAGTTCTTTGACAAAAGTGTCGTATGACGTTGATTGCCAGCCTTTGATTTTCTCTTTGAGAATGAGCTCTGGATAGAACTTACGCTTTTTTGTGCGCTTCCCGGTCTTTGGGTCTCGACTGACGAATAGGTTGTACATGGGGGCATAGTAGCCTTTGACCATGCCCAGTTCGCCGTAAGCCTCGACGGAGAAGTGGTAGCCCTTCCATTCGGTCCAAGTGGCGTGATAGCTGATGGGGACGTTGTCGACGGTCTTGAAAATGGCCATGGCATTGTCCTCTGAACCAGGAATTTTCCAGATGTCGCTCCGTGAGATTCCGTAGACTTCTTTTAGCTCACCACCAACGAAGCGCGCCAAGTCGGTCATGTGAATGCCACAGTCCATCATGGCACCGCCGCCTGAGAGTTCACCCTTGTACATCCAGTCTTCCCGAAGATTGGCCAACCCGTCGTGACCGGAAAATATCCGGAGATGATCGATCTTGCCAATGAGCCCATCATCGATGACTTGCTTCAGATACGAGATAGATGGGTAATAACGATGATTGAAGCCGACCGCGACAGTCTTGCCGGCCTTCTTAGCGGCGTCCAAAATCCTCATGCACGATGGGTGAGAATTCGACATCGGCTTTTCGCACAGGACGTGACAACCGGAGGCGATCGCCGCGATAGCCATTTCTTCGTGTAATTGCACCGGGCTCGAAATGATGACGGCATCGGGGTTTGTTGCATCAAAGAGCTTGCGGTAATCGTCGAAAAACTCGCCACCGAAGCGATTTGCGCAGTCCTTGGCGGCGTCCTGATTGGGGTCGGCTACCGCCACTAATTCAGTTCCGTCTCGTTCAGATACAGTCTGAGCTCGTAGACGTCCGATAATGCCAGTTCCAATTACGGCAAATTTCATGAAATGATGGCTCCAAAAGTGCTTATCTCGGTTCTATCGCCACACTCGAGACACTAACATGAGGGCGGTCGACAGCCTTGGCCGTTCAGCAAGAAAAAGTCCGAAGAGGATCAAGTGAAGACACCCCGTCGTCATCGAGATCATAATCTGCGAAGATGTGCCCATGAGCCTTAAACTTTCCGTCATCATTCCAAGTGTCACTGGTTGGTCCGACCTCGAGCGGTGCCTGAGAGCATTGATATCTCAGGCCGATACCCAACCCGTAGAATTGGTCGTTCCTGAGCGCTTGGGTGGAGACCTGCCTGCCAAGATTAAGGATTCTTTTCCACAATGTGTGGTTATTGAAATGGCAGGGGACTCGACCATCCCGGCCATGCGCGCTCTCGGTTTTGAGCGTTCAAGTGGCGATGCGATTGCAGTTTTGGAAGACCATGTGATCGTGCCAACAGATTGGGCGAAGAACATGTTGCATGCCTTGACAGAAAGTGACGGCGTTGTTGCTGGCGCTGTCGAAAATGGGGCGACAACGACTCTGATGGATCGAGCCGCTTTCCTTTGTGAATACTCACACTGCATGCCACCGATTGAAGGTGGTGCCGTTGAATGGCTCACGGGCAACAATGTTGTCTATCGACGAGAGCTCATCGACCAGCATGAGGATATCTTGAAGCTTCATAAATGGGAAAACGTCCTTCATGATGCCATGAAGGATGGTGGGGCACGGTTGATCTGCCATCCAGAGATTGTGGTCTCACACGAGTTGCACTATGGGCCCTTCGATTACTTTGGCCAAAGGTACCTCTATGCTCGCTCGTACGCCGGGGCTCGTGTGCGCGGTTTTCCTCTACACAAGCGTCTCATCTTTGGTTGTGCCGCTTTTATTCTGCCGCCGATCCTCTTGTTTCGGATCTTCTCAAGGGTCTATGCTAAGCGCCGTGATCGTGGCACATTGTTTGCGTCGATTCCGCTTATCTTGCTCTTTGTCATGGCATGGGCTTGGGGCGAAATTGTTGGTTATTGGTTTGGTGCAGGTGACTCACTTGCTCGAGTTCGTTGAACTCAGAATTTTGGAATCAAATAGATGAAGTTCTCTTGCGTCATAATTGTTTTGCTTGCTTTGGTTGGCGCTTGCCAAGAAGAGAAGCCACTCCGACAGAAGATTGGAGATAGTGCTCCTGGTGATCGATGGATTTATGACGATTGGATTGCTGCGAAGAGTCAATCTGAGAGTAGCGGTAAACCAATCATGGTCGTATTCCGCTGCGTACCATGAAAGGATTGCAGCGAGTTTGACGGGCAGGTTGTCCGTAATTCATCTGAACTTTCCGGTATCCTCGACCAATTCGTTTGCTTGCGCATGATTCGTATGCGTGATGTCGATCTGTCTATGTTCCAATTCGACTATGACCTGACTTGGGCCGGTCTCATGATGGAGCCGGACGGAACGGTCCTGGGGCGCTACGGTGCTGGCTCTCGTGATTCGATGCACTACAACTCGCTCAAGGGGCTTCGTTCTGCCTTAGAGCGGGCACTGAAGTTGCACGGCAGCTTAGAGACGAACAAAGCGGCATTGGCGTTGAAGAATCAAAAGAACATCACCTTGGACCGTCCTCGTAAATTGCCGAATCCGAAAATCCGGAAGATCGTCGAGAAAGACACGCAACGCAAGAACTGCGTGCATTGTCACATGGTGCAAGAGGGATTGAATCGAGTCATTGAGCAGAAGCCTGGCTATCATCCAGATCAAATCCAAAGCCTGTATCCTGTGCCTGAGCGTTTTGGCGTCGTACTTGATGTCGACCATGGGTTGAAGGTCGCTCGTGTCTTACCGAAGACTCCTGCAGCATTAGCCGGGCTTAGGTCTGGCGATGAGCTCTTACGCATTGCCGGTCAGCCGCTCATTTCGACTGCCGACATCATCTGGGCACTCCGGAGTGTTGGAGATCCTGGAGTTGCAGAAGTGGAACTGCTTAGAGACGGCAAGAAGCAAAGCCTCGCGATCAAGATGCCAGCAAAGTGGAAGCTCTCTGACTTGTCGTGGAGAACTTCGATCCACGGGCTTTATCCCCGTCTACAACTGTGGTTGGAGCCTGCGCCGAAAAACAAACGTCGCCGTGCCAAGGTTGCAGATGGCAATATGGCGCTGGAGGTTCTTGGAGTCTTTGGTGATGAAGTTCGAAAAGCGGGAGTCAAGACAGGTGATGTTGTTGTCGGCATTGGCACTTGGCATCCAGATGTTGGTCCCAAAGACTTCACACAATACACACGCCTTAATTTCTACCAGCGTGGTTCCAAAATGCCACTGACGGTCGTTCGTGGAAAACGTACTTTGCAGCTGTCGATTCAGCTGTAGAAAGAAAACATGCCAAGACCCGATTGGGTCTTGGCATGGTGTTTTCTTCGAGGCGTATGTCGAGCAATCGTGAATCGCGATGTTCAGTCCAAGTCGAGTAGCAGTCCTTGCCGTGCGGCGATCGCATTCGGGAAGATCTTCTGCGCATCCTGCTCGATCTTCAAGCAAACAGCATCATCGTGAGATGGGTCGTGGCTGAAGAGGATGAGTTTCTTTGCACCGCAGGTTTGTGCCAACCTGACGCCTTCGTTGTAGGTACTGTGGCCCCATCCTTCCCGACCATTGAAATACTCCGCCTCGGTATACTGTGCATCGTATACCAGAGCGTCGCAGCCGCTCGCGAACTTGACGAGCCTTTTATTCATGTCTGGTGGCTGATGTTCCGTGTCGGTTGCGAAGACAAATGAGGTTTCCCCCTCATCGATGCGAAAACCAGTTGACTCTTGCGGGTGAGGGAGGGGGATGCTGCTGATTGTTGCATCGCCGATTTTTGTCGGCGAGTCGTGATCTAAGAGGTTGAAGCTATTTAGAGCCGGCATGGCTTCTAAGCCCACCGGAAAAAACGGTGGTGACATCTGGCCCGAAAGAAAAGGCTCGGCTTCTTTCGAACAGTAGATGTTGACTTTGTAGTCCGGGTGGTAGGCGGGTCCAAAGAACGGAAAGCCCTGAATATGGTCCCAGTGGGCATGGGTCAAGAAGAGATGGAGGACTTTGCAGTCAGGGTTGGTCTTGAAGATGTCCATCCCCAATTCCCGAATGCCGGTTCCGGCATCAAAGATCACCATTTCCTTGGTCGATTTGAGCTTAATGCTCAAACACGGGGTGTTGCCACCAAACTCAACGAAGTTGGGTCCTGATGTCGGGATGCTCCCTCTTGTTCCCCAGAATCTCACGATCATGTAAAGCTCTTTCGTCGATCCTTGCTTGACCCAGAATGTGTTTGCTCAAGAAGTATGAGGCAAACGACCCTCACGCTAACCTTAAGGGATAAGGGCATATTTGGGCAAGTCCCTTGTCCCCGAACCCAGAGCTTCCCGAAAGGACTCGCTCGAAGCGAACAAAATTCATTCGGGTCGCTCCTTATTCTACCTGTGAGTTACGGCGTCCCCGTGTAATCCTTCATTGCGGTAAATGTGACGGGGCTCTTTTCGTAGCCGAGAATCTCGGTCAGGCTGGAGAATTTGTTGACTCCAGTGCTGCATTCGATGTCAGAACCATCGATTTGAGCTGGGTGCTCGTAACCACAGGCCCGAGAAAGCGCCAAAAGCTCTTTTCGGAATGACTTCAAGTAACGCGTCATACGGAGAGACTTGTGCTCAACGTTCACGCCAGCCTGAAGCCACTTGTTCTGAGTCGCGATACCGGCAGGGCAATGGCCTGTATGGCACTTTTGTGCCTGGATACAGCCAATCGCAATCATCGATTCTCGTGCGACCTGAATTAAGTCGCAGCCCATCGCCAAGGCAATGAGGGCCCGATCTGGGAAGCCAAGCTTGCCACTACCGACCCAAACAACGTTGTCAGCGATTCCTTTGCCCAAAAACAACTCATAGACGCGTTGGAAACCAATCTTGAAGGGTAGGGCGACGTGATCAGCGAACGTCAATGGAGCCGCGCCAGTTCCTCCTTCGCCACCATCGATGGTGATGAAGTCAGGGCCTCGTCCGGTTTCCTTCATGAGCGTGGAAAGGTCATCCCAAAACTCTAATTGGCCGATTGCAGCTTTGATTCCGACGGGCAGTCCTGTTCGATCAGCGATTTTCTCGACAAAATCGATCAATCCCTGGGGATCAGAAAATTGGTCATGGGCATTCGGTGACAGGCAGTCTTTACCGACGGGGATTCCGCGAATTTCCGCGATTTCAGGAGTCACTTTCGCACCGGGGAGGATTCCGCCCTTACCTGGCTTGGCACCCTGAGACAGCTTGATCTCGATGCAACGGATGTTTGGTGTACTTTCGACAGTGGCAGCAACCTTGTCGAGGCTGAAGCCATTGTCATCACGAGCTCCGAAATAGCCCGTACCAATCTGCCACATGATGTGGGCGCCTTCTTTGTGATAGCGACTCACGCCACCTTCACCACTGTTGTGATAAGCGTTGGCTTCCCGGGCGCCAATGTTGAACGAGCGAATTGTCCGTTCACCCAAAGAGCCAAATGACATGGCCGAGATATTGATGATGGATTCAGGACGGAAAGGGCGCTTGCGACCTCTAAATTTCCCCATTACCTTCAGGCACGGAATGGCCGTTGGATCATCTCCAGGCCAAGTTGCCTTGTTGTCTGGAAAAGGAAATACAGCCGGCTTAATGATTGGATAACCAACGCTGTAGATCTGCTCCGCCGTGCCAAAGCCAGCGGTATTATTCAGTCCCTTAGCAGATGAATAGATCCAGGCTCGTTCACTACGGTTAAACGGCAACTCTTCGCGGTCATTTGCAACCCAATATTGACGCAGCTCAGGGCCGATAAGCTCCATCATATAGCGGATGTTGCCCAGCACAGGATAGTTGTGCTTGATTGCGTGTCTTTTCTGAATGAAGACATCACGAATAAAAACCAACACGACAAATATGAGGAAAACGCCCCAAAATGTTAACCACGGATTTGATTGAATCCATTCCCACATGCCAATGTGCCCCTATTTTGATCGATCATTCAGGTATGAACACAGAGAAATACCACAGGTGAAGGGATTTTGTAAGGGGTTTAGCGACGAGGGGTTACTCCGTATTTATCTTGGCAGGTCGATGGCCATATCTTTTGTCGAAATCTCTCTTGGGAGCTCAATTGCACTAGATACGGAAGAAATCCTCATGAGCGGAAGGCGTGGGGAACGCTCCAATTCAAGAAAGCAATCGGAAGGGCTTTGTAAGAGGGCTTTCCCTGCGTAAAAAGTGGGACACCAAAACGTCATCATTTGGAGTTTTTCACGAAGAATGTAGATGACCGGAGTATTAGAATGGCAGGGAAAGCATGGATTGGTGTGGTTTTGGCAGTGGTATTCGCCGGAAGCGTGTCTTATCGTCACGTTAATGATGACCAGCCAGATTCGACCACAACCACAAGCAAATCGGCGCCGAGCTCTTTCTCTGGCGGAAACTCCTTTGCTCCGTCCTCGACGAGTCCCGTCAAAGAGACGGTGACTGAGACGGACAATACCGATTCTTTCATCGCCAAGAGCTTGCCATTTGTGACCGAAGCCAGCTTCTTTGGCTTGCTTGGCTTCGCTTTGGGTTACTTCTCAAAGAAAGTCGTGAAGCTCATGATGATCTTCATAGCTATTCTCTTCATCGCAATGCAGGTGTTTTCCTACATTGAGGTGGTTCAGATCGATTGGCAAAAGCTAATAGACGTGGTCAACGGCATGATTCTCAACCTGAAAGAGAACGACAGCATAAGTGCCGTCCTGAAAGATCGAATTCCTACCGCAGGCGCGTTGGTGGCGGGCTATTTTGTTGGCTTCCGGAAGGGCTAAATCCGACGTGCCAGGGCGCAGTGAGGGCTTCGGAGAGAATCCGAAGCCCTGATACGACTGGTCTTAGAGATTGACGCCTAAGCCATATTTCTGCGGGGACGCCTGATAGAGCTTCTGGGCCTCTTTCATCACTGCCTTGAGGTCGGCTGTCCGTGTCTCATGGGCTGGATGAGTTGAGAGAATCTCAGGTGGTTGCTGGCTCCCTTTGCCCATGCGCACCCAAAGGTCTGGGGCAACGATGGGGTCATAGCCAGCCTTTGCCATATATCGAATCCCCATATAGTCAGCCTCTGATTCGTGAGACCTCGAATACTTCAAGGTTCCCAATTGAGTACCGGCGCCAAGGGCGGCCATGATCATTGGTTTTTGAGAGTTGTTGTTGAAAGACAAATCAGCAACCTGCATTCCTGCTTGAACAATCATCGTCGTTGAGATGCGCTGGCCACCATGTCGGGCAATAGCGTGGCCGACCTCATGGCCCATCACGAAAGCGAGACCCGCTTCAGTTTCGCAAATCGGTAAGAGGCCAGTGTAGATCACGATCTTGCCGCCTGGCAGGACAAAAGCATTGGCCTGTTCACTCTCGACCAATCGAACTTCCCAGGCATAGTCTTTGCCAGTGACCGCGGTGATGCGATCGGCGACTCTCTTAACGACGTCAGTCATGACAGTATTGCTACTCAAGCGGGTTTCCGCCTTGACGTCGGCAAAAGCCTGGACTCCCATCGATATTTCTGTGGACTCAGGAACGATGTTGAACGAGCTCTTGCCCGTCTCAGGGTTCGTTACACAAGCCCCCAACGTCGAGAGGGCCAAAAGCAATACACATAACCTTGACTTAAACATGATGGACTCTTTCTTCACGAGCAACAGATTATCTAAGTTCGTCGACGATCTTCGGTTTGACCGCCAAGTACGGCCCTGGCCAATACTGGTCAGGGTATTCGTATTTATCCGCAGCGTGCAGCGTAATATATGGGTTTTTTAGATGAGGGCGTGCCATCGCGACAAGGTCGGCACGTCCTGCGGCTAACACAGTGTTGGCGTGATCATCTCCGAGTATGGCTCCTACGGTCATGACCGGAATGCCAACTTCGAACCGAATCTGCTCGGCAAATGGAAGTTGATACATGCGACCATAGACGGGCTTCGACTCCATTGAGTTGCCGGCAGTGGAAACGTCGACAACGTCGCAGCCAATTTCTTGGAGCTTTCTGGCGAAGATTACTGAATCCTCTATCGTCGTGCCACGTGGTTCAAGCCAATCACTAGCTGAAATACGTACCGCCATTGGCTTTTCTTTTGGCCAAGCTGCACGAACGGCAGCAATGACTTCCAGAGGGAAGCGGAGACGACCGTCAAGGTCGCCGCCATATTCGTCTGTGCGGTGATTGGACAGCGGGGAGACAAAACTAGAAAGCAAGTATCCATGTGCGGCGTGCACCTCGATGCAGTCAAAGCCAGCAGCATGAGCACGTTTTGTCCCACTCACGAAGTCACCGACGACCTTGTCCATGTCGGCCCGAGTCATGGCCTTAGGAACCGCCATGGTGCCGTCAAATGATTCGGCGCTTGGACCCACCGTTTGCCAACCACCGTTGTCGACGGCGAGTGGTGTTTCTTCTTGATCCCATGGGTGGTCCATGGATCCCTTACGGCCGGCATGAGCGATTTGGAGACCAATTTTGGATTTGGAAGAGGAATGGACGAAGTCGACGATTTTTCGCCAAGCCTGCTCTTGAGCGTCATTCCAGATTCCGGTGCAGCCAGGCGTGATGCGCCCTTCGGGGCTGACGTTTGTCATTTCAGTGAAGATCAAGCCAGCGCCACCCACAGCACGCGATCCCAAGTGGACCATGTGCCAGTCTTGAGGGACGCCGTCGACAGCGGAATATTGACACATCGGGCTCACGACAATGCGATTGGCCAATTCCATGTCACGGAGTTTGTAAGGCGTAAACATCGGCGCCGGAACTTGGCCGCGTGAATCTCTTGGGCCACCTTCGCTGGTCCGAAAATAGCTACTTGTCTCGGCAACCAATTCGGGATCGCGCATTTTCAGATTGTCGTAAGTGATGGACTTTGAGCGCGTCATCAGATTAAAGCTAAATTGCACAGGATCTTGTTGCATGTAGCGAGCCGAGTTTTCAAACCACTCGAGGCTCGTTTGCGCCGCCTTCTGAAGCTTCAGGACATCGACCCACCTTTTATCTTCGTAGTGCTTCAGCGTCTTGTTGACGTCGTCCCAACCTTCTGACTCAAAAGACGCGACTAATCCAATCGCGCTCTCCATGGCCAGCTTGGTACCCGAACCAATCGAGAAATGAGCGGTGCATGCCGAGTCGCCTAAGAGGACAATGTTGTCTTTGACCCAAGTCTCATTGCGAACTGTTGGGAATGTGCGCCAGATCGATCGATTATTGAGGAGCTTGTGGCCGTCCAAGTCGTCAGCAAATAGGTCTTCGAAATAGGCCACAGTTTCTTCTTCTGTGACATTATCCAAACCGGCTTTCTTCCAGACTTCCTCACGGCATTCGACAATGAATGTGCCCAGCCCATCTTCGAAGGGATAAGCATGAACCTGGAATAATCCGTGTTCGTTTTCTTTGAAAATGAAAGTAAAGGCTTCCAGCTTCTTGTCGGTTCCAAGCCAAGTGAATTTGCATTTGCGCCAATCCAGATCTGGCTTGAAAACGTCGGCGTGACTCTCGCGGATAGCAGAGTTGACACCGTCTGATGCGATCACAAGGTCATAGTCTTTGAACTTGGAGTAATCATCGAATCGTGTTTCGAATTCGATGTTGACCCCCAGCTCAAGGCAGCGGTTCTGTAGGATGCTCAAGAGTTTCTTGCGACTCATGCCGCAGAAACCATGGCCTGTCGACTTCACGCAAGTGTCACCATAGTAGGTCTCAATCTCTGACCAATAGATGAATTGCTTGAGGATCTCATCGTGGGACGGCTTGTCATGCGGCTCAAAATTGCCGAGCGTCTCGTCCGAAAAGACGACGCCCCAGCCGAAGGTATTGTTAGGGCGATTCTGTTCGAAGATGGTGATTTCGAGGTCGGGGAATGCCTTCTTGAATAAGATCGAGCTATAGAGCCCAGCAGGTCCACCACCGATGCATGCGATACGCATTTCTTCTCCTTCAATTGAGTTAGAAGACGATAATCTCACCAGCCCCAACTGGCAACTTTGCAACAGCGATTCGGTGAAGATTTCGCCCTTCACTCAGAAGGTGCCATGCGCAGGGATTGGGCCCAGAATCCCAGGGAGCTCTATCGATCTCGTTGCTTGGCGTCATTTGACCCAACAATCATCGTCAAAGCAATCCGGTTACGATCAAGATCTACCGACAGAACTTGAGTTTTCACCAACTGTCCCAAACAAACAACTTCGTGAGGCGACCGGATTCTTTTCTCCGACAGCTCAGAAATGTGAACCAGCCCATCGGTTTCCAGCCCGATGTCGACAAAGGCCCCGAAGTCGGTGACATTGCTGACGGTTCCTTCAATGGGCATGCCAATTTCAAGATCGTTGATGGATGTGATGTCATCTCGATAGTCAACAGTCTCGAATTCAGAGCGTGGATCACGCCCCGGTTCGGAGAGTTCCTGGAGGATGTCCTCTAAGGTTTCATTGCCGCAGCCCGAAGATTCAAGCTCTTGGCGTTGAGGGGGTGTCAATTTGATTTCTTGTCCGAGAATACCGTCGCAATCTGACCCGAGCTCTTTGGCAATCCATCGGGCATGCTCGTAACTTTCCGGGTGGATGCCGGTGGAATCGAGTGATTCCTCACCATTACGGATTCTCAAGAATCCGGCGCATTGCATGAAACTGCTGTCGCCAATCCCTTTGACTGGACGAAGATCTTCTCGACTTTGGAATGTGCCATTCTCGGCTCGGTGCTGGACAATCGATTTTGCAGTCCGACGGTCGAGTCCGGCGACATGGCGAAGTAGTTCGGCGCTGGCTGTATTCAGGTCGACACCGACTTTGTTCACGCAACTTTCAATTTCGCCTTCGAGGGCTTCGGTCAAAGTGCTTTCCTCGATGTCGTGCTGATACTGACCGACGCCCAAGGAGCGAGGCTCAATCTTCACCAGTTCCGAAAGTGGATCTTGAAGTCGTCGAGCGATGCTGACGGCTCCGCGGAAACTAATGTCGAGGTTTGGCAGTTCTTCGACTGCAAGCTTGCTGGCAGAATAGACGGAGGCGCCGGCTTCACTCACGCGAACGATTTCGACTCGTGCAGAGGGCAATATTTGTTGGCGGAGAAACTCAAAAGTCTCCCTTGATCCTTGGCCAGTTCCCAAGGCTAAAAGCTCAACTTTGAATTCCTTGATGAGATCGAGAATTGCAAATTTGGATCGTTCCGCTTCCAGACGCGGGGGCGTAGGGAAGACCACGTGGGTTGCCTTGACGCTGCCGTTCTGATTAATGACTGCTAACTTGCAGCCAGCACGAAACCCTGGATCCAAGGCCAAAATGACCCGTGGCCCGGCAGGAGGTGAAAGTAAAAGGTCGCGCAAATTTTTGCCAAAGACTCGAACTGCGTCAGTCGTCGCGGTGTCCTTCTTTTCGCGCGTGAGTTCACGACAAACAGCTGGGGCAACGAATCGGCGTAGTGCCGTCTCAATCGCCTCCTTGAGATCAGACCATTTCAATCGACTTAAATCAGTGAGAACGGAAGTTGCCATGCGGTTGAGAAGGGTCGGTCGGTCGTAATCGAACTTGAGCGAAAGGGCGCCCGCCTTTTCGCCCCGCATGATCGCTAAGAAACGATGTCCTGGAATGCGAGGCCATGGTGACTTGTGATCATAAAGGTCTTCGAAGCGTCGATCTTCCCCGGAGTAGCCGCGCTTCTTCTTGATGATTAGGAAGCAACTGCCGATAATCAACTTTGCTTCTCTTCGAATGCGCGGCATTTGGGAAATGCGTTCAGCCAAGATTGAAATCGCACCATCGACTGCGGCCTTCACGTCGTCGATGCCACGTTCGGGAGATACGAATGGTTTTGCCAATTCCTTGGCCGTCTGGTCACGCTTGTTACTGAGCAGTTCCTTAGCAAGAGGGTTTAGGCCCGCCTCTCGTGCGATGTCAGCTTTGGTTAATCGACTGGTCTTGAAAGGGCGGTAGATTTCTTCGAGCTCGCCGAGCGTGTTGGCATGTTCCAAGGCGCGTTGGATGGCTGGAGTCAATCTTTCGTTTTCCTCCAGCTTATCGATGATCGTTTGGCATCGTTCTTGGAGTCGATTCAGAGCCGCCGCAGAGTTGGATACTTCTCTCAAGGCCAGCTCATCAATCCCGCGTATCATTTCTTTACGGTAGCGCGCAACGAACGGGATGCTGTTTCCTTCCGCAAAGAGCTTCAAGGCATTAGC
>JBLINQ010000019.1:0-48701 GCA_047639315.1 Planctomycetota bacterium
AAATTCTTTTATAGAATATTACCGTCCATTAAAGGCATGAGTGGTCCAAAGGGCCTGCCCATCAGCCGCTCCTTCCCTAAGCTCTTAGTTTCTCCGTCCTCCTTCGTATTCTCCGCTCACTCGCAAAGACTTCATCGGAATCATCAAAACCAGCTTCTTACGGGGGGCGGCACCCCAGGCACACTTATCCCCTCGGCGCGACCTTGACCCGCTTTCGTCCATAATCTCCAGCGCACTTATCTTAGTCGAGGCCCATTTGGGCGCTTGTGATCTAACGTGATTATGGGAGCCTCGAAATCGATGGCTGCTTACACACCGCCGTTAAAACGACTGCGAAAAGAGGGCTACTCTTTGATGTCTCAATCGATGAAGAAGTTTGAGTCAGAGTGCGGCAGATTGCCAGAACGCAAGCAGCCGGTCATCTCATGGTACTGATGCGTCGTAGACGCCGTTGATTCAGGAATCTGGTTTGCTGCTGATGATCCGTCGTGCTGGGCAGCAGGACGTTTTCTTGGATTAGCTCTTGAGCTTACAGAGGCCTTCAATTTCGTTGCCCAAAACTTCGCCGGTCCAATTGATTAGCAGATCGCGTGCCGTCGCTATGCCCACGATTCCCAGCACAAGCGCTGAATTTCTAATGCGCGAAAGGGTTGGGGATTATCTCTCCGGGTGGGCAGAGAGAAAACCCGCACTGCTGGGCGCGGGCTTTGTCAGTGAGCGCGTTTTTGGGTGTCGAAGCTCCCCGAGATGGACTCTCAGACGCAAAGTTGTTCAGGCTCAAAAGTAGAGTGGAAGTACCCCGCTTTCGTTGAAAGCCAACCAGCGTTAATTAGTGGTCTATTCAGAGGCTTCAGGACTAAGGCTGCGGAGATGCCTGCCTTATAGTCTTGTTGTAGAAAATCTCGATGTAGTGAAAGACATCGGCCCTTGCCATGCCCCGAGTCTTGTCGACTCTCTTCTTTATTCTCTCTTTTTCAAGCTACCAAAAGACCATTCCACGATCGCGTTGTCTCAACAATTCCCCCTTCGACTCAGACTCGGTTCTAAAGTGTTGGCTTGTCAAAACCGGTTCCATTCGTCACTGCTGTACTGAGACCCCTGGTTCGAATGGACTATGACTTTGCTCTTAGGCCTGCGCTTCTGCACGGCCATGATAATGGCATCTATAACGATCTATCGTGCCAGTGATGGTTTCATGTGACCAGCCAACGACTTTGCGCGAATAGAGATCAATGACGACGACCAGGTAGATCTGCCCTTGCCATGTTCGAATATGAGTGATGTCCGTGACCCAGGCTTCATTGGGTTGCTCAACAGTGAATTCCCTGTCCAGCTTATTGTCAAAAAAGATCGTTGGTCGGCCCTTTACGCACCGATGCTTTTTGTAGCCTAAAACTGCTCTGATTTGGCTATCGAGCATGATTCGTGCGATTCTCTTGCTTCCGACCTTTACCCCGACTTCGCATAAATCCAAGTGAATTCGAGGCGAGCCATACACACCATGACTCGCGGCTTACGAGTCACGAATCAGCACAAGAAATCTCTGATTCTCTTTTTCACAGTTCAAGACTGCTTGCTCTAACCACTTGCAGAAACCAGCTCTCGGGATTGCGAAAACTCGACACATGACGGCAACGGAAAAGAGGTGCCTGTAGTCGATGATAAAGCGGTACTTCACTCCGAATCCCTTGCAAAGTACCGAGCGGATTTTCTTTATATGTCGCGATCCTGGTCGACGCGCCGCAGCTGAGCATCGAGTTCAAGGATTTCGCTTCTCGCCTCGATGAGTTGACTGGATTGCTCTTCTTTTTTGGCCGGTTTGACAGCCCGAATCTACTTGTACAATGTTCGTCGAGACGCCTAACTGGGCAGCGACCGAGGCCACTTCGTGGCCTCGGTCAACAACCTTCGTACTGCTTCATCTTTGAATTCTGGTGAGTACCTTTGACCGCTCATGGGGTTCCCCCTATTGACAATTATTGCGAATAAGTGTCAACCAACGCGGGGGAGGTTCAGATGCGTACTGCTGACTATAAACCTAGCCGATACTCCACCCCATTACTCACAATAAATTGATAGGTATTCGCACCTGGCGAGTAGCAATAGGCTTGCAGGTAGTAGACTCGCCCGGCCCACCAATAATCATTAGGAACCCTGAACTGTATCTGCAGACTCGTCGAGGTCAGAGGCGTCAGATACACCGAAGGATCCCTATGAACGTCAATAAGATCATTCGTGTGCCAAAGCATGCAGCCAGGCAGGCCATACGGCGCAAGATCGAAGGGATTCAGGGCCAACGAATTGAACCCCAGGGTCACTCCCACCTGAAATGTCGGGCAGTTATTGATGACCGCTGTCGCGATAGTCCCTAACACCGGACGCGATAGTGGAAGAAATTCCAAGGCGGGAAGAGCGGGAGATACGCAGCCAAATCCGTACATCGAGAACGAGGCGGATGTAGTGTTCGAGTTGATATCGGAGCAGCCGACATTGTTGTTGCCAGCCAGTGTCACGGCACCAGCGGTTAGAGCGAACGCTCTACCCTCAAGAACTGCATCGACACCCAAGGCAATGGAAGATTGGGCGACAACCGTCCCAGCGAAATAGGCTCCGTGGAGCGTCGCCGCGCTGGTGACCTGCCAGAACACATTGCTCGGTTTGGCCCCGTCCAGCAAAAGGACGTTCGAGAGAACGTTTGCGGTGATGGCGCTTCCAACTTTGAAAATGTAGACACCGTCACCGCTGAGCGTCAGGGTTGTCCCGGCCGCAATATTCGCAGTGCTCGAAAAGGAATAGGTGCCTGGTGTGAGTGTGGCTCCACCCAGCTCCATAGCGATGGCGGTGGCTCCCCCTTGGGTAGCCAATTCCGTGTAAAGACCGAAGGCCGACGCTTGTGCGGCCATCGCGGCGCTATCGGCGGAGTGTGTCGCAAAGGGCGACACTACCGTCCCCCCTGAAGGAATGCCGGTAATCGAGACGCCGGGATAGGTGCCCACTTCGCCGGTAATGACCGTGCCGATGGCGGCGACGGCGACGGTTGAGCCACCCAATAACGCGAAGTTTCGCGCGTCGCCGAGCGACGGGGCGGTCTGCGCACATGCCAGAGAGGCCCCGCAAAGTAGTACCAAGGTTCCCAATATAGCCGGCAGGTTTAAGATGCTACGAATCATTCAATGTATATCCAAAAAATACGGATTATGCTCAATAAGCACACACTTCTTCGACAAGTCCAGGGGAGTTCCCGCCAAAAAAACAAGAAAATACAAAGATATCATTAAAAACACATTGGCGCGTGGACGTGCGCCACAACGGTGCCTGTTCACCGAAATCCGTTCGAAGCCAGACCGCTGGCCACTATAAAATAAGCCATAAAGAACTAATGAAAATACACTTACAAAAAAACTGCGCCCGACGTCTCTTACGAATTGTTTGGCCGAGGGACGTTTCTTGGCGGGTTTTGAAGATTTCCAAAGAAACTACCAAGGGTTCCTGGCACCCCTTGCGTGTAGGGGGCGGTCAGCGTGTTGGCCTTGGTCACGAACAAGATCCGAAATCGGATCAGGAGCCCAAATTCATGCATTTAGTCAAACCCCCAATTCTCATTCTCGTTGCCACTCTTTGTTGTCTGGCAGCAAACGTGAACGGCCAAGCCGTCATGGTAAGCGAAGATTTCTCGTCGTCTTCAGGGACCACTCCACCAGCAGGTTGGAGCGTCACAACAGGCCCCACTCACAACGCCGATTCTGCCGTCTTGTGGAGATTCCTTAGTCCTCAACCTAGTACGGGCATATCCCCCCCATTCGCCATTCCTGCTCCGTTTGCGGAGCCCTACGCCATGTCCAACACAGACTTTGATTATAATCCCCAAACTGACACTTCGTTGGTTTCACCGGCATTCGACTCATCGTTGGCCGAAAATACTTTGCTCGATTTTGACTACGCCTTCCTGGTCAGCGACGGCATCGGATCAGGAACCGTTGAAGTCTTCGATGGAATCGTCTGGAATGTGCATACGACGCTCGTAGAAAACAACCCATCGAACAGCAACGTAACATCTTCTCATCAGCACCTGGATCTCACAGCACTCTGTGGTTCTGCACCCAATGCGCAGGTCCGATTTCGTCACAATATGACCGATTGCTGGCATTATGCCATCGACAATGTCGACATCGTTGTTGTGGATGACTTTGCCATTATGGTCAACATCATGAACGGGCCGAGTATTGGCCCAGAATGCGACTTGAATCTGACGTCGTCGGAAGTCATCTCGTTTGATTACACCAATCATGGCCTCCCTCTCGCGCCGATAACCGATCTTGCCATACAGTGTTCGATGAACGGTGTTGTTGTCCTTCTCGAGTACCAAAACCTCGTGAATGGTCTAGATACGGGAGAACAAGGTTCGTACACGACATCGGCTACGGTCGACATGGCGACCCCTGGTGCAAACACACTCGAAATTTTGGCTTACGGCAACGCCGATCCATCACCGACGTCAGGCAACAACACGCCCTTGGTGGTGCCGTTCAATAACCCGTTTGGCTTCGGATACACGGAGAGTTTCGACAGCATTCCATTCAATACTTCGTCCGGTCCTGTTACGACTAACGCGGTTCCCGCCGGATGGGAGAACGCTCAAGACGATGCAGCCACTATCCTGGGAAATGCCTTCGACGACTGGTATCCCCACCGTGGGCCCACGAGTAGCAGTGCTGGCCTTGCGGGTCCGGCGAGTGACCATACTCAAGGCTTAGGCGGTCTTGGGAACTACATGTATATTGAAGATACATTCAACGGGCTATCAACGGGAGACATCCATCTCCGTTCGCCGTGTCTGAATCTGTCTGGAGCCACGAATAGCCCCACGATTCAGTTCTGGCATCACAGTGATGAAGACCCGAATAGCGTCAATGCTGTTCCTTTGGACATCGACGTGATCAACATGTCCACCGGTGCAACTGTGTCGATGAGCGTCATTCCAACGATTACTGGTAACGGTATCGGTTCAGGTTGGACACAGGTTTTCGTTGACCTAACTGCCTTTGGTACAGATACCGTCAAGATTCAATTTAGGTCAAACAACGACAACAGCACCTTCATGGATGACATGGCAATCGACGACTTCTCATTCTTTGATGGTGGAATTCCAACTGGTCAAGCTCCAACACCTGGCATAGCCATGTTTGATGTCAACAACGCCGTCAATGTTAACGGGCAAACTGTGGATAGCGCTGCAAAGGGCCCATACACAGCAAATGTCGCCGTCGGCAGCACCATGCAATTTTCATGGTCCGGTCTACCACTCCAATTCGTTCAATGTTGGGGCGGCCCCCTCCTTCCATGTGCTGCCATCTTCCCAGGAATTGGCCAGATCGACACCGGCGATGGAACAACCGACCCCTCGGGGATTCCGGGCGGTCTATTCCTGGTTGGCAGTGGCCTCAACGTAGGCATCGGTAACGGCACCTTCTTCGATACATTCTTCTTCACTGACTTAAGCGGCACTGGCGGCTTCTCTGCCAACGTCCCAGACTTCCTGCTAGCTCCAGGTGTCTTGAGCACCTTCCAATTGTTCATCCAAGATCCTGTTTCGGGAATTGCCCAAACTACGATCTCCAATGCTGTCACCGTGATTCTCACCCCTTAAGAGCACACCGACACTTAGATCAGCTTAGACAGCCCGCAACTCTTGTTGCGGGCTGTTTTCGTTTCATCTGACGCCGTGACAATGGGAGCGTCGAGGAGAACTGCGAGCTGATTTAGCCGAGATGGCCTTGTACTCCGTTTGCGGGTAATTCATGCAACAATGTCACGCTCAGCACCAAAGAGTTCGAGAAATTGCCTCACTGGGTGCTATACTCCACCGCTGGGGTATGCTGAACGCCGCCTCATGAGTCGGATGAATAGCGAACCGGCAGGACGGATTAACATCGAAGTGGTCATCAAGATACTTGGAAAGTTCGAAGAGAGCGTCATTAGCAAAGTGCTTATGCAAGCCCTCCAGGCCCTTCCCGGTGGCGTCGCATGAAGGACGAACTGCATCAAACCCTCACTGTCCTCCTCGACGAGATTGGTGCTGGGGCAAGCGATGGCTGGGAGAAGCTGTTACCGGTGATCTATGATCATCTGAAGAGCCTGGCGAGCCGCATCACCGGACCTAAGGGCGAAGCCGCCACCCTCTCGCCGACTGCACTGGTCAACGAGGCTTGGGCCAAGATTGCCGGCCAGGACGGCATCGAGTTCACGGACCGCCAGCACTTCTTCGCCGTTGCCGCTCTCACAATGCGACAGATCCTCGTCGATCAAGCCCGACGCAAACGTGCGCAAAAAAGAGGCGGCGATCAGGGACGAGTCACGCTGTCCGGTCTCCCGGGGCGCGGGATGAACCTCGACCTCCTCGATCTCGACGATGCACTCACCCAGTTGGAAAAGCTCTCGCCACGACAAGCGCGCGTTGTGAATCTGCGCTTCTTTGGTGGCCTGACCGTAACAGAAGTGTCCGGGTGCCTTGGAAACTCGGTCGCGACCGTCGAGGCCGACTGGCGCACCGCGCGAGCCTGGCTGGGTACGATGCTGAAGCCACGCGAAGACTAACTCCGAATCAAGACTGAAGATCAATCAGCGCAGCGATTTTGGAAAATCGGGGCGTTGTCCCAACGACCTAAATTCTGCGATTTTTCTTGCAGCATCATTCGCGAGTCCATCAGCAAGAGCTCTTTTGAGATCTGCGATCGCCATTTTCGCAAATCTCTCAGTGATCCATGCGGCCTCATCGCCGGCTACTTTTTGAGACAGATCGTGGGCAAGCGCGGCACCTTGCGCCCGTAAAAGGAATGAGGTCGGGTTTTTAGGTTTCTTAACACCCAAGGCGTTTCCGATCTCTTCTTTACCTTCACGCTCCAAAAGAATGCGGCTGAGGTTTCGAAGCGCTAGATCAAGTCGCGAGCTCTTAGGAGTCGGACGACGGATCGAGATGACTCGGCGCAGTGCCTTCTCGGCGTCATCCCAGCGCCCTTCCTTGTAAAACTCCATTGCCATAATGTGCCATGCGACGGCTTCCGAACTAGGCCGCACCCTGTCGTTAGCCTGGGCGATGCGAACCAGCTCCCTGCAAAGCTCTATGGTATCTTCATTATTACCTAGCATCCTGTGCACGCGAGTCAGCACCGTCATGGGGTCCACAAGGAGATGTGAGTTTTTTCCGTAGTGGTCTCGGTTGAGTTTGATTGCGCGCTCGAGAACAGGAAGAGCCCCTTGGGAGTTCTTCTTTTGCTCAGCGAGGAATACACCAAAATCGCCGAGGACAGCAATCAACAAGAAGTGGTCCTCACCCAGAATCTCCTCGCACTTTTTGATGGTTGTTAGATAGAGTCTCTCGGCTTGTTGATTCTGCCCGAACTTACTCGCGATTCTAGCACTGATGTACTCGCTAAGTAGCCTACTGAAGTCCGAGTTGCCCGCATATCGATCGATTCCGATTGCTGCCTTTTTTGCCAGCTCGAGCCCCTTCAAAACACGATTCTGAACAATGCACATCTCGGCCCAAAACAATCGCACGAGTGTGGCCTGTCGACTATCTTCACCCTTCAACTCAATGGTTACGCGAAGGGCCTCTTGAAAGACCTCTTCCGCCTCGTCGAAACGTCCTTCGAGAGCGAGATGGGCAGCCAAATGCGAGAGGGTCGTCATCACTTCCTCACTCTGGACTCCGTGAATCTTTTCTTGAAGGTCAAGAACCGTCCTTAGCTTGTCGGCGCAGCGTTCGCCCTTGGTGCCACTCAAAACACTCAGGTTGAACAGGCTTCCAGCGAGGGCCACTTGATCGACCGGTTGCAGTTGTTGCCTTATCTCGTAGGCCTCAAGAAGCAGCGGCTCACCAAGATCCGTGAATCCCATCGCCACGTAGACTCGCCCGATGGCGTCCAAGAGGTAGGCGCGCGTGGCGGGCTGTGATTCGAGATTGCTCGCAAGCCTCTCGGCCCCACGGTCAAGGATGTCCCGAGCCGTTAGCACCTCGCCCGAGACCCTTCGGATGCCAAAGCCCTGCCCCGTTATGGCAACAGGATCAAGATCTTGGAACAGATCGAGGAGGAACTGCAACGTCAGTCGCGCATTCTCAGCGTCTGCTACGGCACGGGTGCGTGCCGTGCGCTCTTCGACGGCCAGGTCGCGATTCTTCTCCGCCAAGCTCAAAGCCTCACCACGGGATTCGAGAACAAAAGAGAAGGCCACCGCGGTGACAATGACGACAAGAGCCAGTGCGATCGCTGCCGACGCCACAACGATCCGGTGGCGGCGTGCAAAGCGCGTCAAAACGTAGGCCATCGTTGGCGGCCGGGCCAAGATCGGCTCGTCCTTGAGGAAGCGCGTCACATCGGCCGCGAGAGCCGCTACTGTTTCGTAGCGGCGATCTGGCTCTTTGGCCATGGCCTTCCCGATCATGATGTCTAAGTCTCGTCGCTCTCTCAGTACGCCAGAGGACAACGGCGGAGTCGGAGCTTCGCAAATCCTGTGAACAGCTTCGGTCAGAGTGCAGGACTCAAGCCCCAGCGGTCGCCGTCCTTCGAGCAGCTCGAAGAGGATGACCCCGAGGGCAAAGACGTCGCTCCGCACATCGACAGAGAAACTTTCTCCACGTGCCTGCTCAGGACTCATGTATTGGAGAGTCCCAAGTATCATCCCAGCTTTTGTCTGGAGAGTGGGATCGGTGCCGGCCGCCGCAATATTAGTCGCAATGCCGAAGTCGAGTACCTTGGGGTGACCGCCGTCTGCGACGAGAATGTTACTTGGTTTGAGATCACGATGGATGACGCCGCGGGCGTGAGCGTGGGCAACGCCCACGCAGACGTCGACGAACAGACGCAGGGTTGCTGTCACCGTTACGTCTGGCTGACTTGCATACTGGTCGAGGTGAGGACCATCGACGAGTTCCATAACAATGAAAGGTCGTCGGTCGTGGACTCCGGCATCGTAGACCCGGGCAACGGCATCATGAGCGAGTCGCCCGTGCATCTCAATCTCGCGCTCGAAACGATCCAACAAGTCACCCGCAAAGGCCGAACTCAGGATCTTGATTGCGACTTGGCGATTTGGCTTGATTTGACGAGCTTTGTAAACAACCCCCATCCCACCTTGGCCAATGACGCCTTCCAGTACGTAGGCACCGAATTCCGCAGGGAAATCTGGGTCGTCACTCAGGCTGACGTCGTCCAAGAATAAGACATCGCCTTCATCAGCGAAAAGTAGATTCTCTACCTCTGCACGAATTTCCTGGGAATCAGTGTTTTCATCGAGCCACGCTGCGCGCTCCTCATCAGGGATGGTGAGTGCCTCGATGAAGATTCGTCCGACGAGTTCATGGCGATCAGTATCCAAGGATTTGTCCTATTCGTGGTGCTTTACAACTTGAGTCATTGTAATGCCTCTAAGGGATTCACGCCACCGCTCACGAAGAAACGTGAGATCCTGTTTCGAAGCGGAAATACTCGCACAGGATGCATCATTCGCGTTCATAGACCAGTGCTTCAAGCACGACCGAAACCCAGAATAGAGAAACGCCGCAGTTAACTGCAGCGTTTCTTGTCATGACATCACCTTTGGCCAATCGCTATTCGAGCAAAAACTTCAGGCCATTCGAACCTTGAATCGACGGAGAGATTTCAAAGATCTGAATGAACACTGTTGTACCAGCCAATGCAGGGTTCTGCCTCGAGATGCCAGGAGCGACCAACACGCCAAGCCCGTTGAATCCAAAGCTACCTGTCTCCAGCACATTGCCCGGGTCATTGGCTACCAGCAATGGGAAGCCGTAAGGCGTGGGGAACAAGGCCGGAGCGAGGCTCGCGACGTTGATGCCAGTGCCACCAGCGGTCGCGTTCAAGACAACGATCGCGCCGGTCAGAGAATTGGCATCGCCATTATCGGGAACCCAAACAAGCTTGAGGGCTAGGCCGCTTTGGCCAAAGTCGTAGACGCCCGTTGGCAGAGTCGGAGAAATCACTACGCTTGCCGCCCCTGAGCCTGGCCCATTGATTGAGCTGCCAGGTGCCCCCAGCAAGAGATCAGCGAAACCGTCCAAGTTGACATCGCCAAGGCCAGAAACGACTTTGCCGAGATTGTCATTTGGCGTGAGGCCTTCGACCTTTTGAATTCGAACGCCATCCAGCCCCGAATAGACCCGAACAACTCCACAGTCTGTTCCGTTGTCGTCATCGAATGGAGCGCCCACCAGACAGTCGTCATAACCGTCGCCATTGAGATCTCCGACGTTGCCAACGGAGTAGCCAAGATTATCCCCGGCACTGACTCCAGTGAACAGATGAATGAGCGCCCCGTCGACTCCGGAGAATACTCGCGCACTGCCACAGTCTGTGCCATTGCCATCGGTATAGGGTGAACCGACAAGGATGTCAGGAGTTCCGTCGCAGTTGACATCGCCAGGGCCGCTCACGGAAAAACCGAATCCTCCACCAAGCGGACTGCCAGTCGAATTGCCGTAGAGTGTATGCAACACCGCACCGTTGGCACCGGAGAAAATATAGACTGCGCCGGCGTTGTTGCCGTTGGTGTCATTGAACCAAGCGCCAACGGAAAAATCATCAAAACCGTCATGATTCAGGTCGCCGACGCCATCGGCGGCAAAACCGAAACGGTCGCCCGCACCGATGCCATCGTAGCCATAAAGAAGCAAACGGGTCGCACCGGAATAGACTTTCACTCTGCCAGAGTTTGAACCGCCGTAGTCAGCCGAGTGAGCCCCGATGATCAGGTCGTCGACACCATCACCATTGACGTCTCCAGCGTTCGCAAGAACACTTCCGAAGGCGCTAAAGGGCTGGTCGCCGTAGATCGTGTCTACCACGATACCGGTGGCACCAGAATAAATTTTCACCGCGCCTCGGTAGTCACCGAAAGTGGGAGGATTGAACGGGTCAAAGTTCCCGCCCCTGGGAACGCCCACCGCAAAATCAGGAATTCCATCCCCGGTGAGATCGCCAGTACCACACACGGCGGTGCCAAATTTGCCGCCGACCTGAGAGCCTACCCGCTCATGAAGAATGTCACCGGTACTCCCTGAAATCACGTAGATACGCCCGAGATCAGAACCGTTTGAGCTGAGTGGAGACCCAACAATGAAATCAGAAACGAAGTCGCCATTTATATCGCCAATGGATGCAACCGCAGTTCCGAATTCATCTCCAGCAACGGCACCACTAAAGTTCTTGCGCATGGGATCGATGAGTGCAATGGCATCATTGGCATTGACAAGGCCCCAACCAAAAGTCGTTTCGTATCCAGGCGTGCCAAGATCACGAGCTGAATCTCTCATAGCAGCTTCAACCTCATCGGGTGTCAGATTGGGATCAACCGACAAGATGAGGGCCGCAACAGCAGCGACATAAGGTGATGAAAACGATGTGCCATCGGCTGTGAAGTAGTCGCCATTCGGATCATAGCCAGCGACTCCTGACCGATCGAGTAATACAATATCTGTACCGGGTCCGACAAAATCGACGCCCGTACCAGTATTGCTGAAACTCGAAATTGAACCGGTTCGTGCCACCGCACCAACTCCATTGACGGCAGGAGAACTGCCAGGAAAGCCGATGGTCGTGGCAGATTGATTACCGCTTGACGCAAAATGCACCAGGCCATTCTGTCGCGTCACGATGTAAGCAGCTGCCATCGTGCCAAGATAAACGCCATAATTATTACTGTTGTTGGTAACCCGTGCCCCGCTGCTTTCAGCCCAATTGATTCCATTGACGGTCCATAAAGTCGAGCCGGCCCACATCCCATCGTAGGGAACATTCGCCACGCCCACACGAGCTGATGCAACAGGACACATTGGAGCGACGCCGATGATCCCAAGATTATTGTCAATCTTAGCACTGACACATCCAGCAACCGCGGTACCGTGATTGTCAGAGGAGTTGATCGCTGCGCCAGCGTTCGCAAGAGGGTCATCAGTAAAGTCCATACCCGGGGCGCTATTTAGATCGGGGTGATTTTGTTCCACTCCGGTTTCGAAAATAACCACAGTGATGGACGGTGAGCCCTTGGTGATATCCCAAGCTTCAGCGATGTCCATATCAAAATCGAAGAGACCACCACTCTGTCCGGTGTTGTGTAGGCCCCAAAGGTCGCCGTAGAGTGTATCGTTCGGAATAAAATCTTGTTTGGCCGTGAAATACATGACCGGCTCGGCGAACCAAACATCACCGCGACTTGCCAACTGATTGGCCAAGAACAAGGCGTCAAGACCATTGTTTGCTGAGACGTTAAAGCGCCAGACGTTGCGCATGCTCTCCCAATCACGAGTTGGTTCGGCAAGTGGAGCAAACTCAAGGATCAGCGCTCTTTGTTGAGCGGTGGTCAGAGCGCCATCCTCAAAGCCAATCAGGACTTCCGGCTCGAAGAAGAGTGCGCCGCCAAACTTATCGAAGAAAACCGGTGTCGCAGATTTCAAACCAGCCTGACGACTGAGGACATCCACGAGTTTCTCGATGGACTTCGGGGATCTCTCGGTCGCTGGCAAACTAAGAAAATAGACGCCAGAAATCGTGTACTTCTCGACGTCGGATGGACTCACGTCCCAAGACGTTGCCGCCTGCAAGGACGGAAGTGGATTGTCGTCAGCAAAGACAGCAACACGCCTCGTATCCAATTCGATGTTTATCGCTTCATCAAAATAGAAGTATTGGTAAGTGCTGCTCTGGGCTTGAGCTTGGACTAAGGCGCTAAAACACGAGAGCAACAGAACAAGAGAGCACAGGACGGTGAGCGTCCGAATCCGAGAATTCGAGCATTTCATGAGACAATTTCCAATCTTGGAGTTTGAGCGGTAGCGCTGGCGGCAGGGGTAAGAAGGGCCAGAGTGTGGCAAGGGGTCGTTTTCATCGGATTACTCGCAAAAGATTAGGGCTTTGTCGTTCATCCGATGGGTTCACCCATGCGGTCACATCCCCCTACACGCATAGCGCGAATGGAACCCTTAGCGAAATCTGGAGTTTTCTCGAAAATTGCCGAAAAGTGCTCAGTGGCCGCCTTTGGGGCCATCGATGAGCCAATCGCCGGCGGGGCATTAGAACCTGTCACCATTTGCTTGAGGGCCAAAATTGGAACCATGAAATGAAAACAGCCCGTAACCGGAGCCGCGGACTGTCTGAATTGATCAATGAGTCGATTGCTCCTAAGGAACAAAAATCACAGTGACAGCATTGGATATGGTGGTTTGAGCGAAGCCCAAAGTTGGATCTTGGAGGGCCAATTGGAACGTGCTCAACAGTCCTGGAAGAAGGAAACCTGGGACAATGGCCAAGAAGCCGACCGTTCCACCTAATCCAGTAAGGAAGAATGTGTCAACAATGTTCCAGCTGCCGTTCCCACGCTGGCACCGTTGCCAATGAAGAAGAGGCCATTGGGAAGACCGAACAAGCCCAACGCGCCATCGCCGTTATCAATTTGGTCGAATTCCACGGCTGTTTGCCGGTTTGCTGCCACAGCACGAAACACTGGCCGATTGACCCGACAGACCCTCGATCGAAATGCCTTCGTTTCTCTTTTCAAATCCCTGAGTTCCTATGCCCGAGAACGGCAATTTGAAGATGTAGTTGTTTGGATGAAATCGAAGATTGGAACAAGACGGATACGTCCGTGTGTTGACGGCCCGGCTCAAATACATTGTCGGGCTATTTTTAATAGCCCAACCAACGCTCATGCGACGGTTTGCTAACAAGAAAGGCCCAACGCCGTACTGCTGGTTGGGATCAGACTCCCATGTCAATGAGCCAATATAGATCGAAGACTTTGATACATTTCATGACTGTTAATGGGCTTCTTGAGGAATCCAGCAAATCCCAGTCGCTCTGCACCTCCTGGAATACGATTTTCGCTGTATCCACTAATAAGAATGACTGCCACAGATTCTTGCATCTTGCGCAACTCAGCAAAAGTCTCCAGTCCATCCATTCGGGGCATCGTGAGATCAAGAAGCACACAGACAATTTCTGCTGGTTCTCTTTGAAACACATCCAAAGCCTCTCGTCCGTCCTTAGCTACCAGGACTCTGAAGCCCTTCCTCACCAACAGATGCTTTAAGACAATTCGATTCGCCTCCTCATCGTCGACAACCAAAACTGAGCCTTTTCCGACCCACTGGCTGATTGGTTCAACTTCTCTTGTTGGGACATCAACTGAATAATTCAACGCCGGAAACACGACCCGTATTTGTGTGCCTTGGCCGATCACACTGTCGATTTTGATCGCACCTCGGTGGGCTCCAATGATCCCCATGACAGCGGCCATGCCGAGGCCACGACCTGTGAATTTGGTGGTAAAGAAAGGGTCGAACATGCGTTGCAGCGTTTGTGCATCCATCCCACATCCTGTGTCAGAGACTTCCAAAAAGACGTAACTTCCATTGGGCAATTGTTCTTGGGAGGTCGTCGTCTGAAAGAATGATGACGTGAGATCAGAAGACCCAGTTTTGAGAGTAATTGTGCCGTCGAGATCGCCAATTGCATCAGACGCATTGGTGATGAGATTCATAATAATCTGTCTGATTTGTGTCGCATCGCCTTCCATCTGCGGCAATGCGGGTTCGAACTGATACACCAGATGACTTTTCTTGGAATGCGACACCGATAGTAAATGCGCCATCTCCTCGACCATACTCGACAAATCCAACGGCACAATCACCAGATTGCCCTTGCCAGAATAGGCCAACATCTGGCTAGTTAGTTCCTCTGCTCGTTTTGTAGCAATCGTGATTTCGTCGGCGTATCGATGACAATCCGAGTCGGTCGTCAGATATAGTTTCATGAGAAAAAGATTGCCGAGAATGACCGTCAGAATATTGTTGAAATCGTGGGCAATACCGCCAGCCATTACCCCCAGGCTTTCCAACTTTTGACTCTGCTGAATTTTCAGATCGAAACTCCGTTTCTCGTTGGCAGCTACCTCAGCTTCTTCTAAGGCTCGATGCAAGTCAGTGATGTCCGCAATTGTGACACGCATCTCCATCGTTTCTTCGTCGTCGCTGTTAACAGAGCCAAATTCCATCGCCACCCAAAAAGACTTACCATCGCATTTCTGGAGCCGCAATTCGCAAACCTGAAGTGACTTGCCCGCAACCGCCGACTGGCGATGGTGATAATAGGCATCTTGATATTCGGGAAGAATATAGTCCGAGAAGGACTGACCAATCAACGAGCCGCGCACAACTCCGAGAAATCTCGCTGCTGTCAGGTTGGCTTCGGTGATGCGGTTCTTGGAATCCAATGTGATGTAGCCGATTGGTGCGAGGTCGTAGAGGTATGACATGCGCTCGTGAGCACTTGCAAGGTCGTCTTGAGCTTTGCGGAGTTCAACGTTTTGTAGCTCTAACTCAATTTGGTGAGTCTGGAGACTGTGAATGACCTCCAGGATCTGGTCCTTCGACATACCTTCGATGTCATCCCCAAAGGTGTCAGCTAAGTTTTTGGCTAAACCAGATGACCTCATTGGAGACACGCGCAGTGGTTCGTCGTCGTTTCTCAATTATTAGCCTCTCTGAGTCGTTGAACCGCTCAATCAAACTGAATGACAGTTCTACTCACAAAAATTAGGCTCAAATTGTCGCCAATGGGGCTAACTGGTGCAAGCGTATTCTCGAAAGTGGTATTGCCAAGCCTAGACGAAACCGGTTTCATTTTTTCGGCCACGGGCTTCCCAGTTCTGAACACCATCTCGGCAAGTTCTCTCGTTAGACCTCTTGCCTCGGCATCCGCATTGTCGAAGATGTTTGAACCGACCACTTCCGCCATCCCGATGTCACTGACAAACTGAATCTTGCCGGTGTATTCAAACACAACGACAAACAAAGGCAGATTCTCTGCCTGCAAGCGCCACTTCTCCTCACTCAGAAGCAACTTCCCCTCGGTCTCTTTGCGTTGGGTTATGTCCTCAAATGTCATTACAACGCCGTCAACAACGTTGTTGATTGTCCGATAGGGCCTGACTTTCATTGAGTACGTGAGCCCATCGACGCTTTCAACTTCCACCTCACGGACCACCAAATCAACAAGAACACCCATGCCAAGTTCGGTCAGGCTTAAGTTCACCAACTTGCTCGCGAAGTGACTGACCGGACGTCCGGAATCAGAAGCGGCCAACGGGATGATATCGAGGACTTTGGGAGTAAAGCGTCTAACGCAAAGATCAAGGTCAAGAAAGAGAGTGGCGATAGCAGTGCTGTCAAGAAGGTTCTTCATGTCATCGTTGGTGTTTGACAACTCATTTACTCGACTTTGAAGCTCCGTGTTTACAGTGGCAGACTCTTCGTTGAGTGACTGCAGCTCCTCCTTGGAGGTTTCCATTTCTTCGTTGGTGCTTTGCAATTCTTCATTCGTCGACTGGAGCTCTTCGTTGGCGAATTTAAGTTCTTCATTTGACGTCTCAAATTCTTCGATCGAGGCCTGCAAGTTCTGGCTCATGAACTCCAAATCACTTTCGAGATCTTCAATATTCTTCGAGCGACCAGATAATTTCCGTACAGAAGGAACTGATTCATCCTGGTTCACCATTATTCGAAAAATGACCATCAATAGGCCATGCAGAGGACCTAATCCAAGAATTGGTTTGACGCTGAGTTCAAAGTTGACCGTCTTTCCTCCGTATTGCAAATGCAAGCCGCGCATGACAATTTCTTCTCGGCGTACGTTGGCCTTGCGAATTGCAGCAGCCAAATGTATTTTTAGACCTGAGCGGGCCATTTTGAGCGCATTGGTACTGGCTTTACCCTGGGCAGGTTCAAAAAATTGACCGAGTTGGCCATGGACATAAATCATGTCGAAAGCGGCATTGATAACAATGCATGGTGGCGTTTCACTCTTGGCCAAAATGCTCTCAACAAGCTGTAAATTGCTGAGCTCTTCGGCATTTTTTACAATTTCTGAACGTTCTTTTCGGTCAATTATAATTTCGCGCATCGGACTCGGCGCCTGCAATGTCAACGGTGCCCGTGATCCGACCAATCGTCGGGATTCGAAGATCTTCCACTTCTTACTTGTTACCCCAAAGAGTTCTGACGACTGTCCAACAGACTCAGAAGTTCCCAGAATCAGGATGCCACCTGTTATCAATCCAAAGTGGAAAATCGGTAAGAGTCTCTTCTGTAGCTTTGGCCCCAGATAGATCATCAAGTTACGGCAGCTCAGGACATCAAGTTTGGTGAAGGGAGGGTCCTTGATGACATTCTGGCACGCAAAGACCAACATTGCTCGAATGGTCTTGTTGACGCGATACTGGCCATCGCTCTCGCTGATGAAGTAGCGAGATAGTCGTTCCTCGCTGACGTCCTCCTCGATGCTCGCGGGATACAGTCCCGTCCTGGCTACATTGATTGCTTCTTCATCGATGTCAGTAGCAAACATCTGCAGATTTAGTTTGCGATGGGCGCCCATGCATTCATGAAGTGCTATGGCAATCGAATAGGCCTCTTCACCCGTGCTACATCCGGCAACCCAAACCCGCAGGGTGTACCCGTCCGGTTTTTCGGCCAGCAATCTTGGGAACACGGAATTACTAAGCAATTCGAAGACCTGGGGATCACGGAAGAAATTAGTGACGCCAATCAAGAGCTCCTTGAAGAGAATGTCAACTTCTTCTGGGCTATTCCGAAGATATTCTACGTAGTCCTGAATCTCATCAAGACGATAGGCATTCATGCGACGCTCGATTCGCCGGCATATTGTGTTCTCTTTATAGAGCGCGAAATCATGTTGAGTCTGTTTTCTCAGGATGACATAAATCTCGTTCAAGCTTTCAAGCACCTCGTTGTCGCGAAGAACGACTTGGGTAGTTCCCCTGAAACTTTCGCGGCGCACGAGTTTAAAGAGTGCTTTTGGCATATTAGCGGGAGTACAGACAACATCCACCAATTCGGTAGCAATGGCGTTTCGAGGCATTCCGTCATACTTTGCCGATTCCGCTTCCTGAACCATCGCCATTCCGAAAGCTTCCTTGACGGCTCTCAGCCCCAAAGTGCCGTCGCTTCCCGTTCCAGACAGTACGACACAAATCGCGGCGCGACCCTGCTCCTTCGCCAATGAGCAAAAGAAATGGTCGATCGGCAAGTTAGAACTACGTGGTTTGGCGAAAGGCGTGAGGTGCAGTAACCCATGGAAAATACTCAGATTATTGTTCGGGGGAATAACGTAAACCGAATTCACCCTGACTCGCATGCCCTCCTGAGCCGAGCGCACTTTCATGTCTGTTTTCTTTTGCACCAACTCCGGCAAAAGACTGACATGAGTAGGGTCCAAGTGCACAACCAACACGAATGCCATACCGCAATCTGAGGGCATCCCCTGAAAGAACACCTCAAAGCTTTCGAGACCGCCAGCTGATGCGCCAAGTGCTACGATAGGAAAAGGAACAGCGGGGTCGTGAAGATCAGAAATTTTAGCGGCATTTAATTCGGGCACAAATTCCGCGGAATCGCTTTTGATAGATTGATGGTTTGCGCTTGCATTCTTTTTCGCCGCTTGCTTTGCGCTGGTCTTTTTCTTCTTGAATGACATTGTGCCTCCCCCCATTCTTGCTCAGAGTTTGTTAGTGCATTTGCTCAATCCGGATTATGCGCTTCGGTTAAGTAATCGCAATGATTCTTCACGAGACTTTAATAAGTATTTGGGATTCCACAGGCCTGCCATAGGTTCTGAGGCATAGGAAATACGAATGTTTCAGAATTCAGCCGGCAAACATGGAGCCATTAGGTCCATTCGGGGGGCTGGCGTCTTCGATTTTGATGCCAAGATAGGAAGGATACCAGCACGCCTCACCACCAGAAACATTCAGGTGCGTCGCACAACGACTTCTGATCCGTCAATCGGTCGGCACCGACCAGGTCACGAACATGGCCTGAACCGGTTCGGCAGGCATGGTCTAACCCGAACGGAATTGTTGCGAAAGCACGTCGTCGATTCGTAAACATTATCTCAAACCGTCCTCTGCCCCTCCATCCCAGTTGAGAAGCGGCGCCGATTTCGGCACAGAAAGAAAGTGACAAGTCGATTAAGTCACTTAGCCAAGAGCACAGACTCAGAATTTGGATCATCGATTACTGGATGCTTTGCAAGCGTTTGGAGCAAGGTCAATTCAAGCAGATAAGACTCTGATTAGCGTTTGGCTTCGGCCAAGGCACGACTTCGAGAAACCTTGGCTTTGCTCAGTCGTACGTGAAATTTCACCATGAGTCGCTGTGCACTCTCGTCTTCGATGTCCCAGAGAGTTGAGTGCGCACTCCTTGCGCCTGCCAAGAGGCCAACCTTGAGCGAGCCCCATGATGCTCTCTGTTGGATATGGGACTCCGTCATTGGTGGAGCAGGCTGAGAGGACGAACATCTCACCTTGAAAATCGAGTTTCGTCAGCTCTCGGAAATAGAAGAACCCATTCTCATTCGACGCCTTCTTCATGTTCTCTGACTGGGCAAGAATGAGCCGAGAGTCACCGTTGAAAGTGTAGAGAGTTGATCCATCGATTCCAGAAACGACCCGGGCGCTGCCAGGATCCGGCTCGTTCGTGTCATCGTAGTAAGCACCGACAACAACGCCGGCGAAGCCATCGCCATCACCGGCACCACTTACCGAGAAGCCGGAATTGTCAAATGAAGCATTCCCCGCAACCACATAGAGAGTGCTCCCTTCTTGACCCGAGAAGACATAGCGCTGCCTGAGTTTGTCCCATTGGTGGCATCGTAGTCAGCGCTAACGATGACGTCGGCCAATCCGTCGTTCTTGATATCACCAGCACCGCTCCCATTCGCCCCAAAGATGTCGCCGACCGAATTCCCAAAGAAAGTACAGAACGTACTGCCGCCCAAGCCCGAGAAGACGCGCGCACTGCCGGACTGGTCACCGAAATCATCGTCGCCGAATACCCGAACGATCAAGTCAGAAAACCCATCGCCATTTACATCTCCCGCACCACTGACTGAAAGACCGAAGAGATCAGCTGCGAATCTCCATTAAAGGTATGCAAGACGGATCCATCAACACCAGAAAAGCCCATTGCGCTTCCGGATTACGGCCCATTGATGCCGGCGGAAAAGTCCCCAAAATAAAGTCAGCAACGCCGCCTCCGTTGACATCACCAGCGCCGCTCACACTTCGTCCAAAATCGTCAAAAGGAACATTTCCCATCAAGTCATAGGCGAGTGTGATCTGTACCCGACAGCTCAAGGAGGATAAGGCGACAATCAGGGGCGCGGCACAGAAGTGCCGAACTTGGCGATTTTTCTTGGGATGGTTTCAGTCTATCCAAGGAGTTCCGCTCTCAGTTAGGCAGTTCCAGAGTACCGGAACACGAGGCAACTTTTAGGGGAATCTCGCGCCCAGGGAAGAAGGCACTGATTGATCCGCGTATGAAGCCGCCAAGGTCCCCACCAAAACGGTGCGTACCCTAAGCCTTCCACCATTAGCCTGACGCTGTTTGGTTGGTTAGTTGGGGCGGAGGGATTCGAGGGCGAGCTTCACGTGGGCCGCGATAATTCCTTGGCCTGCGGCGTTCAGGTGAATGTGGTCGGGGGCGAAGTAGGTTAGGACTTTGGGGTCTTGAAGTCGGGGATCAGAGGCGACGTCGACAACGAGGTCGGCCCCTGACGTACCAGCTCTGATCCATTCGTTGAATTCCAAGCGGATCTTCTCGCATTCAGGATTGAGATCGGCACGCGGCAGGATGGTGAGAATCACGGTCTTGGTGCCGAGTGTTTGTCTTCCTTCAATCCATCCTCGTGCGTTTCGTTTGATGTTGTAGGCGGTGTCTGCGCCTTCAATGTCATTCGAGCCGCCCCAGAGGATTACGATCTGTTTTGAGTACGCTAAATTCTGGATCACTTCACGATCAACAACATCGAAGGCATTGGTTGCCATGGACGCTACCGATTGCCCACCGATTGCAACATTGGTGATCTTTGGCTGAGTCTTGAAGAGCAAAGCTAATTGGCGGTCGTAGCCTTCATTCAAGACTGCCTTCGCTTGCGTAAGAGAATCGCCGTCGCAGCAAATGAATGTATCCTCATCACGAGCGCAACAACCGTAGACTTCCGAAAGGTGATCACGGATTCTCTTCACGGCGGCCGGAGTTTGTTTCGCGCCATAAATCACAATGGCACGAATGAGACCTGAGAATGGAGCGAGTACACCTTCCATCGCACCAATCGCCCCGCCGCCGGCAAACTGCACAGTCTTGACCGCTGGGCCTTGCTCTGACTCGGCACCACAGAAGATCGTTGACGCCATGCCGCCAGAATTGAAACCAAGTGCCATCAGGGACGTGCCAACGGGAATTGAAGATATGAAGTTCTTAGCCTTGACGAGGCTCGAACCGCCCTTGTGGAGCGTCATGAAATTGAATCTCGCCTTTGACCCTTTCAGGCCCAGAATCACTTGGTTCTTGCGCCCTTCGACCATGTCCATTTGGCAAACCACAAAGATTGCAACATCATTTGAATGGCCAGCCATCTCTGGCAGACTCAGCATTTCCTTGCCCGTGAACTGCACATACTTGGTGCCACAGGCCGATATGAGTGAAGGCCGTTTCTTTTTGGCATCTTGCACGGCATCATGTCCCTTGCCCGACTGATCGGCCCATGAGCTCACGTTCTTACCGTCGAGAGTGATTCCTTGCGCAGCATCAAAATGGGCCATGAGATCTTTTGTTGGCAATGGAGTCAGAGCCAGGCCGCTGCCTGCAGCTGAACCTATATTGCTATCCTGATTCTTCTGACGAAGAGCCGCCAAGGTCTTCACGTATCGCTCGAGACGATCGGACGCTGACTCGACTTTGACCGGCTCAGTCTTCTTGGGGATGTCATCCGACTTTGGAGCATCGTCGACGACGACGTTGTGATCGTCAGGCGGATTCGTTGAAATCGTCTCTGGGGTCTTGTTGGTAACGGCGTAAACGACCGCTACGACCAACAAGAACAAGATCGTTTTCCAAAGTGTCATAACGCTTCAACCTTCATGAACTCACCAAGGGATCGCCGTACTGATCGGTGTCAGTCTATTCTTAAGTTGAAGACGATGTCCTTGTCTACTGTAAAGTGTCCCACGCCCAGAACAGCGAAGAGCCAGTCAATGTGAAACGCGGCTGTCGGCGATGTGCAAGCCGATCAGGCGAGCAACGAGAATGGTCAGGAAGAGCTGGCCGGCAATTGCTTCTACAGTTGTGAGGACACGGGCGCCCATGGTGATCGGGACAATGTCACCAAACCCGAGCGTCGTGAGGCTCACAAAACTGAAGTAAAGGAAATCAGCAAGACCGGGATCAGTAATAGTCTGTCCTTGCAGGGCAACGCGGCTGATAAGAATAGCGTCGCCCGTAACCTCCTGAAGAGCGAGGAATGCATAAGTAAATGTGAGACCCAAAAGAACATAGGATGCGGACGCACCAATCAAGTGGTCGACGTCGACGCGCTTAGTCGTGAGCACCTCAAAAAGCACTGCGCCCGTGGCAAACATGAGGAAGACGAGAGTCAAAACGTCGACGATGATCCTGACAGCGCTTGTGCTCTCGCCATAGGCGAGTATCTGGCCAAGCCCAACGATGCCCGCAATAAGAGCCGTGCTTCCCAACCATCGGGCCGACGTCCTCACTCGACGACGACGTCCGGTGGCATGGATCGCGGCCACCAGGACGACCCAGAACGACAGAGTCCAGATCACAAGGCCCCACCGCCCAATGCCCAAGATTGGGTACAACATGGCCAGAAGTGCAAGCACCGCCCCTAAGAAGTAGTAGGGATGACCTTCGGCTGGATTGAAAATCTTGCGCGACATTTTGTTGCTTCTACTCCGTCCTTGACTATCGAATGTCAGCTTAGTCTGGAGTGAGGACTGGCAAACCGAGGGTCAGGGCTCAGATCAGGGCATCTTATCAATCCACATCAATAACAAGGTCAGGAGGCATCCCTATTCGCAAGATTTGGCAAGACACAGCTGTGCGCAAACTGTAAGAATGAACATTCGCGTCGGGTTGTTCATGCGTCCTCTGCTGGCGCTCGTAATCAAAGGGCGAATGATGAGTCAGAACAAAGTGACTTTGTTGGATCGGGCGCTTGGGCAGTTTGAGGGCCCCAACCTCTTGTGGTTTGAGGACCCCAAGCAACCGGAAGAGTCTGTGTCAAAGCTTTTGGTGAGTGCCAACCGCATTCAATACGATTGGCAGTTTCGAGGCGATACGAAGACCGGCACTCTCGACTTCACCTTCGATGGCCAAGACGTCGAAGTGACATGGGTCGATACGTTTCACGCAAAGGAAGCAATGACATGCACGGGAACTCACGATGATGAGGTCATCAAAGTCGTGTGCCAATACGGCGCAGAGTATGGTGATCCTTGGTCCTGGCGGACAGAAATCAGGTCGCCCGGTGCCGATCAACTTCTCATCGAGATGTACAACATCCACCCCGATGGCAAAGAAGATATCGCCGTTCGTATAAACGCGCCCCGAATTCAGGGGGAGGCTTAGTCTACTTGGTGCGACTGGCTCGATTCACAACGCCATAATTGTAAGTGCTACGAAGCGTGTCCTTGAGATGATGATCGACCTTCGGATCATTGAGGTCGCTATCCAAGAGAGCGCCGTCGAAACGCATCGCCAGATTGGGAGCTACTGGGTACACTTCACGTAAGAAAAACCCTCGGCAATCAGTTCGAACGGCAAGATCGCGACTAGTAAAGAACGAAGAACTCCTCCGTCCAATCCCGACACAGTGTATTGCACCGTGCCGGGATTGTCTTGGGACTTCTGTTTGCATCGTTTGGTCAGCAGACAATGCTTGGAGTCGGAATGCAATCGACTTCACGAGAGCGATTGGGTTCGCAATGGGACTAATCCAGCTTGAGACCCACCTTCATGATGACCTGGTATTCCGCAACCTTGTCTGCGTCAACACGCCCGCGAATCTCACCAACTTGAAACCAGCCAATGTTACGTAGGGATTCTCCGGCCTTCTTGATGCCATTTTGGATGGCAGCATCGAGGGATTCAGATGAAGTACCAGCGATTTCGATCAGTTTGTAGGTTGAGTCACTCATGTTCTTAGCTCCTGTTACTGGGATTTGGTCTGGGGTCCGGCATTCGGAACGCACCAGGGCTCGTCATCGTAATACAGAATGAACATCTTCGTGAATGAGCACGTGGATTCTACTCTTAGTCTTGATCTCGTGCCTTCAAAGCAACGGGCCTGAAGAGCCCCGCAGCTCAGACTCCTTGACTTCTGAAGATTTCTGGAGACAGCCTCGGATCCATTGCGAAACCCTCGTGCCGACCATGTGGCTCGAGCAAAACGAGCAATTGAACATTCTCTCAGAGCACATTTCAACAAAAGAAGACTCCACGACCTGGAATCGAAAACGATGCCAAATCGTGGAGCAAATTGGTTCGAACTGTGCTCTGCGTTTCTACTTGCCAGGGATCTTCGGAGCTTTGCGCCGCCCTTTAAGGCGTGGATTGTCCGTTTCGCAAATGTCGGGGAGTCCGGTGACCAGCTGAATGGCAAAGTGACCAGCGTCGCCTGAGACTTCGAGGGTATGTGGGCCTGGTGCCCCACCCTTGTATTCCCAATACTTATAACCAGGCGCACCATTGACCCGACTCTTAAGCCTCACGACTTTCACTTCCTTGCCTTTGGAATCGAATACCCGAAAACTCGGATGCGACTTCAGACCAAGAATGAATTGGTGCGGAACACCCTTCGAATTGACCTGATAGGTCACTTTTGTTGCGTCGGTGACAACGCCGCGGGCTGTTTGGCCGGAAGCCAAAATGACCTTCGTAGTTGGTATTTGCCAAACTGATTTATTCGAAGCCAGCACCATGCTGCATTTGAAACTGAGCATCTTGCCAGCCTTCAGTTTCACAGTGTGGACAGCGTCCAAGTAGCCGGCACTCGTCAAGCGCACTTGGCACTCTGCTGTCTTGATGACGGCGCTGAGTGCGCTTCCCGGTCTTGATTGACCAACAAATCGACTATCAACAAAGACACGAGCTGTTGCCGTCTCCGACGTGATAGAGATGCCATAGCGTTTATCGGCTTGCCCGCCTTCCGCTCCCAAGGAGAGTGGAGACAAGGTCACGAGCACCAAAAGGAATAATGAGATTCGATTGTTCATTAGTCGTGCTTCCAGAACATGACGTTAACGTGATCGCTATGATTGTTGAGGCCAGTCTTGAGGATCAGCTGAACCTTGAGACCCTTAACAACGAAAGTGGGTGATTTCGTTGCCCGTTGACTCACTTTCGGGATCCACTTGTACTTGCCGCCTTCTAGTGTCGGGTCAGCAATTCTCGTCGCCGTGTTCGTGGTGAAACGATAAGCGCCGGTATCAATGAAGAGATCCATCAACTCACGAAACATGAGAGGATCAAAGACGTCATCGTGCTGTTGCCCAAGATCGATAGTCTTGTCTTTAGCGTCGGTGGTCGGAAAGAGAAAATTGACGTTATGCCCAGACTGATGAGTCTTGTGGTCAGAGATGCCATCACCGTTGTAGTCGGGAAAGCCGCCATTCTGGGCGCTGATCTCATCGAGACCGAGTCGTGGACCATTGGGATAGCGCTTGTGCCATTGCTCAACTACTTGGCTGGCCAAACACATGGCTTCAATGTCACCCCAGTTGTTGGTGTGCAAGACGCCGGGCCGCTTGTGATCGACATGGTCGCCCAAAACACTTGCATAGAAGAAACCTTCACCATCATCTGCGAGTTCAACGAGCCCACCTTCACTTACCCTTGGGAAGCCATCAGCCTCGTTGATGAAGACATGAGGAATCGAGTGAGTAACACCGAAGGCCGTGTCAGCTGGCAAGTCCTGGGTGTCTAACAAGATCATGGACCCGGTCTGGTCTGCCGAGTTCTTTGATCCGGTCTCTTTCCCTTTGGACTTCGTCGGCTTCTTCGATTTTGGTTTCTTGGCTCCCTTGGCAAAGCTGAGCAAAGGCTCATGCCGATAGATCTCAGAATTCTCGAGCTTCAACCAAGGTTGCTTGAAGCTGATCACAAGCCGCGATTCACTCTTGCTGGCATGAGGTGGCAGCGCCACGATTGGCAAGGTAATCTCTTCGCCGGGGTTGATCCCCTTCGGTGGCAAAAAGTTGTCCCACACCTTCGATTTCTTGTGAGGCACTCCATCCTTGTCGACCCACGTCACAAGCAACCTTGCTGGATGCTGCCAGTAGCCACCTTGTATGGCGACACTTCCCGTGTTCTTGATGCGCACTGGGAATAAGATCGGGATCCTGGATGAAACGAGTTCATCTGGGACCTTCGCCTCGACGACTTCTAAGCCGAAGGTGCTTGGGTCCATGATCCTCGCTGGCCACTGAAGCTGTTCAAGGCGGCGTTGTGCCAAGTCGCGATCCAACTTGTTCGGCGCATTCTTGGCAACGCCTTCCAGAATCTCCTTGGCTTCGTCTTTCTTGTCAGTCAAGTGCAGGTAACGCGCCAACCGAAGCCTGAGCCCAGGGTTGTAGTAAGTCCCTGTGGCTAACGATGCCCTGAAGTTTTTGAACGCTTGATCCCACACCCGGTTCTTGATTTCCAAGGTCCCATCGAGTTCGAGGTCGACGGCCTTGCGAGCTTTGGCAATCTCCTCCTTACTCATGCCGGCCTTAAGTAAAGACGCATGAGCTTTGTCGCGAATATCAGTTCCTGGACTTCCAGAAAGCAGCAGCAACATCCACTTCATATCCTCGTCGCTTGTCGTGGTGGCCAAGGACTGTGCCAATGCCGCCTGAACGGTCCGTGGACGCCAACGCCCTTCCGTCAGCAAGTCGCGAATGTAGAAGCCCATATTGTCCAATTGGATATAGGGAAGTTGGGTCACCATCTCTCCGACAGTTCCCCAGGATGGCGCCATCAAGGTTGGTGTGATCCAAGAGATGATCTCTTGGCGCCCCAATCGAGCCAGAGCGATGGTTAAGAGACTTGGGTCAGTAAGCTGAAGGTTGAGCGCTTGAAGCAAGTACGGCGTTGCCGACTCAACTCCCATTTCGCCCAAACCAAGAGCCGCTGCGACTCGCGCCCCGATCGATTTGTCCTTGTAGAACTTCTCAAGACCAGGGATGGTCGATGGGAACTTCAAATCGGCGACGAATTTGATTAACAGGATTCGTTGGCCCGAAGATTTGATCGACGGAGCCGTATCAATAACACGGTTAGCGATCGCTTCGAGTTCTACAGTCTCGTAGAAGAGGTTCGCATCTGGCGAGAGGTTGCCGAGAGCAACGAACATGAGGGAATTCACCGCTCTGAAAGCGGCCGAGGCCTTCTTGGGGTCCGAGCTCAAGAGAACTTGCAAATGCTCATCGACTTGCTTTCGGAATTCGACTTTCGGATCGACGAGCACCTCGCCTTCACTTAGGTGATAACTTTCGATCTCGCGATCAAATGCCGCCATGTTGCCAGCAAGTTTGGCATAAAGGGCATCATCGCGGCCAATGAGGCTACGCCGTTCCTTCGCGTCTTTGCTGAGATCGTACATCTCGTAGCTGTCACGCTGAATGTACTTGATCAGCTTCTTATCGCCCATGATCACGCCAGACTTATTGTCGTAGTCTTTACGACTGACAAAGTAGAAATGGTCGACATAGGCGATGCCCTCGCGGGTGCCGGTTTGATCGAGCATCGTGGGTAGAAGACTCTTGCCCTGACGCTTCACAGGATCGCTTAGGCCAAGAAGTGCAGTCAAGGTCGGATGCAGATCCGCCAAGCTGACAACTGTGTCAATGTCGCGTCCCTTGATGCCAGGTACCTTGATCACGAAAGGAACGTGCACCTGCTCCTCGTAGATGCTCGAGTTGTGATGCCACCCGCCGTGCTCGAAGAACTCTTCGCCGTGGTCAGAGAACATAACGAAAATCGTTTTGTCGAAATCACCCTTGGCTTTCAATTTCTTGATCATCTCGCCGACGTGATGATCGGCATAACTGATGTCTGAGTCATAGCGCTCAATCTTCGATTCTCCGAAGTTGTGGCCTTCCCAATTCTTGTAAGGGGTGTGTGGATCAAGATAGTGGGCCCAAAGGAAGAATGGACGCTCACGCATCTTCTCAAGCTGGGTGTTCACTGACCGTGTCACCTGCTCTGCGTTCAGCTGGGCTGCTTGCTGGTCGGGATTGTAAATCTCGAATCCAAGGCGCAACAAGCCGAAATAATCATCGTTGTTCACGGTTTCCGCATTGAACGCTGACACCCCGATCGTCTTCCATCCTTGCCCAGCGAAAAGTCCTGGTGTCGGAACGTTCGGTCCAAACTCCCAGTCCTTGCGCTTCACTTTGCCGTAAACAGGGGTGGAGCGCGCCAACAAGCCCGTCAGTGCACTCGAGTATGAGTAACTACTTGTCGGGTAAGTCGAATAGGCACGGCGAAAGACGAAGGCATCTTTTGCAAGTTCATCCAAATTCGTCGTCGTTGGATGTTTGTCGTACCCGTTGAAACCACAATGATCAGCTCTCAAGGTGTCCAAAGAGATCAGAACGACGTTGTATTTCTTAAGGTCTCCCAATTGACCTTGGAAGTAAGCCTCGGCTTTGGCATTCGCTTCCTTGTCGTCCTTTGGCAGGTCGACGATCGGAGGTGCCGTCAAACTCGTCTTGTAGGCTGGACGAATCTTGTCGAAAAGACGTGCCGTTTGTGGGCGAAATTCTCGGCAAGCCAACCCGCGGGTCATGGAAGCGCTTGACACGCGAGCATTGATCGAATTTCCGCGAACGAAGATAGCCGTCACTACCAAAGCAAGAGCAAACACAATCGTGCTCTTATTGCGCTTACCTGGGCGCGACCACCAATAGCCACAGAAGACGGCCAAGACCACGACAGCGACAATCGCCAATTGCGTGTGCAGCATCCAATACAAGCCAGGCAACTGCAAGACGTTTTGCCACAGGAGTCCTTGGGCTACAACTAAACCCAAGACAGCCCACAACAAGCTGCCAAAACCGCGATGCTTATGAGACTTCAAGACCAATCGACGAGACGCCCAAACGGCGATCGCGAGGCCCAAGACGCCGCCGACATAAAAGACTATCTTGATCTGTGAGATGCGAGCGTGAGACTTGATCGCCGCGCCTTCAAAGGTCTCTTGATTGAGAAACATGAAACCGGCAACGCCAGCAGCGAACAGGAGGATCCCCTGCCCCTTCTTGCTGTGGAGCATCTGGCCAATGCCCATCAAGATGGCGGCACCAAAGCCGACGAGGAGTCCAGCAAGAGCTGCACTGCCCATCACCAAGGAGGCCATGGCGAGGGTTTCGCCCATGCCATCAAGCTCGGGCCCGGGTACAAGGTGCCCAGCCACAAGGTCCAAAACACCCAAGACGAGGAATGCGAAAAGGACAGCCACAAAGGTGCGCAGCGGGTTCGATTCGTTTCCAGATTGGCTATTCTTTTGGTCGCTCATACGTTCTCTACCGTGTCGGCAATCTAACTTTGTATACGGAGATCCTATTCATTTTCGGCGATGCCAAGAATGAACTCAAGACGATCGGCCCAAATCAGGTTGAAAGAACAGTTTAGCACCTAAATCCTTGGTCAAAATTCCGATTATTCGCCATCTTTGAGAATTCATGGGGCATGAGTGCCACGAATCGTCTCGTATCGGGTTCTTCGGATGGGCCCGTCGTTCAGCACTCCCCCACACTTTCGGGCTCGATTTCGCGCCCTTGGACATGGCGGATGTCGGTGGTCTGACCGGGGCAGGCAGACGATTGGGATTGCGTGGTTGTCCTCACTCATGGCCCTAATTTCTTGGCCAAGTCTGCAGCAACACAGTAATGTCAGAGTATGACGACTCCACATTCGCACTAAGGCAGATAGCCAAGGTCGTCGGCGATTCTCAATGAAAGCGAAGAGAGCTTGGAATCATGGATAGTTCAACGGCACTTGTCAGGCCTACCTCTACGCCAACGGATATTTCACAGTCACCGAGCACCCGATCATTGCTCGGACCGGTAGTGCAGGTAATAGAGTCCTGACCGACATTGACGTTCTTGCTGTCCGCCTTCCAGAGGCAACCCGCCTCCTCCCCGGCGTCTGCATTGATGGCAGCGGCGACGTCAGTTCAAGGACGAAGCCATGAATCAACTCATAGTCTATGAAAAAGCAATGCGCGACGAGAAACGATCGAAACGACCTTAAGGTTGCAAAAAGAATGTCTGCCGAATGCGTGAAACTCTGATGAGTGCTCATTCGTCGACTTTCAAGATGACGGTCCTCCGCATCCGAACGACCTTCCACTTATTCTGAGAAGAGGAATTCACATGCAAAGACGAAACAGGACAGGCTTGACTGGAATACTCCTTACACTTTTGCTTGCTCTCCCCTTCTCCTTGACCACCGGCCAAGAGAACAAGAACGATACAGCAACTGATGTGCCGGTTTTTACGGCTGCAGAGTTAGATCAGTTGCTGGCCCCAATCGCCCTTTATCCCGATGAACTCGTCGTTCAGATTCTAATCGCCTCCACCTACCCGATTGAAATCATTCAGGCCAAACAATGGGTCAAGGCGAACGGAACGCTCAAAGGCGACGCGCTCAGGAAATCACTGGAAAAGAGAAGCTGGGATGAGAGCGTCAAATCGCTGGTGAACTTCCCTGACGTTCTCGACCGGATGAATGAGAAACTCGACTGGGTTCAGACACTCGGTGATGCAGTCATTTCTCAACAAACTGATGTTTTGGCCGCGATTCAGCGACTGAGAAAACTCGCCAAAGACTCGGGCAACCTTGAAGCGTCGGAAGAGCTCGAAGTTCTCGTTGTAGAGAACACGATCATCATTGAATCTTCCGACCCAAGGGTCATCTTCGTTCCTCGCTACTTCCCTCCCTTGGTCTACCCAGCTTGGCCCCATCCTGAGCACCCTTGCGATCACTATTGTCCGCCTTCCCTGTATCCGCCGAAAGGTGCGGCCTGGGGAGTTGTCGCCGGAGTCGTGGTGGGCGCTGCATGGCACTACGCATGGGGTGGTTGCGACTGGGGGCATGGACACCATGATTGGCACCACGGTGGCGGAGGCTGGCACATCGACAGCAACCAAAACCGCAACGTCAATCGAGGAAACAGGGCAGCCGGAAGACGCTCAAAATCTGGCGCCAAGAGATGGACGCACAATCCCAAGCACCGCAAAGGCGTGCACTATCGGGATCCGAAAAGCGCCAAGAGGTTCAATCGGCAATTAAAGTCGAAAGAGGCCGCCACTCGCAGAGAATTCCGCGGTCGGATGAACAGCGAGAGACAAAAAGTGGAGCGCGCCAAGCGCAAGGGCGAAACCGCAAAACGCAACAAGAGTCGAGCCGAAGCACGGGCCAACAATCGCAGGGCTCGAACCAGCGGCTTTAGTGGCTACGGACGCGGCAGTCGAGCGCGCGCTAACGGTTCCAGGGGCCGAACCAGTCGAGGCCGTTCGCGAGGCGGACGACCTTCTGGTGGTGGCCATGCTCGTGGTGGTATACGAAGCGGTGGCCGTGCTCGTGGTGGTTCGCGCGGAGGAGGCCGTGCCCGCGGAGGCGCAAGAGCTGGAGGAGGCGGGCGCCGATGATTTTCTTGAAAACGGGAATCGCCTTGCGGCGAGACCAGCGAGGATGACGATGTTGAATTCTAAGATCGCGATCGTTTTTGCCATACTGTGCGCCGGTATAGCGATGAGCGCCTGCAACTCTGAAGATCCCGTCGAAGAATCAGAATTGCGGAAGTCTTTTGATTCTCCGAAAGCCGCCGTTGCTAGTGTGATTGCGGCATTGCGAGCCGACGACACCGAGGGATTGGAAGCCATCTTCGGCCCTCTCGCGACCAAAATCATAGACACCGGTGACACCGTGTCAGATAAGAACCGACGGATAGAATTCGTCGAGCTCTACGATGAAGCACACAAGATCGAACTCTCCGATGACAAGACCGCGATCCTTTGTGTTGGCAAGCTCGAATGGCCGTTTGCCGTCCCGCTTGTGAAGCAAGGCAACACCTGGTTTTTCGACTCAGAGGCAGGTATTGATGAGATCCATGATCGGCGCGTTGGACAAAATGAACTGTCATGCATTCAGACCTGTCGTGCCTTTGGCGATGCCCAGATGGATTACGTGAAGATCGATTGGGACAAAGACGGCATCTTCGAATACGCGAAGAAGATTCGGAGCACGGCCGGAACCCAAGATGGCCTCTACTGGCCGACATCGACCTCGACTGTCCAAAGTCCCCTTGGCGAACTTGCAGCCCAAGCTTCAGCTGAAGGCTATGATCTGAATCGCTCGCAAGGATTCGAGCCGGTCCCCTACCATGGGTATTACTACCGGGTTCTTCATCAGCAGAGCGAGAACGCTGAAGGTGGCGCACATTCATACATGGCAGGCGACTCGATGATCGGTGGTTTCGCCATCGTCGCCTTCCCTTCTTCCTATGGCGAGTCTGGCATCATGACTTTTGTCATGAATCATAGCGGTTTCGTTTATGAAAAAGACCTCGGAGACGGCACCTTGAGCATCGGCAAGAAGATGACAACCTACGACCCCGCAGGCAGCTGGATCGAAGTCCCAGAGGAATCCGAGGAAGTTCCAGAAGATAAGTGAATGGCCGAGAATCCCAAGAAGAGACGATTCAATTCACGACTCATCTGATTTCGTATCAGAAAAGAAAAGAGCCTTGCTCTCGGTGGAGAACAAGGCTCTTTGTCATTGGCAGGCGCTGTATGGGTTAGCCGTACATTCGACCTATTTCTCTTCAGTACCCGGAACGATGATCGACCGAACGCCAAATCGTTCGACAGCCAGAGTGTACATCGCAGGAATCACAAGAAGCGCGAGAACGGCCGAGAACAACAGGCCAAAGATCATGACCCAGGCGAGAGGCTCCCAGAATGGATCGCCGCCAAGCGCCAGAGGTAATAGACCGCCCACGGTTGTCAAAGTCGTCAGGGTAATCGGGAGAATACGGTGACTCGTTCCGTCAACCACGCACCTGCGGAATTCGCTAATGGTGAGACCGCCGTAGCTCTTCTCGCCCTCGGCAGCCAGCCCGATGCCGGCGGCCTGCTTTTCCTTGACTTGGTGTTCAATGAACTCGATGAGGACGATGGCCACGTTGATAACGATGCCGGCGAGAGAAAGGAGTCCAAGCATCGACATGAAGCCGAGCGGATGCCCGGTCACATAGAGCCCAAAGATTCCGCCGCCCCATGCCAAAGGAAGCGTCGCTAAGATAATCACGACCTTGCCGAAGCTGTTGAATTGGACAACCAGACACATGATGATGAGCATGAAGGCGATAGCGAAAGCCGAGCCCATATATCCCTGAGCGTCGGCGCTCTCTGCCTGCTCTCCTGCAGTTTCGATTCGATAACCGGCAGGCAACGTTTCTTCAATTTCCTTCATCATGGGCACGAGCGCCTTAGTGACGTCGTTGCCAAGAATGCCACCTCGAATACGGCAGCGAACTTCCATGCAGCGTTGTTGCGCGCGCCGAGCGATCTTGCCGATCTGCCATGTAGGTTCAATCGATGCCACAGCGTTCAGAGGCACCTTTCCATTTCGACCTTCGACGTAGGCTGAACCCAGACCAGCGATCGATTCGATCTCGTTTTGAGGCAAACGCAGATATACAGGAATGGTATGCGAGCCTTCTCGGTAGGTCGTGAGATATTGGCCAGAGAAATAGGTGTTGAGCGTCTGGGCCAAAGACGCATTGGTCACCCCAGAAAGATTGGCTGCGTCTTGATCAACATTGATGTCAAGTTGATGAGTGAGGTTGCCCCAGTCATCGCTGACATCCCAAGTTCCTTCGATCGATCGAAATTTCGCCTTCATCTTCTCGGCAGTCGCCCGCATACTCGCCATGTCTTGGCCGTAGAGGCGGAACGAAACTGGATACTCGACAGGAGGTCCTTTTTGAAGCTTGGCGTAGCTCAATGCGGCACCAGTGACGGGAGAAAGCCCGTGCTCTTCGGAGCCCTTATCAAAGCTATTGCCCAAGTCTGCCATGTAAGCTTCCACTTGGAATGGATCAACACAATTGACTTGAATAAAGCCGACATTGCTGCCCGGCATTTCTGGCTCTAGCGACAGATAAAATCGGGGACCACCCTCGCCAACATAGGCAACCGCATTGAAGAGGCGGTCGCCACCAATCTTCCGAACATGATCCTCGACCAGTGCAACGGTCCTGTTCGTTTGTTCGATCGGAGAACCTTCGGGCAACGTGATCTTGATGGTGAATTGATCTCGAAGCGCCGCCGGGAAAAAGGCTGTGCCAACTTTGCCGCCAGTGATCAGAGATATGCAGCCAAAGAACATGATGAAGGCAAGTGTGATCGTAATCAGACGGATGCGAATCGCCCCCATACAAATCTTGCTGAAGAGGCCCTCTGCATCTGGATCAGGCTCTGGGCGTTTCATGATCTTGCGAAACAGCTTACCGCAGTGGAATGCAACCCAGCCAAGTGGCGACATCGAGTCGCCTGGCTTCATCATGAAGTAAGCCATCATCGTCGTCATCGTAACGGCGAGCAGATAACTGACAGCCAATGCGATTGAGACTACAAGCGGAATACTCCTGATGTACTCCCCCATCGCACCCGGGATCGTAAGCATCGGCACGAAGGCAAAGATTGAGGTCAAAGTGGCGATGAAAATCGGAAAGGCGATTTGATTGACGCCCTGGACGCAAGCTTGGAACTTACTCATCCCCTTTTTCAGGAAATTGAGAGTGTTGTCGCAAACTTCAATAGCGTTATCGACAAGCATACCGAGGGCAATGATCAACGAGGCAACCGACATTGTTTCTAATTCAACGTTGAAGAACGTCATGATGCCAAGGGTACTAACCATGACCAATGGAATCGCAGCGGCCATCACAAGAGCTACTCTCAGCCCGATGAGAAGCATAGCGACTGCAACAACAAGAAGGACGGCCTGCCCCAAGCTGATAAAGACACCCTGAATGGCCTTGTTAACGACGGTCGGCACATTCGAAAGAACCGACAGTCGAACATCCTTTGGCATGAAGTCAGCGGCATAGGTCTTGGCGTATCCATCCTCAGCGAGTTCGGACTTGGCGCGAAAAAGAGCCGTGATGTCTTTTCCCATCTTCACGACGTTTTCGCCGTCGCGCATGATTACTGAAAGAACGATGCATTGCCTTGAGGTCTTGGATTCCGGCGAGATATAGCGGGCTTCGCGCTGACGTGGTTCGACATAGCGCCTTGACACTGTGATCCCGAGGTCTTTGAGATATACCGGCGCCCCGTTTGGGCCATATCCGGTAATGATCTTCTCCATTTCCTTAACGGCATCCAGTTCGCCCGATGGCTTGACACCGAAGCGACTATCTTCAGTGTCGATGTTACCACCGGGGAGCACGATATTTCGCGCGCTCAAGAGCTCAGCAATGGTCTGGGAGTTGATTCCGAGTTGGCTCCATGTGCCAAGCTCAGTCTCCAAGTAAATCGCTTCGTCAGGGATCCCGACTTCATCAACACGAGCCACGGTGTCGAGAAGCAAAAGTTGGTCCTTCAACCGCCCCGACAAGAGGTCAAGTTCACGTGCCGTATAACGACGTGGCGAATCTTCAGTTTGATAGAGACCAATCAGAAACGATGAAGTATCACCGAAATCTCGATTCATGACTGGCGGCTGACTACCGTCTGGAAGCGCCGCAGTCTTCATTTTCTGACTGATCTTATCCCAGATATTGTCGATTTCTGTGGTCGGGACTTGGTCCAAGAGATCGACCCAAATGACCGACTTGCCGCTGGAAGACTCCGACCGAATCACATCGACTTCATCGAGGACATCGATCAGTTCTTCAAGGGGGTCCGTGATCAGGTTTTCAACATCTTCAGCCGTTGCGCCCGGCCAGATTGTCGCGATCACGCAGGTACGAATAGTGAACTCAGGGTCTTCTCGCCTCGAGTTCTTCATGGTTGCCATGCAGCCCCACAACATGAGGAGAGAAACCGCGGCTAAGACAATGGGCTTCTTGCGAAGTGCGAATTCAGGAAGTGTCATTTCGAAGGAACCTCTTCGGCAATACTCACAGCATCACCGTCAACGAGATAGTGAGCACCATCCAGCACCACTTTGGCTCCAGCTGCGATTCCGGCGCCTTCGACGCGCATCATCTCACCGACTGTCGCGGTGATCTTGATGTCGATTTGCTTGACGCGTTGACCACCTTCTGGATCTTCGTTCACAACAAACAAGGTCGGACCTCCACCCTGCACTTTTTGAATTGCTTTCATCGGTACGAAAAGGCCCTTTGAGGGAGCCACGGTGTCAAGTTCGACAGGGACAAGGGCGCCGGGGCGAAAGAGCCACTCTTCTCGAACGTAGGCGACCTGGTCACCGGTCTTCATCCCAGTCTCAGTCTGTGAAACCGCAGCAAATATGTCAGTGGCCTTGATGCTGCCGTCTCGTTCAACTTCGTTTGCCTTATAGAGACCAAAGGCGTTGACTTTTTCGGTACCGAGCTTGATCGTTACTTTTTCAATGGTGAGAACTGGGCCGTCAAGATGCGCGAGGCTCTCACGTGTTTGACCTTTTACTCGCCAAACAAAATAGCCATCCGTCTCATCGCCATAGATGCAATTTTCATTCAAGAACCAGGGCTCATCATTGGAAACGACGGCACCTTTTTCTCGCGGTCGCGGAACACTGGAGGAAATGGACAGCGGATAAAACAAATCGCTCACGCGCGGCAATGCTTGGATAGCCGGATCGTCAGGAAGCTCCTGAGCCAATTTGTAATTGCGAGTAATCAACTCGATGTCGAACGTCCGTGTATTCGGATCAGCCGTCGTCGATTTGTTGAACACCGAACCGGAATGCATCTTGATCTTTGAATGAGGAGGGAAAATGCGAGCGGCGTCGCCGATCTTCACCTTTCGGCTATCAGCTTCAGAAATCGACACGACCACTTTGATGGGATTCATGACGGTCAAAGTACAAGCTGGTTCTCCAGCTGCGACGACAGCACCAGGAATCGTGTGGACCTTTTCCACTTTCGCTGGATAAGGCGAGCGCATCACGCAATCATCAAGATTAATTCTTGCTTGACGAATGTTCTCATTCTCAACTGCGGAACGGGCACCAGCAGATTTGATCTTTGCCGTGATCGCAATGCCATTGGCTTCGATCTCTTTCTCATTGGCTATCGAAACCCGCAAGGCTGCTTGCTTTTCATCCAGGTCTGACTTCGAGACGGCATTGGTCTTGATGGCTTCTTGGTAGCGCGTGACTTCAGCCCTGCGGAAATTGGTGGTCGCTTTCGCAGCTTCCATGTTCGCTGGGATCACGTGATCAAGCTCAGCCTGCAGAGTCGCCTGTTCGGCGACTGCAGAATCGTAGGCAGCCTTGGCTGCGTCGACAGCCACCAAGTAGCGACGGTCGTCAAGGCGAGCAACTTCATCGCCCTTGCCTTCGCCCCAAGGAGCATAGACTTCGGTGCCTTCTTCGACGATCCAGGCGACACGCCCGCCAACTTCGAATGCAATCTCCTCGGTTCGCCACGAAACAGTCGAGCCGGTTAGCCTCAGATCCTGGCTCGGATCGGTCTCTTCAAGTAAAAGCACCTGCACAGGGCGTGGCGCTATGGGCTTGGGTTTTATATCCTCCTGGCAACTAGGAAGTAGGAAAACCGCTATGAACAAGATCCGTAAAACTAATCGCATTGTTTCTTCTCACCGTGGGAATCACGAAGCACCCAAGTTTGCATGTTCCGGGATTTTTCTGCTTTTTGCAATCATAGCTCTGTCTGGATGTGTCGTCGGACCGGACTACGTGCCACCAGAGCCCGATATGCCTAACTCTTGGTCAGAAGCTGGAGACCCCAGTCTCGCTCCCAAACTGGAAGATTTAGGCGATTGGTGGCAGAAGTTTAATGACCCCATCCTTGACTCAATTGTAGCAAGGGCCCAGGAAAACAACCAAGACTTGGCCTTAGCAATCGCCCGGGTTATGGAAGCCCGCGCCCGATATGGCATCGCCAGGAGCGAAAGATTGCCAAATTTAGTCGGTTCGGGCGGGTACAGCCGGGCACGGATGAGTGAGACCATCCTCGGTCGCGACCTCGACAACGACGACATTTTCAGTGTTGGCTTCGATTCGAGCTGGGAAATCGATGTCTTCGGCCGAATCAGCCGCTCGATTGAGGCGGCTCGGGCCGATATTGAAGTCAGCGAAGAAGACTACAACGATGTCATGGTGTCCCTGAACGCCGAAGTGGCTATCTCCTACGTGCAATTACGTTCGTTTCAAGCTCGGCTCTCACTCGCAAGAGCCAATGTGACCACTCAAAATGAAAGCCTGAAGATTGCTCAAACACGATTCGATACAGAATTGGCTCCAGAGCTTGATGTCTTCCAGGCACGAACGAATCTCGCGAGTACGGAATCGCAGATCCCAGATTTTGAGTCCGGCATCGTGTTCTCGATCAATCGTTTAGCCGTGCTCTTAGGAGTCTTCCCCCAAGCCTTGCGCAGCGAGCTATTACCTCAAGGACCGATTCCGACTGCCCCACTTGAGGTTTCGACCGGAGCTCCGGCGGATCTCGTTCGCCGTCGGCCAGACATTCGTCGCGCCGAACGCCAACTCGCACGGCAAACTGCTTTGATTGGTGTTGCGACTGCCGACCTTTATCCTCGCTTCACTTTAAGCGGCTTCTTTGACCTCCAATCAGACCACTTAGCCGATTGGGTTAAGGGCAAGAGCATCGCTTGGAGTCTTGGCCCAGCTTTCCAATGGAACCTATTCCAAGGTGGCGCTATTCGCGCCAACATCAACGTGGCGGAAGAGCAAGCTCAGCAATCCTTGCACATTTACCAGAACACATTGCTCTTGGCTGTCGAAGAAGTCGAGAATGCGGTTGCGGCGTTTAGCAACGAGAAGAAGAGATACGCAGCGCTCGGTCGTGCGACTTATGCCTCAGGCAAGACGGTCGAACTCTCGACCGAACTCTATCGCCGTGGTTTGTCGGACTACCAAAACGTTCTTGATGCCAACCGCTCAAAGCTGCTCAATGACCTCGACAAGGCAGCCAGCGAAGGAGAGGCCATCATCGCCTTGATACGGCTTTATCGGGCTCTTGGTGGAGGTTGGAGTATGCCACAGCCAACCTTGGACGAAACTCCGGAAGAATAGAAGCTGGGCTCACTGGCGACGGGCCCCCCCTTACGACATGTGGATCTTCCACCATCGTTCAGACGCCTCTGTGGTCCATTCATTCGCCAACCCGGTGTCTTCCAATTGTCGCAGGAGTTCGAGGGCCGTTGGACGGTCCTCGGGCTTCTTAGCCAAGCAAGTCATGACAATATTCCCTAGCGCTTTAGGGATCTGATTGGGAGTGCGGTCCGACGGCTGGGCCGGCTCCACCCGCGCGTGACCTGTCGCCATTTCCATGGCTGTGCCCCGGAAGACGAATTCGCCAGTCAAGAGCCAATAAGCGACACAAGCCGTCGCGTAGACATCCGACCGGCCTTCGACTTGTTTGCCGAGCATCGCTTCTGGGGTAATAAACGCTGGTGTTCCAACCACGCCCTGCTGAGTGAGATTCGCGTCGACATCGCCAGACTCGGTCGACTTGACCAAGCCGAAATCCAGTACTTTGACAAAATCGAATTCGAGTCCATATCGGCACAAATAGATATTGGCTGGCTTGATGTCACGGTGGATCAAATCGCGGGCGTGAGCTTCTGCCAAAGAGCGACACACTTGCATCCAAATGCTGACAGTTCGACCTGCGGAAATTGGCCCGTGGTCCTTGACCAAGGATTCAAGATCCAAACCATCGAGGAATTCCATCGCGTAATAGAGGCTTCCTTGGGATGTTGTACCATAGTCGAAGACACCAATGGTATGGGGGCAGTCGAGACTCGCAGTCACTTGGGCTTCGCGTTCGAAACGGCGGGTAGCAGTTCCGGCATCCTCCATACCACCACCAGAGAGAGCTTCGATTTTGATCAACTTGATTGCAGCTGACCGGGCAAGAAACCCATGACGCGCCTTCCACACCTCTCCCATGCCACCTTCGCCAATACGTTTTTCAAGCTGATACTGGCCAATTTTCTTGGCCTCATGGACTTCTCTACGAAGTGCGTTGAGGGAATGAGTGCCGTAGACCGCAACAATGGACCCAACAACGAGGAAAACACCATTGCGAGCGAGGAGTTCGGGCGCCAAGACTTCTGGTGCCAGTTCACTAATCTTCGGGAAAAACTTGCCAAGCAAAAAGGGCTCAACAAGCGGAAACAGAACCAGAGCCGAAACAACGGCGGCAGTTCGGCGCCAGGTGTTTGGAATGACCAAGCCGTAAATCACAATGATGGTGAAAAATCCGATAACTGCACCATTAGCTCTCGTCAACAAGCCAGCACGATCTTCCGCCTCGACCAAATTCGCCATGATGTTGAGGTGCCTACCAGCAAGCCAAACGGCGGTGCACCCAATGACCGAGAATTCAATGAGACGTAATTTTGCCGTGCTCAGCGCAAAATCAGAAGACAAGACAAAAGCAGCGCCGCCAAGGACGACAAGAAGCCCAACCGCTTGCAGACGCCAGACGTTGTCACCAACAATGATTTGATTGACGAAGACAACTGCGAAGCATGCGCAAAGAATGAGAGCAGCCGTTGCCGTACGGCTCCTGAGGTGGTCACTCTGATCACCTGCGATGGTATCCGTGCCTGCGGCAAAAGAGACGCCCCTACGGCCGAGATCTGCACCTGCCAGTTTCTCAGTACTATCACTGCTTGTCATAGTTTAATCCTATCGTCTATGTCCCGCCGCGCTGAAATACGAGAACCCAAAGCAAGCCACCTATCGGCTCACGCCTAAGTAGTCACTCGAAGAGCCCTGGCTATATCTTTATTATTCGGCGGCTCGAATTTGCTTAGAGAAGTCTTTTGCCTTACCTGCGGCTTGGGCCCTGGCATTGACATGGGCCCTTTTCTTCGTTTCTTCGAAAGTCCCGTACCGCTTGAGCCATCCTTGATCGAACGCACGCCGATCGCCAAGCCCATTTTGGAATCGCCGATTGTACCATGGGATTTTTTTGGGCAGCACATGGTTCACATGCCCGACCAAAGTTGACGTACAATTTTGAGTCAACGTGTTGTAGAAAATTGATTTTTCACGCAGAGCGGTCGAGCTCTTCAGCATGTCTTCCAGCAGCATTCGACTATCCTCGGCAGTGCAAGTCGTGCGGTAGAGAAAGACTTCTTCATTACGGTAGTTTGTCCGCACTCCGATGACATCTCGTTCATCGGCCCAAACATATGAGAGTTCATACTGTTTGAAGATACCAGGAAGAACTTCGAAGTCTTGCCCCTTCTCTTTCCTCACTTCAACAGAAACACAAAGGTACTCATCCTTACCAATGCCAAAACTCAAGAACGTATGGGCAATATTCTTAAGACCATCCCAATAGCTAATGCCAAGATCTAAAGAGGTGACTTCGCTAAGCTTGAGAGATCGTGTTTCAAAATGAGGGTCGAACTCGGATCCCGAACGATAATTGAAATTCCGAACTTCGTGCACAGTCACCTTGTCACCTTGAAACTCGGCCCAAGCATGACGGCTTGTTTCCGCTTGAAAACTGCCTTCGCCTGAGGGCTCCACGCCCATCCACCAAATGACAATAGTGCCAAAGCCAATAACAAAGAAGAGGGCTGTCCACTTGCGACTCTTGGCGAAGAGAAGACCACCAACGATCAAGGCAGGCCACAGTATCGCGAAAAACGAACCAACCCAATTAGGGTCAAACCCTCCGAAGTGCAGCGCAAGCGAGGACCAAACGAGGGCCAGAAGAGCCGCCAGGGTAAGCAAAACTAATAGAAGGAACTTTCCAATCTTTCGCATAGGGCCTACCAGCGCCCTGTTTCAGATTCTTCTAAGTGCAGACGTAGGATACGTCTCACTTCAGCCATAGCAGCAGGATCGTTAGTCGCACTGTGGCCGCTTTGCACAATTTTCTCCGACAATGCGCCCGGCAAACTCGAACTGGAATAGGGAACCACACCGTCACTCCCACCAACTCGTCCCGCTTCATCTTCGTCACCAATGATGGAGTGGTACTTAAGACCAGAAGGGAAAGGGATTGCGTCCAGCTCCTGAAGGATCGGCGAATCTGCAGACAGATGATCAATGCTGTTCATGACCTCTGCCTCCAGCCCGTTGTCGGTACGAGCGATCCCGGGATTTGCATCGACAATGCGTTTCAACATTGCTTCCCCAGCTGGGTCATTCGAAATGAGCGCTGATCCGATAGCACCAATAAGGCCGTCAGCCATGCCACTGCCACGGTGAGGTGTACACATGAATATCACACGATGCACGAAGGGCAGTTTCTCATGAACAAAAGACTCGGTGATACGCTCGCGGTCTTCGTCCGATGCGACCACCTCGTCCAAGCTGATAGTGGACCGCAATCGCCAGAGACGGTTGCCGGTATTCTTCACCATGAACTTGGACAAAAGCCCCCCCATGCTATGCCCGACAAGAACAACATCTTGCCACGCTTTGTCGGTACCATTTGGATCAACAATCGTCCGAGTTTTCATGATGTTCCGGCGAAACTTCCCAGCGTTCGTAACCAGGGGATCACCAGACGGATAAGCATAGAACCAAACCTGAAAATGTTGGCTCAAGTAAGGGTCGCCCGCGACTTCATTGGCTAGCCAAATCCAAGTCAGTGGGCTAGACCACAGTCCATGAGTCAAGATGAGCGGAGTCTTGTTCGGGTCGTAGGGTTGATTGAAGTAGAGCCCGGCCATGTGCTCGAATTTCTCAGGATCGAACATGCTCTCATTTTCACGGGAGTAGGCTGTAGAGGTTCCAATGAAGTAAGCCATCGGCGAAGTCAAATCAGAGGCGACAGGCAGTTCGATGCTGTTACGAACCGCAATCGTTTTCACGATGCGGGGATCGAGATAGCTGACGTAAATTTTGTTGTCATCTCGTGTCTCGAAGATGATTGTAACCGGCGAACAAATGGTTGCCGGGCGCAGCGCGTCAAGACGCTGGTTGCCTTCACGGTTGTTCTTGACGCCAACCATCGATGCGCCAACACCGTAGCGGCGATATTCGTTGGGGATTCCCTCTTGGGCGATTTCCTCCGCCGAGATGAGGGAATCAAAACTTGCGGGATCCCAGCTTCCCTCTTGGGTCACCAATTCAATTTCCATGGGGCCATTCAAGCCAGGAAGGGTCTTCCAATTCTTGGGATGCCCATTGAGTTCCTGGCCAAGAGACAAGACTTGAGCCAAGGCTCGGTTATAGATCTCAGTCATCAACCTAAGCCGAGGATCAAAAACAGCCCCCTTGGTGGCGCTACTTCCCAGTCGATCGGTTGCTGCCATCAGCGATTCCATGAACAGTCTCTGCGCAGAATCTTTGTCCTCCGAGTTTTTAGCCCGCCAATAAGCCACTTCGGCACGAGCCATAGCCAAGTCCTGGTCTGACACCGAGCCTGAGTCATCCGTGCGAAGCACGACGTGGACCGCTTCAGGGTTCGATTCCCAGACTTCCTCCATATCGAGGACGCGAATCACTTGACTGGTGTAGATGCTTGGTACGTCTTCGGTAATTGCTGAACGCTGCAGTTTCGCCAAGGCCTCGCCCTGTCCCTGTCGGGTTGTCGTCACAGGGTTACTTGAACAGGCGGTGATCAAAATGGCGAGAAATAGCACTTTGCAGAACTGTGAGATTTGCAGGCTCGACATGGTAACGGGGACCTTTCTGAGGAAAATCGCGCAGGATCAGTGAGGACGAGGCTGAATATAGGATCAATTGAAGACCAATCTAATGCCATCAGTTCCATATCAACAAAAATACACAAAGTGGGCAGCTGGGCAAGCCGAATCGACACTTCGCTAAAATCCCTTATTTGTCTGAGTTCGCCCTGCTTCATACTATTAGGAGAAGCTATGCGTTTCGCCCAAAGGAGTTCTCAATGTCCAGATTCTTAGTCCTGTGTTGTGCATCGATCCTCATCTCAATCACCGTGCCATTAAGCGGCCAGAGCGCTGAAGCTCCGGCGTCAGCTCCTAAATTCACGGAAGCCGAGATCGACCAGTTGGTCGCCCCTATGGCGCTTTATCCTGATTCCGTGGTCGCCCAAATGCTCATGGCATCGACCTACCCACTGGAGATTGTCCAAGCCGCACGTTGGGCCAAGGAAAACCAAGCTCTCAAGGGTGAGAAACTCGACAAAGCCATCGTCGAACAGGCATGGGATCCAAGTGTGAAATCACTGGTCGCCTTTCCTGATGTCCTCAAGCAAATGAGCGATCGCCTTGACTGGACTCAAAAACTTGGCGATGCGGTCTTGGCGCAGCAAGCCGATGTCATGGATGGCATTCAGAGACTTCGTCTTAGAGCCAAGAATGCCGGGCACTTAAAGGACTCGCCAGAACAAAAAGTGATTGTCGAGCAGAGCGCAACAACCGAGGTTGTTGTGGTTCAAACCGAGATCATCCGGATCGAACCAGCCAAGCCCCAAATCATCTACGTTCCGACCTACAACCCAACAGTCGTCTACGGCACATGGCCTTACCCCGCCGCGCCGCCAGCAGCGTATTACCCACCGGGATACGTGTTCGGTGCTGCCGCCTTTGGCTTCGCCGTCGGCGTCGCTGCCAGCAACGGATGCTGGGGGCATGCTTGGGGTGGCTGCAATTGGGGACACGGCCACGGTGACATTGACATCGATGTCAATCGCAATCGCAACGTCAATCGCAACATCGACCGCAGCAAGTATCAAGGCGGTAAACGAGGCGCCAACGGCAGCAGTTCTTGGAAGCACAATCCCCAAAGTCGACGTGGCGTTCGCTACCGTGATCAAGGCACAGCCAGCAAGTTTGGCCGTGACAATGCACGTGGCAAGAGCTCATCAAGGGACAACTTCCGTGGACGTGCCAACACCGGACGTGCCAACACCGGACGAACAAACAAAGGGCGCGCGAACACCGGACGCACGAATAGCGGCCGTACGGGAAGCCGTTCTGGCAGCAGCGCTGGCAAAGGGCGCAACCCATCCTCTAAGGGCGGTGCCTTCGGCGGTGCCAGCAGTGGCAGCAAGAAAAAAGCCACGCGGAGCAGCTCACGAGGCAGCAAGAGCCGAGGTAGTAGTGGCCGTTCAAGTGGCGGACGTAGCCGCGGAGGTCGCAGCGGCGGCGGACGTCGCTAATGAGGAGCCAACACATGAAACAAGACAAACTGGAAATCGACAACATGAAGAAGACGATCTCACCAACATTGCGGCTCACTTGGTCCTGCAGCCTTATTCTGCTTATGACGTCTTGTGCGTCGCAGAAAAACCTTTCTGAAGACCGTATCGGCTTCGAATCGGCTGATGCCGCAGTTAGTCATGTGATTGAAGCCATGGGCGCAAACAAGGTAGATGCCATCGAAAGCTGTCTTGGCCCGGATTGCCAAGACATCCTTAGCTCTGGTGATCCGATAGCGGACCAAAATGGGCGCGCCATGTTCGTCAAGCAATTCAACGCGATGCACAAGATTGCGATGCGTGATCTCGACACAGCGATCTTGCACGTCGGCAGCGAAGACTGGCCTCTGCCCATCCCCATCGTGCGCCAAGGTGAAGCTTGGTACTTCGATACGGAAGCTGGCCGCGAAGAGGTCATCAACCGTCGTGTTGGACGTCAAGAACTCGACGCCATTCAGGTGTGCCTCGCCCTTTCAGACGCTCAACGCGAATACTCCCGAGTCGACTGGGATGGCGATGGTGTTTATGTCTACGCCCAGAAACTTCGCAGCACTGATGGCATGAAGGACGGCCTGTCCTGGAAAACTGGCGTGGGCGAACGCCCAAGTCCGATGGGAGAATTCGCCGCCGAGGCCGAAGCAGAAGGCTACGACACCAGCGCGAAAGCCGACATAAGACCGTATCACGGTTACTACTTTCGTCTCCTCAATGCTCAAGGCGAAAACGCCATGGGTGGAGCATACTCCTATATGGCTAACGATCTCATGATCGGTGGATTTGCAGTCATCGCATGGCCGGCAAACTACGGCGTTACTGGGGTCAAGTCGTTCTTGGTCAACCACGAGGGCGTCGTATTTGAGTGTGATCTCGGTGATGATACGGCGGCTGAGGCAGCTGTCACCACCGCTTTCAATCCAGACTCAAACTGGACTGAAGTCGATGCACCTGATCTCGAACCACTGAATTAATTCGCCTGACATCGAGACCAAAGTAAGAAGCTCGCTCATATCATGAGCGAGCTTTTTTTGTAGCCATAGGCATAGGCACCATCCGGCACCCCAGAGGCCTACGCCCTCAGTCAATCAAAGCACAACAAAACTCAGACAGCGGCGTCATCAAGAAGGGCAAGGAGAGTCGAAACGGCATCGGCTACTCGTGGTCCGCTTAGGGGGAGGCGAGACAGCACGCCGATGCCGTGGGCACTAACAAGAAGCATGCGGGCTAATCGCTCGGGATGGATATCTGGGCGAAGCTCTCCGATTTCTCGGGCACGCTCGAGAGTGTCACGGAATCCTTCCTCGAGACTTGCCACCTGCCCTTCCACAACTGCCAACGCATCGGCGTCGCCTCGTGACTCAATGATGGCCTTGGTCGTAAGGCAACCGTCACTCGGACACGCCGTAGCGTAGTTGGCCCATCCGCGCACAACAGTTCGAACGTTCTCTAAGGGAGAACCGGGTGCAGCAAGGAGCGCGACCTTGGCATCGATTTCTTTTCTACCCCAGTGCTCAAGAGCTTCCAGGTAGAGACCGCGCTTGTCGCCAAATTCCGAGTAGAGGGACTGACGACAGATACCCAGTCTATCGACAAGATCTGGAACGCTGGTCGCGTCATAACCCCTGTCACGAAAGACCTCTACGGCATCGTGCAAGACTTTGACTCGATCAAAAGTACGTGGTCGCCCCATAGATTCTCGCTTCCTTTAGACTGATCATTCTAGCCAGTCATGTTTGATGATACTCCACTTATACCGCGTTTCACCGACAAATAGTCGAGTTTTCTTGGGTCACTTATTGTTTTTCAGAATGATCGTTCTACAATCTTCGAGACATCGATAGGCAGGATGGGGCTCGGATTGACATTCGACCAGCCCTCGTCCCAAAGACTTAGAAAGGTCATTTCAAATGACAACTCATAAAGAAGAGCAACCTCTGCTAAAGGAACTCCAGCTTGGAGATCTTGCCCTCAACAACCGCGTGGTCTTAGCACCCCTGACCCGCGCACGTGCCGGTGCGGAACGCATCCCGAATGAGACTATGGCTACGTACTATGCTCAGCGCTCAGGAGCAGGCCTTATTATCTCGGAAGCAACAACGGTCTCGGCTCAAGGGAACGGCTGGGTCAATTCCCCCGGCATCTACACCGATGAACAAGTGGAAGGCTGGAAGAAAGTCGTAACTGCCGTTCATGCCAAGGGTGGACGCATCTTCCTCCAGCTTTGGCATACCGGGCGCGCAGGTCACAGCAGCTTCTTAGGAGATGCTCTACCCGTCTCGGCGTCTGCCATCGCCATTGAAGGCGAAGGTGTCCACACCCTTGAGGGCAAGCTTCCCCACGAAACACCACGCCCGCTCAGGACCGAAGAACTCGCTGGTGTCGTTCAAGACTACGCTGCAGCTGCACAACGTGCCAAGGATGCAGGCTTCGACGGTGTCGAAGTGCACTCCGCCAATGGCTATTTACTTGACCAGTTCTTGCAATCCAAGACCAATCAACGCGAGGACTCTTACGGCGGCAGCATCGAGAATCGCTTTCGCCTCCTTCGCGAAGTCGTCGATGCGGTCACCAAAGTCTATGGAGCCCAGCGAGTTGGCGTCCGCCTCTCCCCCAACGGCGTCTTCAACGACATGGGATCGCCAGACTTTCGCGAGCAGTTTCTCTATGCAGCCCAAGAACTCGATCAGTTCGGGCTTGCTTATCTGCACGTAATGGACGGCCTTGGATTCGGCTTTCATGGCCAGGGTGAAGCCATGACGCTCGCCGATTTCCGTGAGGTGTTCCACGCCCCACTCATGGGCAACTGTGGCTATACGGAAGAGACCGCGAATGCGGCAATCAGCGACGGCAATGCCGACATGATCGCCTTCGGCAGACCATACATCAGTAATCCCGACTTAGTCGAGCGCTTCCGCAACGACTGGCCCCTCGCCGCCGAATCAGATCCCTCCAAATGGTATTCTGGTTTAGATGGCGCCGAAGGATATTCCGATTATCCGAATTACCAGACAGAGGAAGGACTGAAAGCGTGAGTACACTTCAAGAAAGATTGGACCGAATTCGTGATGCTTTCGAAAAGGAAGCTCCTGCCGAAGCCATCGCGGTCGCCCATCGCGCCACCAACGATCTGCGCAACTCTGGCATTATGACCGGCATTCCCAAAGTTGGGGACAAGCTTCTGCCCTTCGAAATGGAAGATACAGATGGCACCTTGGTGACCTCTCGAGGACTTCTCGAGCGTGGTCCCCTCGTCATCAGCTTTTACCGAGGCGGGTGGTGACCATACTGCAACGTAGAGCTGGGAGCTCTACAGAAGAATCTCGAGGCAATAAAAAGCCTTGGCGCCAACCTGGTTGCCATTTCACCACAGCTTAAGGAGAAGAGCGCCGAAGTTCGTGCCAGCCACCGTTTGAACTTCCCCGTTCTGAGCGACCCAGAGAACGACTACGCCAA